>JBILLV010000235.1:0-14560 GCA_044375895.1 Polyangiales bacterium | reverse complement strand
ATGGGGGTGTTGGTCGGCGCAGCGTCTTCGCTCGCCTCGGACTCGGGGCGGTAGTTGGTGGCGTTGACGTACGCGATCACCGAGGGGACGACGAGCCCGAGGCCCAGCACCAGGCTGCCCACGGCGAGGCCGGTGAGGGTGGTGTCGGTGCCGCCCGCGCCCGCCTCTTCGAGGAAGTAGCCCCCGACGCCGCCCGCGGCCGCCCCGAGCAGCGGACCGACGATGTAGGCCCAGCGCGGACGAACCCCTGCCGCCGCCTGGATGAGGGCCACGGTCTCGGCGCCGAGGAGGGCGCAGCCGGTGATGCCCTTGCCGGTGGGGGTGACGTACTGGACGTTGCCCGCGGTCTGCGCGGACGCGTCGGTGGTGTGAGTAAGAAGGGCCGCGCTGGTGACGGCGGCGAGTGAGAGAGCGGCGACTGCCTTGTGCATGGAATCTCCTACAACCTGCGACCCTCTGTGGCGGCGGCCGCGGAAAACGTTCGCGACGCTACGCCGGTCGCCTCTGGGGCGTCAAGGCGGACGTCCCCGGGCGCCCACCCCGCGGGACGGGTGGGTGTACGGATCGCGGTTCCGGTCGGGGGGAGAAGGGCGCTACCCTCCGCGGCGCCATGGCAACCAACGACAAGGTGATCATCACGTGCGCGATGAGCGGCGTGGTGACGACGCGCGCGCAGTGCCCCGCCATCCCCTACACCGTCGAGGATTTCGCCCGCGAGGCGAAGCGCGCGTGGGACGCGGGGGCGACCGTGCTCCACATCCACGCCCGCACCGACGACGGCGCCCCTGACTACAGCGCGGAGCGGTACCGCGCGATCGGTGACGCGATCCGGGCGGTGTGCCCCATCGTGCTGAATTTCTCGACGGGCACGATCGACCCCGAGGGGCGCAAGGCGCCGCACATCACGGACTACAAGCCCGAGATCGGCGCCCTCAACATGGGCTCGATGAACTACGCGAAGTACAACCCCAAGCGGAAGGGCTGGGTGTTCAACTTCGTCTTCGAAAACTCCTTCGACTACATCAGCGAGCTGCTGACGAAGATGAACGCGTCGGGCGTGAAGCCCGAGCTGGAGTGCTTCGACACGGGCCACGTCTCCTCGGCCGACGCCCTCATCGACATGGGCCTCCTCAAGCCCCCGCTGGATTTCTCCCTGGTGATGGGCGTCGTGGGCGGCATCAAGGCCACCACGAAGCACCTCGCCTTCCAGTCCGAGAACCTCCCGCCCGGCAGCACCTGGAAGGTGGTGGGCATCTCGCGCGAGCAGTGGTCGCTCTGCGCGGCGGCCCTCACCCTCGGGGGCAACATCCGCGTCGGCGTCGAGGACAACTTCTACCTCCCCAACGGCGAGATGGCCCGCTCCAACGGCGAGCTGGTGGAGAAGGCCGCCCAGATGGTGCGCGACGTGGGGCGGCAGGTGGCGACGGTCGACGAGGCCCGCGCGATGCTGCACCTGCCGGCGAGGGGCTGAGATGTTCCACACGATTCTCTACGAGAAGCGGGACACCGAGCACGGCCCCATCGCGACCATCACGCTCAACCGCCCCGAGCGGAAGAACGCCATCTCCCCCGAGATGGCCAACGAGCTCCTCTACGCGCTCGCCCACGCCGACCTCGAAGACCACGCCCACGTGGTGGTGCTGACGGGCGCGGGCGGGCACTTCTGCTCGGGCGGTGACTTCGGCGCGATGACCTCGGGTCAGGTGGTGAGCACGCTCCCGATCAAGGGCGACTACGCCGACCTCCTCCTCGCGATGATTCGTTACCCCCGCCCCATCATCGCGCGGGTGCAGGGCGTGGCGATGGGGGGCGGCCTCGGGCTGGTCGCGGCCTCGCACTTCGCGGTGGCGGCGAGCGACGCGGTGTTCTCGACGCCGGAGATTCACCGCGGGCTGTTCCCGATGATGATCATGGCGGTGCTGGCGCGCACGGTGACGCGGCGGCGGCTGCTCGACATGATGCTCCTCGGCGCGAAGATCCCGGCGGCGAAGGCGGCCGAGTGGGAGCTCATCAGCGAGCACGTCGCCCCCGAGTCGCTCGACGCGCGGGTGGCCGAGCTGGCGGGGGCGCTCTGCGCGCGCTCGCCGACGGCGATGAAGCACGGGCTGGAGGCGTGGTCGAAGCAGGGCGACCTGAGGCTCGACGAGGCGCTGCCGGTGCTGCGCGACGCGCTCTATACGCTCCTCGGCACGGACGACGCGCGCGAGGGGCTCACGGCCTTCATGGAGAAGCGGAGCCCGCGCTGGACGGGCCGCTGACAGTCGACGGACCTTCTGGGGCGGGGCAAGCCCACGCCCCTACGAAACGGTGAACGCGTAGGGGAGGGGCTCTGCCCCTCCCGCAAAGGAATCACAGGATCGAAGGGCGACGGGGAGAGCGAACGATGCCGACGATGCGAGAGCGGGTGGCGGAGCTGGAGGCGCGACGTGAGAAAGTCCGCGCGATGGGCGGGCCGGACAAGGTCGCCAAGCAGCACGAGCGGGGGAAGCTCACGGCGCGCGAGCGCATGGGGCGCTTCTTCGACGAGGGCCAGTGGGTCGAGGTCGGGATGCACGGCACCCAGATGGGCTCCGCCGCGGGCGCCAACGGGGACGACAAGCCGCCGGCCGACGCGGTGGTGTGCGGCTTCGGCAAGGTGGAGGGGCGCGTGGTGTGCAGCGCCGCGTACGACTTCACCGTGAAGGGAGGGTCCATCGGAGAGACCGGCGAGGTGAAGGTGACCCGCATGCGGGAGATGGCGCTCAAGGGGCGCCACCCGATGGTGTGGTTCATCGACTCGGCGGGCGCCCGCATCGAGCCGGGGAAGAACAACGAGGACGCGCTGTCGGTGTTCGCCGGCCAGGGGCACCTCTTCCGCGAGGAGGTGCTGATGTCGGGGGTCGTGCCGCAGGTGGCCGCGATGGTGGGCCCCGGCGCCGCGGGGACGGCGTACATCCCCGGCCTCGCGGACTTCGTCCCGATGGTGAAGAACATCGGCTCGATGGCCCTCGCCGGCCCGCCCCTCGTGAAGGCCGTCACGGGCGAAGACGTCGCCGAGCAAGACCTCGGCGGCTCGAAGATCCACTGCGAGACCTCGGGGGTGGGCGACGGCGAGTACCCCGACGACGCGAGCTGCATCACGGCCGTGCGCAAGTACCTCTCGTACTTCCCGTCCCACTGCGGCGAGAAGCCCCCCGTGGTGCCCTGCCACGACCCGATCGACCGGCGCGAGGAGTCGCTCCTCGACATCGTCCCCGACTCGGCGCGGCGCGCGTTCGACATGTACAAGGTGATCCGCGCGGTGGTCGATCACGGCGAGGTGTTCGACCTCAAGCCGCGGTGGGCGCGCAACCTCATCACCTGCCTCGCGCGCATCAACGGCCGGACGGTGGGCGTCGTGGCCAACAACCCGATGCAGCTCGGCGGCGTCCTCGACATCGACGCCGCCGACAAGGGGGCCCACTTCATCCAGCTCTGCGACGCGTTCAACATCCCGCTGGTGTTCTTCCAGGACACGCCGGGCTTCATGGTGGGCTCGAAGGTGGAGCACGCGGGCATCATCCGGCACGGCGCCAAGATGCTCCACGCCATGAGCGCCGCCACCGTGCCGAAGCTCACCGTGGTGGTGCGGAAGGCCTACGGGGCGGGGTATTTTGTGATGTGCGGCCGCGCCTACGAGCCCGACCTCATCGTGGCCTGGCCCGGCGCGGAGATCTCCGTCATGGGCGCCGAGGGGATGGTGGGCATCGCGGCGAAGAAGCTCTTCCGCGGCGAAGACCCGCCGCCCGAGCTGAAGAAGCAGCTCGTCGAGATGATCCAGGGCTACATCGACGTGTACAAGGTGGCCGGCTGGGGGCTCGTGGACGACGTCATCGACCCCCGCGACACGCGCCGCATCCTGGCGTGGGGCCTGGAGCTCGCCGAGCACAAGACCCTGGAGCGCCCCCACCGCAAGCGCGGCGTCATCCCCGTGTAGCGCAGTCAGGGCGCGTCGGCCGCGAGGTCGTCGGGCGCCACGATGAGGAAGCGCCCGGCGGTTGTCGGGCGCGCATGCACCCACCCGCCCGGCCCCGTCGTCCCCACCCGAATCCACCGGTCGGGGAGAACCAACCCATACAGCGTCCGCTCCATCGGCTCACCGGCGGCGTCGACCACCTGGGCGTCGACCGTCTCCCCTCGCTCGGACGCTTCGGTCGGTGTCGTGTCGCGACGGCACGCCTCCGCGAGCGCGCTCGACGGGTCGCTCTGCGCGCAGCGAGCAATGGCGGCGACATAGACGGCGCGGTCGTCGCCACCTCCCTCGCGGCGGGCGCGCGCGACGGCGAGGGCGGCCTCGCGAACCAGCGCCTCCGGGTGGTGGCCGAGCGCGCGCTCCACCGCCGTAGGAGCACACGCCCCGCCCCGAACGCTCGCCAGCGCGCGGAGGGTGTTGGCCACCACGAGCGGGTGACGCCACGCCTGGAGCGTCGCGCAGAGAGCGTCGCCTGCATCCACCGCGACCCCGCGGGCGGCGAGGCGACCGAGGGAGGCGGACGCGTTGGCCACCACGGCGAAATCGGGTTCCGCGAGGGCGGCGACGAGCGGCCCGACCTGCGCTTCACCGCCCTCCCCCATCGCCCACACGGCCGACGCCGGCGCCGACGAGGACGCCACGAGCGCGAGGAGCGGCCCGCGCGACGCCACCGGCGCCAGCGCGACGGCGGCGGCGAGCGCGTCCGCGGCGGCAGGACGGAGCACCACGCGCGGCCCCGTGGTGGCTTCGAGGAGGGCCTCCCGCGCCCCCGGCGTGTCGACGGCGGCGAGGTCGGCGAGGCCGTCGAGACACCACGCCGCGAGCTCGGGGGCCGCCGTCCGCGCGCAGCCCGTGAGCGACGTGGCGACGCGCGTGCGGAGGGCGGCATCGGCGCCACGACGCGCGGTGCGAGCGAGGGCGCGCGCGAGGGCCCCGCGGTCGATGGGCTCGGGCGCGTCCCACCGGGCGAGGAGCGCCGGGAGCGAGGAGGCCGTCGCGCGGCGAGCGAGGGCGTCCGCGGCGGCGAGGCGCACGGCCGGGGCGCTGTCACGCAGCGAAGCCGCGAGCTCAGCCTCCACGCCGGTGAGCTCGGTGGTCGCGAGGGCGCGCGCCGCCGCCAGCCGCAGCGTCGCCGACGAGGCGCGGAGCGTGGGGGCGATGGCGGCCGCCGCGCGGGCGTTGCCTGTCCGACCGAGGAGCGCGACGACGGCGACGGACTGACGCTCACACCCCCCGGAGGCTCGATCGCGGAGGGCGACGAGCAGGTCGAGGGACTCGGGGCCGAGCGTCCCCGCGCGGTCGGCGAGGGCGCCAAGGCCATCGAGGGCGGCCTGATCGAGCCGCGGTGAGGCGCACTCCTGGTTGCGCGCGTACGTCCGCGGCGCCAACGGGGCCGGCGCCGCCACCGCGTGGGAGAGAAGGGGCAAGAGCGCCTCGCGCGAGCCCGTCTCCCCCAACGCCATGAGCACCAGCGAACGCGACCCGGGCGAGAGGTTCGGGCGGTCGAGGCGACGCAGCAGGGCGCGGGCCGCGTCGTCGCCGCCGAGCGCGCCGAGGAGCGTCAGGAGTTCCGCTTCGAGGTCGGCCGGAACCGCCGCCACCAGCGCGGGGATGCGCGAGCGCCCCGCGTCGCCCATCGCGCCCAGCGCGCGCAGGGCCTCCCGCGCGGGCTCGCGGTCGACAAACTCCCCCGCCCGACGCGCCACTTCCACCAGCACGTCGACCGCCGCCGGCGACCCGACGCTGCGGAGCGCCTGGATGGCCACGACCGCGAGGCGCGACCACGCCGCGGGCTCGCCGTCGCGCGACTCGCGGAGGGCCACCGCGGCGAGGTCGGCGACCGCCCCGGGGGCGCGTGACCCGAGCGCCCCGACGGCGCGCACCGCGGCGTGACGCACCTCCGGCGCGGCGTCGTGAAAGGCCGCGACGAGCGCCCGCTGCGCCCGCGGATCACCAATGGCACCGAGCGCGTGAGCCCCCGCCGCCCGCACCTCGGGGATGGCGTCTTGGAGCGATCCCAGCAGCGGCAACACGGCGCGCGCGTCACCGAGGTCGCCGAGCGCCCGCACCGCCTCCACGCGGACGACGCTCTCCCCATCGGAGACGCGGTCGAGCAGGGCCACCGTCGCGCCCCGTCCCGCCACGGCCACCGCGGCCCGCACGGCCGCGAGGCGCACGTGGGTGTCCGCGTCGGAGAGCACCCGCTGGAGCGGCGCGAAGGTCGCCTCCACGCGCAGCACCCCGAGCGCCTCCGTGGCCGCGAGCCGCGCCTCGGCCTCGGGCCGATCGAGCCACGTCACCAGCGTCGGCGCGGCCTCGGTGACGTGGAGGCGCGCGGCCACGGCGGCAGCGGCGACGCGCACCGCGGCGGACTCATCGGCGAGGCAACGGAGCACCAGCGCGCGGGCCGCGGGGTCGCGCGCGCTGGCAGCCTCCAGGAGAATCTCACGACGACGCTCCGGCGCCGCCCCGTCGAGCTGTGAAGAGAGCGTCGCCGCGCGACCCGGCCAGTCGAAGCCTGGGAGCGCCAGCGCGGCGAGGAGAGCGAGCGCGACGGAGCGACGGGGGGCGGCGAGCACGCCGCGAGACTACCTCAACGGCGTGCGGATGGAGGAGGCGAGCGTCGCGCCCTGGTCAGGGAGCGATCTGGTGGCGGAGCGTGTAGCGGAGGCCGCTGGGGGCGATGCGGTCGTCCATGATGACGGTGGCGACGCCGCGCGGGACGGTCGCCTGGATGCGCGCCCCCCAGTTGTTGGTGTCGCCGCCGGTGCCGCGGCAGTTGACGGTGCCGGGGCCGTCGTCGTTGCAGGCCACGGCGGCGTTGGTCTGGCCGCTCCACACGACCATCACGGGGTCGTAGCCCGTCGCGCCGATCTGGCGGGTGTAGGTGGCGCCGTCGGCGGCGCAGTTGCTGAAGACGCTCGCGGTGGTGCCGCCGCAGGTGACAAACCAGCGGACGTCTTCGCCGGAGGTCCCCGCGACGCACGCGGGGGTGAAGCGACCGCCCGCGGGCAGGGTGCTCGTCGCCGTGGTGGCCGTCCCGCTGATGGCCGTGGCGATGAGGTTGGTCCCCTGCGTGGCGCTGATGTGCTGGAGGTGCAGCGTGAAGGCGCCCGACGCGCCGGCGTTGAAGCCGCCGACGGCGAGGTCGTAGGTGCCCGCGGCGAGCACCACCGCCATGCGCGACTGGAGGGTGTTGGTGAAGCCGCCCGTGGTGCAGCCCGCGTCGTCGTTGCAGCTCCCAGCGACGACCGAGCCCGCCGCGTCGACGAGGTAGAGGCGCGTGTCGTACGCCGAGCCCGCGGTGTCGGCGTACACGATCTCCCGCTGCGTGAGCGTGAAGCGGTACCAGACGTTGGGCCCGGCGCCGGCGCCGCCGCAGGTGGTCGGGCCGTCGAGGGTCGCGCCCGCGGTGGTTCCCGTGACGGTGGTCTCACCCGCCGCGAGGGTGAGCACGGTGGCCGACGCGCGGGTGTTGTTGTTGGCGGCGCACACGCCCGCGGTGCAGCTGGCGTTGGTGGCGCAGGCCCGCGCGCAGGCGCCGCAGTTGGCCCGATCGGTCTGGAGGTTGACGCAGGCCCTCCCGCAGGCCGTCTGGCCCGTCGGGCAGGCGCAGCGACCGGCGACGCAGGCCATCCCCGCCGCGCAGGCCGTCCCGCAGCCGCCGCAGTTGGCCGCGTCGGTGAGGGTGTTGACGCAGGTGCGCCCGCAGAGCGTCTGCCCCGCGGGACACACGCAGCGGCCGAGCGTGCACGACTGGCCCGCGGCGCACGCCGTCGCGCACGCCCCGCAGTTGGCGGGGTCGGTCTGCGTGGAGACGCAGCGGCCGCCGCAGAGCGTCTGGCCCACCGGGCACACGCAGCGCCCGAGGCTGCACGACTGGCCCGTCGCGCAGGCGTTGCCGCACGCGCCGCAGTTGGTGGTGTCGGTCGCCGTGGTGACGCAGCGGCCCGCGCAGACGGTCTGGCCCGTCGGGCAGGCGCACACGCCCGCGGTGCACGTCTGCCCGGTGATGCAGGCGTTGCCGCAGCGGCCGCAGTTGGCGGCGTCGGTCGCGGTGTTGACGCAGGTCATCCCGCAGGCCGTCTGGCCCGCCGGGCAGGCGCCGAAGCGGATGGTGAGCCCGAAGGCCCCGAGCGCCGCGGCGTTGTAGCCCTCGAGGTAGAGGGTGTGGAGCCCCGCCCCCGCAGGGATGCTGTTGGTGAGCGTCGACTGGAGGCCGCACGCGTCGTCGTTGCAGACGGCGAGCGGCGTCCGCGTGGCGCTCCGCTGGTCGAGGACGGTGTCCCACGTGGCGGTGCCGCACGTGGTGGCGGTGTACGCGGTGCCCATGAAGTCAGGGCAGGTGACCGACCACCAGGTGCTCTCGGGCGCGGTGGACATGGTCGCGCAGGCCGAGCTGAGGATGCCCGTCCCCGAGTTGGTGCCGCGGAAGGTCTGCGTCCCCGCGAGGGAGGTGATCCGCTCGACGGCGCCGCTGCCCACCGGGAGGTGCTGGAAGTGAATGGTCGCGGCGCCGCTCGGGTTGCAGCCCGAGAGGACGAGGAAGTACCGGCCCGCGTTGAGGCGGGTGTACACCTGGGCGTTGCGCTGCGGCGCGGGCGTCGCCGCGCAGGGGGAGTCGTCGTTGCAGAGCACCCCGCCGGGGACGAGCGCCGTGGTGAGGTTGGCCCCCGTCGCGTCCTGGAAGAAGAGCGACGTGTCGAAGGTCGACCCGAAGGTGTCGGCGTACACGAGCTCGGGCGCCGTGAGCGTGAAGGTGTAGAAGAGGTCGTTGCCCGCGGTGCAGGAGCAGCCCGTGGGACCCATGGTGTTGTTGGTCGCGAGCGTGGTGTTGGCCGCGAGGGTCACCGAGGGGACGCGGAGGTCGATGGCGATGGCGCCCGCGCGGGTGTCATTGGCCGGCGCGCCGCCGCGGCAGGTGGAGGCCGCGCACGTCTGACCGGTCGCGCAGGCGTTGCCGCAGCGGCCGCAGTTGGCGACGTCCGCGGTGAGGTCGACGCAGGTCGACGCCGCGCCGGTGCCGCAGAGCGTCTGGCCCGAGGGGCACCCGCAGGCCCCCGCGGTGCACACCTGGCCCGTGGGGCACGCGTTGCCGCAGCGACCGCAGTTGGCCGGGTCGGTGGCGACGGTGACGCAGGCGTCGGAGCACACCGTCTGGCCGGCGGGGCACTCGACCACGCAGCGGCCCATCATGCAGACGCGCCCCATCGAGCACACCACGCCGCAGCTGCCGCAGTTGGCGGCGTTGGTGTTGGTGTCGACGCACGCGCTGCCGCAGAGCGACTGGCCCGTCGGGCAGGTGCACGCGCCCATCACGCAGGAGAGCCCGCCGGGGCAGGCGCGCCCGCAGGCGCCGCAGTTGGAGGTGTTGTTCTGCAGGTCGACGCACGCGTCGCCGCAGGCCGTCGCGCCGGTGGGGCACACCACCTGGCACGCGCCGTCGACGCACATCTGCGACGAGGTGCAGCGGTTGCCGCAGGCGCCGCAGTTGGCCGCGTCGGTGCGGAGCTGCACGCACGCGGGGACGCCCGCCGCCGACGTGCACACCGTCCCGGGCGCCGGGCAGGTCACCGCGCAGGCGCCCATCGCGCACATCTGGCCCATGGGGCAGGCGTTGCCGCACATGCCGCAGTGGGTGGTGTCGGTCTGGACGTTGGTGCAGCGCGGCGGCGAGCCGCAGAGCACCTCGGAGGCGCCGCACACGGGGATGCACGTGCCGCCGCGGCAGGTGGTGCCGGCGCTGCACGCCATGCCGCAGCCGCCGCAGTTCATGTTGTCTTCGCTGACGGGGATGCAGCGGCCGCCGCAGAGGGCCTCGCCCGCGGCGCAGCCCATCACGTCCGTGATGATGATCACGTCCTCGTTGTCGGTGGGAACGTCCGTCACGGCGACGTCACCGTCGACCGTCACGACGTCACCGCCGTCGACCACGTCGTCGACCGTCATCGCATCGGCGTCGGCCGTCACGACATCCCCGCCTTCGACCACGTCGTCGGTCGTCGCCGCGTCGGCGTCGGCCGCCACGACGTCGCCGCCATCCTTCACCGCGACGTCCTGCCCGTCGTCGGCGTCGGCCGCGTCGGTGAGGTCGTCGGGCGCGTCGCCCACCGTGGACGAGTCGATCGCCCCACCGACCACGGGGAGCTCGTTGCCGCAGGCCGTCAACGCGGCCAGGGGGACGAGCCACCAGAGATTGCTAGACCTTCGATTCACGTTCATGTCCTCCAGGGAAAAGTGTTCAAGAATGCGGCGTCTACCACGCGATCGCGCGGGCGGCGCGTGCTTCGCACGATCGGTGTAAGAGCCCGAATCCCGAGCGCGCGTCAACCGCCCGCTTGCTGCACACACCCGACGGACGAGAGGGCTGTGCTAGCTTCGCACCATGATCCGACGGCTCGTGCGCTCGCGCCTCCCCATCGCCCTCGCCCTTCTGATTTCCGCGGGGGCTGCGCACGGCGACCCTGGAGGGACCCCGAGCGCTCCCGGCGGCTACCTCGGCGCCACCATCGCCCGCGGCCGCGGCGGGCTCCGCGTCGAGGGCGTCGAAGGCGACTCCCCCGCGGCCCGCGCCGGCCTCCGCGCGGGGGACGTGATCGTCCAGGCCCAGGGGCTCCCGCCCGGCGACGTCGCGACCTTCACGGGCTCGGTGCGCGCGGCCGGGGTGGGCTCCTCGTACGCCCTCACGGTGCTCCGCGGCGGGCGCCGTCTCGCCCTGCGCGCGACGCTCGCCGAGGCCGTCGCCCGCACGCTCCGTCAGGGCGCTCCGCCGCCGCCGCTGGGCGCCTCGCTCGTGATGGGCGCCGGGCCGCTCGACCTCACCGCGCTGCGCGGGCGCGTGGTGCTCGTGGACTTCTGGGCGAGCTGGTGCGGGCCGTGCCGGGCGATGATGCCCGCGCTCAACCGCATCTCTCAGCGCTACGGCGCGCAGGGCCTCACGGTGATCGGGGTGACGGACGAGCCCGCGTCCATCGCCCGCCAGGTGGGCATGCAGATGGGCATCCGGTACACCCTCGCGAGCGGTCCGAGCGCGGGGACCCGGTACAATGTGCAGAGCCTGCCCACCCTGGTGGCCATCGACCGCGCGGGCCGGGTGCGCGAAATCACGGTGGGCTTCGAAGGGACCGCCCGTCTGGAAGCCATGGTCGCGCGGCTGCTGGCCGAGCCGACGCCGTAGGCGCCATCCACGCAGCCCTTTCAACGTCCCAGGGTTCGCCGAGCGCTCACCCTGGGCTGGATTTGGATCGCCCGCCGAGCCGGGCTCAGGAGAAGCCCCATGGCGCAGGAAGCATGAGCCCGGCTTGGCGGGCGATCCGATCGTAGCCCAGGGTGAGCGCTCGGCGAACCCTGGGACGTTGGGGACGATGACCAACACATTGAATGGTCTGCGCGGAGCCTCCAGCGGCGCCCGCGGGTACATCCGACGAGGGGCGCTCACGCGTAGGGACTGTTGAGGGCCATCGCATCCCCCGTGGACCGCATCCGACCGAGAGATCCGCCGTTGACAGCGCGTGCGCGCCTGACCGACCATGTTCGGGAGGGCAGCAGGTTCCTTGACTCGATACTGATGGCGCAGGATGCAGACCAGACTCGCGGTGAGGCCGACGCGCTGCTCGAACGGGTCGCGACAGGCGACCGCGATGCGGTGATGGACCTCTACGACCGCTTCGCCGGCGCCGTGATGGCCGTGTCGCTGCGGGTGACGGGCAACCGCGCCGAGGCCGAGGACATCGTGCAGGAGGTGTTCGCCCGCGTGTGGCGCGAGGCGGGCACCTTCGATCGCTCGCGAGGCAGCGCCGCCGCCTGGATCGTCACCCTCACGCGCAACCGCGCCATCGACGTGATCCGCTCGCGCAGCCGCCGCGCCCGCCACGAGGACGACCAGAGCGCCGAGGAGCCCGTCGTCACCGAGCCCACGGCGACCCCCGAGGTTCAGGTGGTCGACGCCCAGCGGGCCGAGGCCGTTCGTCAGGCCCTCGACTCGCTGCGCCCCGAGCAGCGCCAGGTGATCGAGCTCGCGTACTTCGGCGGCCTGTCGCACTCGGAGATCGCCGAGCGGCTCCAGCAGCCGCTGGGCACCGTGAAGACGCGCATCGCCCAGTCGGTGAAGCGCCTCCGCGAAGCGCTCGGCCGCTTCTCGGGCGACGACTCGGCGTCGTCGTAGCGAAGGGTCAGCGCTTCGACGCGCGCTTGCGGGGCAGGGCGTCGCCCGCGAGCAGCGCGTACCGCTTGCGCAGGGCCGGGGTGACGACGCCCGCCTTCGTGATGATCGCGTACTGGAGCGCGCCCGCCGCGGGGCTCTTCGAGACGTCGGGGAGCGCCGATGCGAGCCGCACGATCACGTCCTGCGCGCGGGCGACGTTGGCGTGGAGGACGGCGAGGATGTCGGTGACGTCGACCTGGTCGTGCGGCCTCCAGCAGTCGTAGTCCGTGGCGAGGGCGAGGGTGGCGTACGGGAGCTCGGCCTCGCGGGCGAGGAAGGCTTCGGGGACGTTGGTCATCCCGATGATGTCAGCGCCCCACTGGCGGAAGAGGAGGCTCTCCGCGCGGGTGGAGAAGCGGGGGCCTTCGATGCAGACGTAGGTGCCGCCCGCGTGGACGGTGGCCCCGCTCGCGCGTGCGGCATCGGCCACGGAGGCCGCGAGGATGGGGCACACCGGGTCGGCCATCGAGACGTGCGCGACGACGCCCTTGTCGAAGAAGGTCGACGCCCGGCCCGCCGTCCGGTCGATGAACTGGTCGGGGATCACCACGTGCCCCGGCGCGATCTCTTCGCGCAACGACCCCACGGCGGAGACCGACAGCACGTGGGTCGCGCCGAGCGACTTGAGCGCCCAGATGTTGGCCCGGTACGGCACGCTCGACGGCGAGAGCTGGTGGTTGGCGCCGTGCCGCGGGAGAAAGAGCACGCGCGTCCCGCCGACGGTGGCCTCGCGGAGGGCGTCGGAGGGCGCGCCGAAGGGCGTCTTCACCTTGCGTTCGCGCGACTTCACGCCGGGGAGTTGGTAGAGCCCGCTGCCGCCGATGACGCCGAGGACGTGTGCCATGGGCGCGGATTCAACCACCGACGCGGTTGCTCCGGGAGGAGAAATCCGCGTATGGATCGTCGCGATGACGCCCCTCGTGGTCGACGTGATCATCCCCGCCCGCGATGAAGAAGACACCATCGCCGCGGTGGTCGAGGCGATCCCCGCGGGCCTCGTGCGCCGCGTGGTGGTGGCCGACAACGGGTCGCGTGACGCCACCGCCGCGCGCGCCGAAGCGGCAGGCGCCCGCGTGGTGCACGAGCCTTCACCGGGCTACGGCGCGGCCTGCCTCGCGGCGCTCGCTTCTCTACCCGAGGACGGCGACGTGGTGGCCTTCCTCGTGGCCGACGGCAGCGACGACCCCGCCGAGCTCGCGCGCGTCCTCGAACCGCTCCGCGCGGGGCGCGCCGACCTGGTGGTGGGCTCGCGCTTCCTCGGCGTGATCGAGCCCGGCGCGATGCCTCCCTTCCAGCGCGTGGGCAACGCGGTGGCGACGCGGGGATTGACGCTCCGCTACGGCCGTCGCGTCACCGACCTGGGGCCGTTTCGCGCGATCCGTCGCGACGCGCTGCAGCGCCTCGCGATGCGCGACCGGACGTGGGGCTGGACGATGGAGATGCAGATCAAGGCCGCCCGTGTGGGTCTTCGCGTGGAGGAGGTCCCCGTGTCGTGGCGCAACCGTCGCGGCGGAGCCCCCAAGATCGGCGGGACGCTGAAGGGCTCGCTGGCGGCGTCGCGGGTGATCCTCTCGTGGCTGGGGGCGGCGGTGCTCGGGCCGCGCTTCGACCCGCGGTGAGGCCCTCGGCGCGCGCGCTCGGGCTCTCCCTCGCGTGGCTCGCGGCGGTCGCCTGCGTCCACGTCGCCGCCGCGCAGCCCGCAGGATCGCGCGTGCTCCCCTACCTCGCCGCGCACGGCGCGATGACGGCGCTGATGCTCCTCGCGTGGCGCTCGCTGCGCACGCCCGTCGACCTCACGCTCGCGCTGCTGGTGGGCGTGGTGGGACGCGTCGCGCTGGTGTCGGCGCCGAGCTTCACCACGACGGACGTCGGGCGCTACCTCTGGGACGGCGCCGTCGCGCTGGAAGGCTTCGATCCGTACGCGCTACCGCCGCTGGCGACGGAGCTCGCGGGGCTGCGCGCGCGCTTCCCGCCGCCCGTGGATCACCTCGACGTGGCGACGTGCTACCCGCCGCTGGCGCTCGTGCTTTTCGCGCTCGCCGCGGCGACGGGCCCAGCCCGCGCGTGGTGGGTGTGGAAGGGGATGGCCGCGCTCGCCTCGTCGGCCACGGCGGCGCTGGTGTCGTGGCACCTGCGCGGGAGCGAGCGGGCCCGCCACGCGGTGCTGGTGGCGTGGTCGCCGGTGCTGGTGCTGGAGGCCGGCGTGGGCGCGCACCTCGACGCGTACAGCGCCCTCGCGGTGGCGGCCTTCGTGGTGTGCTACGAGCGGCGCCACCGCGGCGGCGCGGCCCTCGCGGCGGGCGTGGCGGGGGCGGTGAAGCTCGTTCCTGGGGTGGTGCTGCTGGCGCTCGTGGCGCGCACCGAAC
>JBILLV010000418.1:0-7259 GCA_044375895.1 Polyangiales bacterium | reverse complement strand
GAGCCGAGGATGGAGGCCGGGTCGTCACCGCGGCCGCCGCCGTTCACCACGTTCTGCGGGGCGCCGTCGTAGCGCTGCTCGCAGTCGGGGAAGACGACGATCGCCGCGCGCGCCGCCGCCGCCGCGGAGTGCTGCACCGCGAGGTGGGCCGCGTACATCAGCGCGATCTGCATCATCCCGAGCACCATGATGAAGAACGGGATGAACACGACCAGGAACTCGACGTAGATCGCGCCCCCCGTGTCCTTCACGAGGGAGCGTTTCGGCGGAGGGTGCTGGGGCGCTTCCATGGGGTTCCCTTGTGACAGACGCAATCAACGGGCCAGACGGTGGACGGCGAACATGACGGTCCCGAGGAGGATGGGCACGCCCAGGCGCACCTTGTGGAGCAGTTCGGCCGTGATGCGCCGACGCCATTTCTTCGGGAGGATGGGGTTGAGGGCAAGGAAGAGGGAGTTGGACAGCACCCGCAGGAGGCGACCGTGCCAGGCGAGCCGCGCGAGCGTCAGCACCGACGTCGCCGCGAGGCAGAGAAACTCCAGCTCGAGCCCGAAATACAGCCCCAGGAGCGCCCCCATCGCCGCGAGGATCTTCACGTCCCCGCCGCCGCTGACGGTGTCCATCGTGCCGTCTTCGCGCTCGATCTCCTTGCGGAAGAGCACCCACAGCGGCAGCCCGCAGACCACCGCGCCGAGGATCGCGTGGAGCGCGCCGCCCAGCGCCGACTGCCCCCCGAACTGCTGCCCCTCGAACTGGTAGTGCCCCAGCGTCGCCTGGAGCGCGACGCCGAGCCCGATGCCGCCGAAGGTGAGCCAGTTGGGGATCTGCCGCGTGCGATAGTCCGTCCATGCGCCGATCGCTGCGATGGCGACGCAGAGGAGCACGGCGAGCTGCGGCAGTAGACGGATCACGTCGGGGTCTTCCTCCTCCAGAAACGCGATCGCCGCGGACTCCCTGGTGGAAGCCGCGGCGCCGCGCAGGATCACGATCGGGTGATCAGGTGCCGCCGAGGCCGGAGACCTGGCTGTTGCCGTTGTTGATCTTGCTGACGACGGTGTTGCCGAAGGTACGCCACGCCACGATGCCCACCACCGCGATGAGCATGAGGAGGATCACGTACTCGACGGTGGAGAGACCCTCGGTGTTGCGGCGGAGCGAGCGGGTGTTGGTCTTCATGGTGGCGTCGTCCTTTCGATGTCGTCGTTTTGTGAGGGAGAGTCTGTCAGCGCGAAGCCTTCAGGGGAAGGGCATCGCGAGGATCACCTGGGCGAAGCGGTAGTACTCCACGAGGGGCTGGCCGAGCGAATAGGTCGCCACGGCCGCGATCACCCCGACGAGCATCAGCACCACCACGTACTCGGCGAAGGCGGCACCGTCGGTGTCTTCGAGGAGGCTATGGGGGATGACTTTCCGATCGCTCACGGACCTTCTCCATCGCAAGCTGCGGGCCACCGAAGAAGTACCGCACTTCCGTCCGCGCGGGAACCACTCTGGGAGGAAATCTTCCCACGCGCCCAGACGCCACTTCGCGACGTCACCACCACCCGCGCGACGCCGATTCCTCCCCCTGGGAGTGTTTCCTCCCATGGGGGTAAGTGCCCCCTCAGCCCCGGGGTGGTGAACACTGTTGTGTCCACATGGACAGGAGCGCGACGCCCCCGAGGAGGGCGAGCACGACCTCCTCCACCGCCGCGCGCGACACGCCCCCGACGTGCTGCACCTCGGGCAGCGCGAGCGCGCAGGCCGCCACGACGAGCACCGAGACGGGCGTGAGCGTCGCCAGCGCCCACGTCGCCGCCAGGCCATGGAGCGTGCGCCCCGCCGGGGTGGTGACCGCGAGCGCCTCGCCGTCGCGAACGTCCCCGCGTCCGAGCCAGTCGAGGCGCATGAGCCAGCGCGCAACGGCCGGGGGCGCTTGGACGATCCAGGTTCTGTCGTCGGTGGGGACGAAGGCGAAGTAGCCCCAGAGCATGACGAAGGTGAAGAGCTGCGGGTGGAGCCACATCTGGAAGCCCCAGTGGAGCGCGACGCCCAGCACGAAGCCCGCGCGTCGCCATCGCGCGCGGAGCAGCATCACGGGGATCGCGACCTCCACCACCATCGTCGCGTGGTCGATGAGCGCGGAGACGTCCGGTCGCACGAGGAGGGGCTGCAGGAGCGGGTTGACGACGCCGTCGTGGATCATCGGGACGCGCTCCGCCGCGAGCCAGCGGATGACGCCGCCGGAGCCCTGCCAGAAGGGGTGCGAGAGCTTCACGACGACCGACGCCAGGTACACGAAGACCACCTGCCAGCGGACCAGTCGCGCGAAGAGCCCGTCGCCCTTCCACCGCCCGCCCGTGATCACCGCGAGGACGACCAGCAGCCAGAGCAGGTAGAGGTTGTTGTGGTAGGTGACCGGCGCGAGCCCGTAGAGCCCCGCCAGCGACGCGCAGAACAGGGCCCCCGCCGCGCGCCACCGCCAGCCGAGCGCGAAGGCCAGCGCGCTCCCGCCCGCGAGCGCGACGAGGCCGTAGGGGAGCGCCGCGTGCCACGATGGTTCGCGACCGTACGACCACACCGCGAGGGAGGCCCGCCACTCGCCGCGCATGTGCTCCACGCCGAGAAACGCGAGCGCCCCCAGCGAGCGGCGCAGGGCGTCGTGCTGGCGCTCGCTCACCGGGCACCCAGCACGAGCGTCGGGGCGAACTCGCGCCCCCGCCACGTGCGGCAGCGCAGACGGCTCTCCAGCACGAGTTCACCGCGCGGATCGACCACCCGCTTGTGGCGACGGAGGAGGTCGTGGAGGGCGCCGACCACCTCGTCGTCGCCTGAGGCGTAGGCCGTGAGCAGCGGGACGACGCGCGCGAACTCCCGCTCCGTCTGCGCCGAGAGCACCGCGCCGACGGGGCCCGCGGGGAGAGCCGGTCCGTCCACCGCGCGGCCATCGCGGTCGCGCCAGGAGAGGCCGTGGGTGCAACGGGCGATGGGCCGCCCCGCGAACATCGACCACGAGAAGCGGGACGAGAACGGCACCTCGTTGCGCGGATCGAGGCGCACGAGGGGCACCGCCACCTGCACGGCCATCCATCCCGCTGCCACGAGCGTCCATGACTTCATCGCCGCGTCGATGGATGCCCGATGGCCGTCCGCGTTTCAACCGATTGTTCGCGATCGCCTGGAGCTCCAGCGCGATTTCGTCGCAGAAAAGTTGCGCCCGGAGCTCCCCATCAGGTAACGCGCATCCCGTGCAGGACGGCGCCATGCTGACGGTGGTTGAAGGGGGCGTGCGCTCGACGCGCGCGAAGGTCGTGGGACGCGAGCAGGCGTGGGCCGCGCCCTGGTGGAAGCTGCTGGGGCGGCGCTACGGGCACGTGCTCCACTCGATGTGCTCGTACATGGGGAGCTTCCCCGCGGGGCTGCCGCGGTACTTCATCGAGCAGTTCAGCGCGCCGGGCGACGTGGTGCTCGACCCGTTCTCGGGGCGCGGGACGACGCCGCTGGAGGCGTGCATCGCGGGCCGCGTGGGGGTGGGCGTCGACCTCAACCCCCTCGCCGCGCTGCTCACCGACGTGAAGGTCGCGCCGCCCGCCTACGAGCAGACCATCCTCCGCCTCGCCGAGCTCGAGCGCTCGTACGTGCCCGCGCCCGTGGGCGACCGCGCGCCGCCCGAGATCCGCATGCTCTTCGAGGAGACGGTGACGCTCCCGCAGATGCTCCACCTCAAGGAACACCTCGACCGCGAGGACCCGATCGACCGCTTCCTGCTGGCCTCCCTGGCGGGCATCCTCCACGGGCACCACACCCGCGACGTGGTGAGCTCGCGGTGCCTGAGCGTGTCGATGCCCAACACCTTCAGCATGTCGCCCGCGTACCTCGACAAGTACATCCGGGAGAAGGGGCTGGTGCGGCCGCCCTTCAACGCCTTCGAGAAGCTGCGGCTGCGGATGGCCCACGAGTTTGCCGAGGGGACGCCTCTGCGCAAGGGGCGCGGCGTGCGGGGCGACGCGCGCGAGCTCAGCAAGATCGTCGCGCCCGGGAGCGTGAAGCTCATCGTGACGTCGCCGCCGTACCTCAACGTGGTGCGCTACGGGAAGTTCAACTGGATCCGCCTGTGGCTGCTGGGCGAGTCGGTGTCGGACGTCGACGCGTCGCTGCGCGTGGAGAAGACCGACCGGCGCCTCGCGCTGAGCGATCGGCACCGCTTCAAGGGGTACTGCGACTTCCTGGAGACGGCCCTCACCGAGTGCGCGCGGGTGCTGCGCGACGACGGCGTGTGCGCCGTCACCATCGGCGACGTCGTGAACAAGGAGCACGGGAGCCGCACGCTCGCGACGGAGGCCTGGGAGGCCGTGCGGGCGAAGGTTCCGATGGAGCTCGCGGCCGTGGTGGTCGACGACGTGAACGAGGTCGGTAAGGTCAGCAAGATCTGGGGCGAGGGGCGCCGCGGCGAGGCGACGAAGACCGACCGGGTGATGGTGTTTCACAAGCGGGGCAGCGCGATGCCGAAGCCGCGGCACGCCGACGCGGCGGCGCTCATCGAGCGCGTCGCGCGCGGGGAGAGCACGGAGGCGCCGAAGCGGCACGGGCTCGTGCGGGCGACGCCGGCGGCGGGCGCGGTGGCGAAGCGGGTGAAGACCGCGGGGTGAGAGGGCGGTGCGCTACCGCGCCTGCCGGAGGCGCTCCATCAGCGCGTAGACCCGAGTCGATGGGAGCGGCGGGCAGGGTGCTGACGGCGCGAGGTCGAGCGCGCGGGCTGCCCGGGTGGCCCGGTCGATCGCGTCTCCGTCCAGGCACGGTGCGGGGACAGCGCGCTTGGAGTACGCACCCAGCGCGGCCTTCAGGAGCGCGACGACGCTCGCCCCACGGTCGGTGACGGCGGCGAGCTCGTCGGACACATGCAGGAGGAGCCACAGTTCGAAGCAGGGGTTGCTGATGGCGACGCCCCAGCCGCGCCGCCGGGCGTCCTCCGCGGTCTCGATGACCTGCTGCATCCGGCCGCCGCCCGAGTGGACGTCGACATCGAACACCAGCCACACCTCGTCGTACGGCTGCAGCGAGAGCTCGCGCGCAGCCCGCTCGGCTTTACCGAGGATATAGAGCGGCGCGCTGGCGTTGTGCGCGGGCGAGACGACGTGGAGCTTCACGCGGTGTCGCGGGACGAGGTCGTTCGCCTCCAGCGCGCGGAAGTAGGCGGGCTCCGTCTCCGCCCCCTCGACGGCGAGCACGAACAAGCGAGCGTCGCGCTGCTGGACGGCCCGGTCGAGCAGCGCGGCCCGGCGGATCACGCTGCCTTCCCCGGGTCACCCGGCGCCCACTGGAGTGACTCGCGCGGCGCCAGGAAGGGGATCGCGCCGAAGCGCCCCTGCAGGTAGCCGTCCTCCAGCCGGTCGAGGAGGGGGCCGAGCTGCTCGGCGCTGTACTCCGCGAGCGAGTGGAGGCGCGTCGCGCCGTGCCCGTCCTTCTCGACGAACCAGATGGACGCGGGCGGCACCAGCCGGCCGTTGAGGAGGTTGGTGTCGTGCGTGGTGAAGATGAGCTGGCTGCGCGCCCCGCCGTGGTCCGAGGCGGCGTTGAACTCCTCAACGAAGCGGCGCGTGAGGGCGGTGTGGAGGGAGCGGTCGAGCTCGTCGACGACGACGGTGTGGTCACCGCGCGTGGCGTCGTAGAGCACGGGGAGCAGGTGGAGGAGGCGCTGAGTGCCGTCGGACTCTTCGGAGAGTTTGAACTCCACAGGGCGATCGGCGCCTTGATGATGGAGAAGCACCTCACGCACGAGGCCCGTCTCGACGTTCAGTGCGCGGTTGCCACGGTCGAACTCGAGGTCCTCGTTTCGGAGAAGCGCGCGTTCCTCCTCGCCCGCGCGCTCCCACACCTTCTGGCGAGCCCCCGCGAGCAACTCCTCAAATCCCCCTGTCGGCGGACGCGAGCGCACTTCGATCTGCAAGATACCAGTCCCAAGCTGTGACAGCGATTCGCCACAGAACGACAGGAGGTCGGCGCGGCGTGTCAACTCAGGGACGAGCTTCTCGAAGTTCTGCGTCGGCTTCACCGTCTGCAGGCCCGCATCGAACCAGCGCAACACCTCGGTGAGGTCCATCGACACGTTGCGCTGCGCGAGCTCGGTGAGCAGCGGCTGGTTCACCCGCGTGCCGCGTGCGACGAAGCGGACGAACTGGCGTTGCTCCTCGTCACCCTCCTGCAACACATCGCCCAGCCTCACCTCGTGCGCCCCTTCGCCCTCGGGCGCCTCACGTTCGAACACGAGCTGCTCGTCGCCACCCGCGAGCACCCGATACAGCGCCTCGGCCCGGACGCTCTCTGTGCTGAACTCGATCGTGTAGCTGTACCGCGCCTCCCCGACCACGAAGTCGAACTGGAACCGCGACGGCTTCGTCACCGACGCCCCATCCAGCTTGAAGGGCCGCCCCGGGAGCTTCTTGTTGGCATCCACGCCCTTCGCCACCAGCGCCTGAGCGACGCGGATGGCCTCGACGAGGTTCGACTTGCCCGACGCGTTGGCCCCGTAGAGCGCCGCCACCCGCATCACCCGCATTCCCGGCTGCCCCGGCACCTCCGTCGCTCCGACCGTGGCTCCCGGCGGCGCCAGCATGCTGAACACCGTCTCCTCGCGGAACGACAGGAAATTTTCGACGGTGAACTGGAGCAGCATGCGACGCACTGGAGATAGATCCTCCCCACCCTCCCCCGGTCAAGTGCTTCGTGCACGGAAGCCACTCCTCCAGCTCCCCACCGCCTCCCCTCACCCCCCGCAAAGCTCTCCCACTGCTTCCCTCCGCCGCCACCCCCTCGCCGCCTGCCACTCTCCCTGGTCCTCGTCGCCTCCGCCCACCCGCCCCCCACCTCTCCCCCTGCTTCCCCGCGCCTCCCTCACCTCGCCGCCCACCTCTCCCCCTGCTCACCCCGCCGCGCGCTGTCCGATCCGCGCACCGTGAACACCCGCCCCGTCTCGACCCCCTCGCGCCGCGTGTGATTTTCTCTCGTGCGTCGACGCGCGCTCGTGCGCCGCCGCCCCCTCCGGAGCCAGCACCATGACCACCGCCGCCGCCACGTCCCTCCTCGCCGCCGCCCTCACCGACGTCACCGTCCCGCCCCTCTCCAGCGACGGCGAGGCGCAGTGGCGCGCCGTCGCCGCGCGGGTCGACGCCCTCGTCCACGACGATCACCCGCGCGTCAACGTCGATCCCCAGGAGGCCGCCGACCGCGTCGTCGCGCGAGTCCGCGCCGGCCCCGCGGGCGGCGCGCTAAAACGGAGCGGA
>JBILLV010000196.1:0-17335 GCA_044375895.1 Polyangiales bacterium | reverse complement strand
CGCGCTCTACCGTCGCTTCAAGGTCATCGCCGCCGCGGGCGAGTTCGACCTCGCGACCTTCGAACGGGTCCTCCAGCACGCGCCTGCGCTCTGGTACGCGCGCCACCAGCAGCTCCTCGAAGCGCGCCAGAGCGCCGCGGTGGTGCCGGCGGCCACGGCGGCCCGCGCCATCGCAGTGCGCGACGGGATGGCCCGCCTCGCCCGCTACCACTTCGAAGATCACCCCGACGAGGCCAGGCTCGTCGCCTCCATCACGGCGCTCCACGATCGGAGCGTCGTCGCCAACGAGCTCGTCTCGCTCGCCGAGCTCTACGCGCGGCACCCGGCGGTCGTCTCCTCAGACCGTCGCTACGTCGCCACCGACGAGGCGGAGGCACGCGACCTCTCGTCGCAGATCCGCCGCTCCCTCGGCGCGCGGTACGCCGACGACATCCGCTGGACCGACCGCGTCGCCGCCCTCTGGAGCCTCCTCCAGCGCGACTACAACGAGCTCCGGGCGCTCGGCCTGTGGCTCCTCCGCGCGCGCCCTGAAGCCGCGAAGGAGCGCCTCCCGCCGCTCGTCCTCCGCACCGGCCGCGTGAAGGCCGACGCCGCGGCGCCCGCGAACGACGCCGCCGCATCGGAGACGAGCGCGACGAGCACGCCGCGCGCTGCGAAGAAGACGCGCCGGTCCTAGTTCGACCCGACGACGGTGGCTTCGAACCAGCTCGTCGGCGCGGTGACGTTCGACCACTGCCGCAGCGCGGGCGCGTCGGCGCCGTTGCCGCGCAAGGCCACCAGCGGTCGCGTGGCCCCGCCCGGGTCCTCCGTCCCGAGCACCGCGACATCGCGCAACCCGTCGCCGTCCAGGTCACCGATGCCGACAAAGTCCAGGGGCGGCTGCGTACGCGCTCGGGCAAACGTCACGAGCGAAACCCCATCGGGCGAGAGCCCGACGCTCGTCCCTTGAAAGCGCAGCACCTGCGACCGCACGCCCAGGATGCCGTCTTCATGCGTCCCGACGAGTACGTCCCACAACCCGTTGCCGTCCACGTCGGTGACCAGCATCGTCCGCGGCGGCGCCTCGTTCGGGCGCGGCCCCATCAGCACCGACGGCGCGCTCGCGGGGCCTCCTTGCGTGCTGCGGTGCATCTCGACGGTGAGCTCGTGGCGCCGCGGTTCATTGTAAAAGAGCGTCTTCGAGACGAGCACATCCGACAGCCCGTCGCCGTCCACGTCGCCACCCGTCACCGTGCGCACGATCACATTGCGCCCCGCAGGCTCGCGCGCCCCGCCGAGGCGCGACCACTGCGGCGACGCGCTTGCGGCGCCACGGAGCACCCAGGCTTCGTCGCTCGTCCCGTACACCCCGACGCCGACGTCGTCGCGCCCGTCGCCGTCGACGTCCCACACCGCCGCGGGGATCGCGCTCGACTCCGGCGGCGCCCCCGGCGGACGGGCCACGTCGACCACCCGCCCTGCGCCCAGCAGGAGCCGCAAGTAGGGACCGTTGCGTGTGATCTCAGCCGCGGCGAGGTCGCCGACGCCGTCGCCGTCCACGTCGCCGACGCCCGCCACGCGGCTGCCGTCCGCGATCGTGAGCGCCGCTTGCGGGAGGATGCCCGTCTCGCTGCCACTGAGCCGCTCCCAGCCGCGCGGGCTGCCATCGGCACCGCAACGGTGCGCGACGAGGTCGATGTAGCCGTCGCCGTCGAGGTCACCCGCCAACGCGATCCCGCAGTAGCGGTCGCTCGACGCGCGAACGGTCTGGTCGGGCACGGTGCCGAAGCCCCCCGCGCGACCGAAGTACACCGCGACCGCGCCGCCGGTCACCAAGGCGAGGTCGTGGACGCCGTCGCCGTTGAAGTCCGCCACCTGCCCGAAGCTCCCATCCGTCGTCGCGCCGCGCGGCGAAGGCCAGAGCATCCACGTCGCGCTCGTTCGCCCGCCCACCGTGACGCGCCAGAAGTGAGCCACCGGCCGCAGCGCGGCGGGGACGGTCACGTGGTCGCTCGCAACCGTGAGGTCGTGGACGACGCGCGTGCAGCCGCGGTCGAGGCACACGAGCACCCGCGCGGGGGAGTCGCCCGGCGGCATCGCCCAGCGCAGCGTCGGGGCGCCCCGCGTTGTGTAGACGCCGCTCATCGGGCGGAGCAGCCGCGGGAGCGGGCCTTCGAATGGCGGGCGATCGAGGGACGCTGCGTCCGCGGCGTCGAGCGCGCCCGCGTCGCGACCCGTCGCGACGACGGACGAAGCGCAGGCGGGGCTCAAGAGCAGCAGCGCGGCGAGGCGGCGGAGGGAGACCACGCGCGGACGATACGACAACCGCGGGACGCCGTGCTCAGTCCCACCAGAGCTCGACGACGCACCCGGGTGCTTCAACCCCTGCGACGCGACGCGCTTCCTCGCCCTCCAGCGTCACGATGTTGTCGGCAAACCAGTGGACGGCCCCCAGGAAGCGCACCCGCTCGGCCGCCGCAGCGTCGGGCGTCACCACCCAGAGTTCGTCCGCGTTCCACGACCCGCCGCCGATCTCCGTCACGGTGTTGAACCACGTGGGCGACTCGTGCACGACGGCGCCATCCCGCAGCTTGTTGCGCAGGCGCCCAAACGCCACCGCGCGCCAGAGCCCCGGGTATTGCAGGAGCGACGCCACCACCCGATCGCCGCGGAAGCTGTTGTAGCTGGCGCGTCGCACGATCTCGATCTGGAGGTCTTGCGCCGTCGGTTCGCCCGCGGGCGTCACGGCCGTGAGGTTGGCCACGTCCCAGCGCGCCCGCACGATGGTTTCGCCCACCACGCTCGCCTCCGCCGCCCCCCACTGCTCCACCGCGCGGGCGACGAGGCGCTTCGCCTGGGCGGGCTTGGCCGTGAGCAGGTGCAGCACGTCGGCGTCCCATACCCCTGTGTGAAGTCGCCCGAGGAAGCGCAGCCCATCGTCCGCCCGTTCGAGCCGGTCGCGCTGGTAGGTCCCCTCCCCCTCGCGCAGAAACACCACCCCCGCTACCTCGGCCCGCTCGACCCGCGCCCGGAGGTCGGCCGCAATCGCCGCTCCGTCGAAGCTGCCCGAACGGGTGCGCGCGATCAGCGCGAGCTGGAGGTCGACGAGGCTCCTGTCGGCGAACGGCGTCGGCGCCGCCTTCGCGCGCTTCGCGTTGGCGGCCCGCGCGATGTGCTCACGCAGCGCGTCGAGGCCCGCACCCTTGGTCGCGCTGACCGCCAGGGCGCCGGGCCACGCCGCCCGCAGCGCGTCGAGCGCTCCGTCGGAAGCAGCGTCGCACTTGGTCAGCACCGGAACCACCACGGCGTGATCGTCGTGCCACGAGCCGTAGATCCAGCGGTCGAGACGGCCGCCCAGGCGTTCGGCGTCGGGGTCGGTCGCGTCGATGAGGTGGACGATGACGCGCGCGGCCTCCAGGGCGCTCAGGAGCTTGCCGAAGCGGCTCGCGTCGAAGGCTTGCGTGTCCGAGCTACGCGTGTCCCCCGGAACATCATGGAGCGCGACCGGCACCCCGCCGAGCGTGGTCTCCCGCACCTGCACGACCGCCGGGCGCCGCTTCTTCCCGCCCTTCGAGGAGCCGAGGTTCGCCATGGGATCGTCCTCGCCGAGGGCGCTCACCGTCTCAGGGGCGTCGGGCGCGAGCGCGTGGAGGAGGGTCGTGATGCCCGCCCCCCGCACGCCGACCAGCATCACGGGAACGGGCTTCTTCTTCGCGGCGGGCTTCTTCTTCGCCGTGGGCTTCTTCTTCGCGGCCATGACGGGCGGAGGCTACTCCGTCCGCCACGCCCCCGCCTAGTGCAGGCAGGACGCCAGTGGCAGGTGCGAGAGGTTGTGGAGGGAGCGGGAGAGGCGAGGCGGAGGGGAGGGAGGCGGGCTCAGCGGTTGGCGATGAGCGGGGCGATGAGCAGCGACACGACGCCCATCACCTTGATGAGGATCGACACGGCCGGCCCTGAGGTGTCCTTGAAGGGGTCGCCCACGGTGTCACCGACCACGGCGGCCTTGTGCACGTCGGAGCCCTTCTTGTGCCCCTCCAGGCCGCCCTTCTCGATGAACTTCTTCGCGTTGTCCCAGGCGCCGCCCGCGTTGGCCATGATGAGCGAGAGGGTCGCGCCGACCGCGAGCGAACCCGCGAGCGTGCCCGCGAGCACCTCGGCGCCCATCGTGAAGCCGACCACCACCGGGGCGAGGATGGCCACCGCGCCGGGGAGGATCATCTCATTGAGGGCCGCGGCCGTGGCGATGTCGACGATCACCTTGGGCTGCGGCTCGACGCCGGGCTTGCCCTCGAGCAGCCCCGGGATCTCCCGGAACTGACGGCGGATCTCCTCGACGATCGCGCCCGCCGCGCGGCCGACGGCCGTCATGGTGAAGGCGCCGACGAGACAGGGGAGGATCGACCCGAAGAGGATCCCGATGAGGACCTTGGCGTCGGTGATCTGGAGCACCATGTCGTGGCCGCCGCTGGCGACGCGGACGTGGTTGACCTCCATGTTGAAGGCCGCGAAGAGGGCCACCACGGTGAGCACCGCGGAGCCGATCGCGAAGCCCTTGCCGACGGCCGCGGTGGTGTTACCCACGGCGTCGAGCTCGTCGGTGATCGCGCGGACCTCCTTGCCGAGGCCCGCCATCTCCGCGATGCCGCCGCCGTTGTCGGCCACGGGGCCGTAGGCGTCGACCGTCATCACGATGGCGGTGCCGGCGAGCATGCCGACGGCCGCGAGGGCGATGCCGTAGAGGCCGAGCTGGGCGTTGGCCACCCACGCCACCACGCAGAGCGTGAAGAGGGGAACGGCGACGCTCTCCAGGCCCACGGCCATGCCGCGGATCACGTTGGTGCCGGGGCCGGTGCGGGCCGCCTCCGCGATGGAGCGAACGGGGCCCATCGAGGTGTAGTAGTCGGTGATGAGGCCGACGATGCCGCCGCCGACCGCGCCCGCGACGAGCGTCCACACCGCGCCGGTGTTGTACCCGAAGGTGGGGAGCACCGCGAAGCCCGCCACCGACACGAGGATCGGCGGGACGATGAGCGCCATGCGGAGCACGCGGGCGGGCGGGAGGTTCTTGAGGGCGCGGGTGATGAAGATGCCGACGATGGAGACGATGAGGCCCATGGTCGCGAGCAGCAGGGGCAGGGCCACCGCGAGCATGCGAACGCGGGGCTCCTCGCCCGAGGCGAGCTTGTTGAGCTCGCCCATGGGCATCGTGAGGCCGAGGGCCATCGCGGCCACCACGGCGGCCACGTAGCTCTCGTAGATGTCCGCGCCCATGCCCGCGATGTCGCCGACGTTGTCGCCGACGTTGTCCGCGATGACGCCCGGGTTGCGGGGGTCGTCCTCGGGGATGTTCGCCTCCACCTTGCCCACGATGTCGGCGCCCACGTCGGCGGCCTTCGTGTAGATGCCGCCGCCGATGCGCGCGAAGAGCGCGATCGAGCTCGCCCCCACCGCGAAGGCGTGGCTCACGGGGCCGAGGGCGTCGCTGTTCTTGAAGAGGTAGTACATGCCGCCCATGCCGATGAGGCCGAGGCCGGCGACGCACAGACCCATCACCGCGCCGCCGTCGAGGGCCATCACCAGCGCCGCGGGCATCCCCGAGGAGCGAGCGGCCTCCGCGGTGCGCACGTTGGCGAAGGTGGCGGCCTTCATCCCCATGTACCCCGCCAGCAGCGAGAGGAAGGCGCCCATCACGAACGACACCCCGGCCTTCAAGCCGAGGGCGAAGGTGATGAGGCCGAAGACGATCGTCGCGTAGATCGCGAGCACCTTGTACTCGCGCACGAGGAAGGCCATGGCGCCCTCGCGGATGTACCGCGCGATGCGTGCCATGGCCTCATTGCCCTCGGGGGCGGCCTTCACGCGGGCGTAGAAGAAGAGCGCCACGACGAGCGCCAGCGCTCCGACGCCCATTGCCTGAAACGAGAGGTTCTCCACCTGAATGGCTCCTTGCGTCGCCGCGTGCGCGCGAACCACAAAGGGCGTCGGCGGGGACGTGGACGGGGCCTTTACCTCACCACGGCACAGGTTTGTAGTCTTTTGCCGTTCCGGTCGTCCGCGATCAGTGATCGCGGCGTCGGCGATGGCGCCGACCGGCCTCTTCGGCCGCGGCATCCAGCGCGCTCGAATCCTCCAGCGCAGCCGCATCGACAGCGGCATCTACCGGCGCGACGGCGTCGACAGAAGGCGACGGAACGTCCGGGGTGGTCACCACCGCGTTGGGCACGTGAACGGCCCCGTCGGGATCGAGCAGGCGGACGTTGGGGGCGCCAGGCGGGGGCAGCGGGGTCGATTGGGTCAACCCGAGGGCGCGGGTGAAGGCCCCCAGCGAATGGGGGGCGAAGCGAAACACCGCCACCGTCGCCCCCGCCAGGCCCACCACCAGCACGAGCAGGACGTAGGGCCACACCCGCGTCCTCCGCGGCGACAGCACCGAGTCGTCGAGGGGGTCGCGCGGCGACGACGGGTGCCCGGGGCTGAGCTTCGCCCAGGCTTCGTCGGTGGGCGGCGGCCTCGGGCGCTCGGGGATCACCAGCGGCGGCGCGTCGAGGGGACTCTCGATGAGCACCGAGAGGGGCGGCGCGTCCGAGCCCCGCGGGGCGGAGGGTCGCGAAGCCCGCGGGGAGACCATCTCGATGGGCTCGAGGTCGTCGTCGAGCACGTCGTCGAGCACCCCGTCGGGGAGCACCGTCGGCACCACCACCGTGGCCTCGTTCTGATCGAGGTAGCTCGGGTCGTCGGGGGCGACGTCTTCGTCAAACTGCGTGATCGCCTGCGGCCCGCCACGGGGGGTCGCCGGAGGCTGCGGGTTGACCGAGCGGCGCGGGCCGCTGGCCTTGATCATCGGCTCGGACGTGCGCCCGCGCGCCGCGGGGGCCGGGGCCGTGTGGACGCGCTCGGGGACGTAGGGGGCGTTGCGGTTGTCGTACCAGTGGGTGAGCGCGTCGCTCATCGCCCGCGCCGTCTGGAAGCGCTGCTCGGGCTTCTTCGCGATGGACTTCATCACGATCGTCGCGAGCCGCGGGTCGAGCTTGGGGTTGCGCGCCAGGATGGGGATCGGCGGCTTGTTGAGGATCTCGTTGATGAGGAGGTTGTAGTTCTCGGCCTCGAAGGGGAGCCCGTTGCAGAGGACGGCGTAGAGCACAGCCCCGCAGGCGTAGAGGTCGATGCGAACGTCCTGGTCGCGCGCCCCGGCCGCCTGCTCGGGGGCCATGAACTGCGGCGTCCCCATCACCGTGCCCGTGCGCGTGAGGGAGCTCAGCTGGCTGTCGTCGCGGAGCTTCGAGATGCCGAAATCGAGGACCTTCACCACCTTCGTGCCGTCGTCGTGCTGGGCGAGGAAGATGTTCTCGGGCTTGAGGTCGCGGTGGATCACCCCGCGGCGGTGCGCGGCGTCGAGGCCCGCGAGCACCTGCCGCATGATGTCCACGGCCTCGGCGGGGTCGAGGTTGCCGCCGGCCTTCTCCACCACCGTGGCCAGCTCGTTGCCCCGCAGGAGCTCCATCGCGATGTAGGGGCCGAAGTCCGGCGTGTTGCCGAGGTCGACGATCGAGACGACGTTGGGGTGCTCGATCTGCCCCGCCGTCCGCGCCTCGCGCTCCACCCGAGCCACCAGGTCGGGGTACACGATGTACTCCGGCAGCAGCATCTTGAGCGCCACCTGGCGGGCGATCTTCGAGTGCTCGGCGCGGTACACCACGCCCATCCCGCCGACCCCGATGATCCCCTCGATGCGGTACTTCCCGTCGATGATGGTGTCGACCGGCAGCAGTCCCTGCAGACGACGGTTGGTCGTCGGGCACACGTACGTGCCTGCCGTATGTGCGGCTCCGCAGAAGGGACAGGCGAACGTCGACACTGCGCGGAGGTTACCCCAGGTCCGCGGGATGGTTCCACAACCAAGCGGCGTCGGAGCCGCAGAGGGCGGCTGTGGGTTTCGTCCACTGCGGGTCTGTGGTACCAGCCCGTCGGCGCCAGGAGAACCACCGGGATGTACAGCTTCGACCTCACCGACGAACAGAAGGCCCTCACCGACATGGCGCGGCGCTTCGCGCGCGAGCGGATCATCCCCGCCGCGCCGGAGCTCGACGAGCGGGAGGAGTTTCCCACCGCCCTCTTCGCCGAGGCGCACGCCCTGGGCCTGGCCAACGTGGAGATCCCTGCGGAGTACGGCGGACTCGGGCTGTCGTGCCTCGACCACTGCCTCCTCTCGGAGGAGCTCGCCTACGGGTGCTCGGGGGTCAACACCACCCTGGAGGCCAACCAGCTCGGCGCGCTCCCCCTCATCATCGCTGGCACCGAGGCCCAGAAGCAGAAGTACCTCGGCATGCTCGTCCACGAGCCCGCCTTCGCCGCCTACGCCTGCTCCGAGCCCGACGCCGGGAGCGACGTCGCCGCCCTCTCCACCCGCTACGAGCGCCACGGCGACGAGTACGTGCTCACGGGGCAGAAGCGCTGGATCACCAACGCCGCCCACGCCCGGTGGTTCACCGTCCTCGCCACGCGCGACAAGGCCCTCAAGCACAAGGGGATCTCGTGCTTCGTGGTCGACGCCGACGCCCCCGGGGTCAAGATCGGCCGCCACGAGCGCAAGCTCGGCCAGCGCTGCTCCCACACCAGCGACATTCTCCTGGAAGAGGTGCGCGTCCCGAAGAGCGCCCTGGTCGGCGAGGAGGGGAAAGGCTTCTACATCGCGATGAAGACCTTCGACCGCTCGCGCCCCTGGATCGCCGCCACCTGCGCCGGCGTCATCCGCCGCGCGATGGAGGAGTCGGTCGCCTACGCGAAGGAGCGCAAGACCTTCGGCGTCGCCATCGCCCAGCACCAGGCGGTGCAGTTCATGATCGCGGAGATGGCCATCAAGTACGAGGCCACGCGGCTCCTCTGCCACAAGGCCGCCTGCCAGGTGGACAAGGGCCTGCTCGACTCCGTGGTGAGCGCCTACGCCAAGGCCTTCGGCGCCGACGCCGCGATGGCCGTCACCACCGACGCCGTCCAGGTGTTCGGCGGCTACGGCTACACGCGCGAGTACCCCGTGGAGAAGCTCATGCGTGACGCCAAGCTCCTCCAGATCTACGAGGGCACCTCGCAGATTCAGCGCGTCGTCATCGCGAAGAACCTCCTCACCCGCTGAAGGCCACCATGGACGCACCCGACAACGCCCCCGAGCTCCTCCCCCTCGACGAGGTCGGCGACGCGTGGCGCATCGCCTCGCCGGGCCTCCGTCACGACGCCGTCCTCGCGGGCGCCCGCAAGCTCCGCGCACGGCTGGAGGCGTCAGCCCCCGTGGTCGCGGTGCGCACGCTGCCCATCACCACCCTCCCCTACCCCACGCGCTACGCCTTCCAGGGGGCCGCCGCCTCGCCCGCCCCCTTCGTGACGCTCACGCACCGGAGCCTCGTGGTGCGCTTCCGTCAGGGCGAGGCCACGCGGACGCTGGTGTTCAACCCCACGGACGTCGAGCGCTCGCGCAAGACGCCCTTCTTCGCGAAGCTCGAAGCCGCCGTCGGCAGCACCGTCGCGAAGCTCATGTCGACGCAGCACGACCCGCTGGAGAAGCAGCTCGAGCGCCTCGGCCTCACCGCCGCCGACGTGGACTACGTCGCCTTCGACCACTTCCACACGCAAGACCTCCGCGGCCTCCTCGGCACCGTCGACGGCCCGAGCGCCCGCTTCCCCAACGCGAAGCTCCTCGCGCCCCGCGTCGAGTGGGACGAGTGGGCGCACCTCCACCCGATGCAGCGCGCCTGGTATGTCGCCGACGGACGCGCCGGGGTCCGTGAAGATCGGGTGGTGTTCACCGACGGCGACCTCCTCCTCGGCGAAGGCGTCGCGCTCGTCCGCACCCCCGGCCACACCGTCGGCAACCAGACCCTCTTCGTCAAAACCGACCGCGGCGTCTGGGGATGCAGCGAAAACGGCACCGCCGTCGACAACTGGTCGCCCACCCACAGCCGCATCGCCGGCGTCGCCCTCACCGCGAAGCACCAGGGGCTCGACGTCATCCTCAACGCCAACACCCCCGAAGGCGCCGCCCGCCAGTACACCGCCATGATGCTGGAGAAGACGCTCGTCGACCCCGTCGCCAACGCGCCGGAGTTCGTACAGATGTTCCCCAGCAGCGAGGTGACCCCGAGCCTCCTCGCGCCGGGCCTCTCCCCCTCCTACGTGCTCCAGAAGATTGAATCTGGAGAAGTCAACGTGGCACACGACAAGAAATTCGACGCTCCCGGGGGCTTCGGAGCGGCCGCGCCGCGCTGATTCTGGCAGTCAACAACGCCATGTTTCCAGATTTGTCGGGCACCGATGGTGCGCCGGGCGAATCCGCATGGATATGCGCGAATGGCTGTTTGTAGCGGCCGACGATTGCTGGTACGATTGAGTTACCGTGCGCAAACAGCATGACCTCTCCGCGGACGATTATCTCCGGCTGGCCATCAGCACGGGATCGCCCGCGGAGGCTGCGGTGCTCGCCGAGCGGGGGCTCCGCCACGAGACCGCGGGAGACGACGGGATCGACCCGGAGACCCGGCTGCTCCTGCTCCGAGAGATCTACCGGGCGCACCTCCACGCTCGCCGTCTGCGCAGCGCGCACGCGGTGGCGAAGAAGATGGTGAAGCTTGGGGTCGCGACGGAGATCGCCCACGTGGACTTCGGCCGCGCTTGTGCCGCCCTCGGGTGGTGGCACGGTGCGGCTCAGGCCTACCGCATCGCCGCCCGCAACGCCCCAGCGGCCCGGCGGGCGATGCACTGGGGTGCGGTGGCCGTTGCGCTCCATCACGGTGGTTTGTTTGACGACGCGCTCTCGGCGCTGGAGCGGGCCGTGCGCTGGTCGCTCTCGACCCGTCCCCTCCATCGCGCGTACACGGCCCTCGTGCAGATCGACGCGGGCCGCAACCCCAACGCCGTGGAGAATCTCTCGGAGATGATCCACGAGCTCGAGTGCGCCCGCTGCGGTGAGGGCTTCGGGCGCTACGTGCTCGGGCTCCTGCACGCGGCCCGCGGGGAAGACGCTCGGGCGATCGAGCACCTCCAGCACTTCCTCAAGCGCAACACCGACGATCCGCTCCGGTCGATCACGCTGGCCGCGGAGGTCCGTCGGGCCCGCGCCGCGCTCCGCGACCTGCGCCGCCGCGCCCCGAAGGGCTGACGCGCACTTTTTCGGGAGCGTCTCTGCGCCCGTTCGGCGTTAGAACGGGCAGCACCCATGCACGACCCGCCGCCTGTCACCCTGGCCGAGCTGCCCGCCTGGTTCGTCCGGGTGTTCGCCTTCCTCTGGGGCGCCGTGTGGGGGAGCTTCGCCAACGTGGTGATCTACCGCTGGCCCCGGGAGCTCTCGCTGTCGCACCCGCCCTCGCGCTGCCCCCACTGCGAGACGCCCATCCGCCCGTATGACAACGTGCCCATCCTCGGGTGGATGTGGCTCCGCGGGAAGTGCCGCGCGTGCAAGGCGCCCATCTCCCCGCGCTACCCCTTCGTCGAAGCCCTCTACGCCGTGGCCGCGCTGGTGATCGCCGAGCGCATGCTCCGCGGGGAGACGGCGCCCGTGCTCTCCGTGGCGGTGGCGCTCTTCCTCACGCGATTCGCATTCGGGTGGGGCCTCCTGACGGTGGCCTTCATCGACATGGAGACCTTCCTCATCCCGGATTTCATCTCGCTCGGTGGGACGGTGCTCGGTGTCGTCGCAGCGGCCGCGATCCCCGGCGGTGACTGGCAGACATCGGTGAAGGGCGTGCTGCTCGGAGGCATTCCCCTGCTCGCGATCAACCTGTTCTGGAGCCGTGTGCTGAAGCGAACGGCGAAGGGTCAAGAGGACGCCGTGGGGATGGGCGACGCGAAGCTGATGGCGATGATCGGGGCCTTCCTCGGGCCGGCGGGGGTGGCGTTCACCTTCGTCGCGGGGGGCGTTCAGGGGATCATCGCGACGCTGGTCTCGCGCGCGACGGGCTGGCAGCTCGGCCCGGATCCGAGCCTGCTGGAAGACGGCGACGAGGACGAGACGTCGACGGACGAAGGGGCTGCGGAGCCGAAGGAAGAAGCACCGAAGGAGGAAGGCGCGAAGGAGAAGGAAGAGACCCCTCTGGGGCTGACGACCATCCCGTTCGGACCGTTTCTGTCGGTGGCGGCGATCGAATACCTCCTCGGCGCCGACACGCTCATCCCCTGGTGGAACAGCCTGATCGCACGGCTGATGGAGCCTGTCGTCTCGGGCGGGATGTAGACGATCGCCCGCTGGGCGGAGCCCACGGCAACGCGTGCGCCACAGCTCAAGTGGGGCGCACGTCACGCCGTTGGTATGGACGCGTCACCGCGCGTCCCAATGCCCAGAAGCAGCCACGCCCCCAATCGACCGTCCTTCGAGTACCCAGCCGATGTCGAACCGGGCGAGGTGTTCGGTCGCTACGAGGTCTCGCAGAAGGTCGGCGCCGGAGGCATGTGCGACGTCTTCCGGGCGCGCCACCGCGACCTCGACAAGACCGTCGCCATCAAGGTGCTGCGGCCTGAGTTCGCGGCTGAGCCCGCGCTCCGGGCGCGGTTTCGCCGCGAGGGGATCGCTTCCTCGCGGATTCGCCACCGCCACGCGATCGAGGTCTTCGACGTCGGGGAGCACCGCGGCCTCGTCTACATGGTGCTGGAGTTTCTCGAAGGGGAAGACCTCGCGAGCCGCATCCAGCGCGAGGGTCGCCTCCCGCCGGAGCAGGCCGTCGACCTGATGCTCCCGGTGCTGGCCGCGATCTCCGAGGCCCACACCATGGGCGTCATCCATCGCGACCTGAAGCCCAGCAACCTCTTCCTCGCGCTCAATCGTCAGGGGAGCGTCGAGCCCAAGGTGCTCGACTTCGGCATCTCGAAGCTCCTCGACGCGAAGAGCGCGCTCACCGGCACCAACATGGTGATGGGGTCACCGTCCTACCTCGCGCCGGAGCAGGTGAGCGGCCAGGGCGCGGCCTCCACATCGAGTGACCAGTACGCGCTCGGCGTGACGCTCTATGAGTGCCTGTGCGGACAGCGCCCCTTCGCCGGCGCGTCCTTGTTCGCGACCTTCGAGATGATCCAGCAGGGGGTCTACGTTCCGCTCTGGGGCCGCGTCCCCGACCTCCCGCGCGGGCTCGTGCAAGCGATCGAGCGCGCGATGTCGCTCAAGGCGGCGCAGCGCTTCGCCTCCGTCGCAGCGCTGGGCCAGGCGCTGCTCCCGTTCGCCAGCGCGCAGGCGCGGGCACAATGGGCGCCTGAGTACGCGCAGATGCTCGTCGCAGAGGTCGCAGACACCATCATCGACGAGGCGGAGGAAGACGAAGAGGATCTGGGGCACTGCGACACGGTGGTTCGCCCGGTGGAGCGCGCAACGCGGCCCGAGAACACCGTCTCCCTCAAGCGCCCCGCGGTGCTGACGGCGGTGCCCGACATCACGCCGTTGCCCCGCGCCCCGGAGCCCACGGTCCGTGCGTCACGCCGCGCTCCGGTCGACCTCGACCGCCCCTCCTCCGGCCAGGACACGCGCCCGCTCCGCTCGCTTCACTCCAAGACTCCCCCGGCGAAGACCCTCGCGCCGACCCGCACGGCCCCCGTCCCCCCGCCCGTTCCGCAGGCCGGCGAGGGCGCCTGGCACAAGCGCGTGCTCGCCGCGGCCCTGATCGGCGCCGTGATCGGAGCGAGCGCGATGTGGTGGGCCGTCCGCCCGGCCGTAACGCCCGTCGCACGGATGCCTCGACCGTCGCACAGCCTCAGGGTCGCTCCGAGGGTGATGCCGACGCCTGCCGTGCTCTCTCCGCCTGCCGTGCTCTCTCCGCCTGCCGTGCTCTCTCCGCCTGCCGTGCTCTCTCCGCCTGCCGTGCTCTCTCCGCCCGCTGTCACCGCCGTGACCGACGCGCCCGCAGCGCATCCGTCGCCTGCGCGCACGACGCGGCGGCACCGGCGCAGTCACCGGCACCACCGCTGAATCACCGACAGCGCCTCCCCCCCGCAGGGCGCCGATTCCGGGATCCTACGTCCCGGCCGCGAGGCGCTGCAGGGTGCGCACGGCAATCGGGTCGTGGGGGTTCAGGGTGAGCACGCTTCGAAGCGAGCGCTGGGCGCCGACCCGGTCGCCGGACATCTCCTGCAGGCGAGCGAGCCAGCGGAGGTACGACACGTTCAGGTGGTCGAGCTGGGAGGCCGTTCGAAACGCCCCCAACGCGCCCGCCACGTTGCCCCGACGAAACTGAACCAGTCCGAGCCGCGCGTGGAGCGAGCCCACCCTCGGCTGCTCGGCGATGGACGACTGAAGGCGGCGCTCGGCCTCGGCGAGGTCTGCAGCACCGATCGTGCTCTCCGGGAAGGTGTCGGCGGTGGGAGCGGCGGGGCGCCGATCGAGCGCCGCGTTCGAGGGATGCACCGCGAGCGGAGGACGGAGCGATCGGGACAGGGCGGCGTCAGCTTCGGTACCCGCGTCGACCGCCGCGTCGCTCGGCTGCGTGGCGCCGTCGGCGGCGGCTTCGTGGCTCATCGTGGCGACCGCTGCGCGCACGGAGGCAGGCGCGGCGAAGGGCGCATGGGGCGGAGGCGGTCGGGACGGCGTCGCGGCTTCGGGCGCCAGAGGGGGCGGAATCGACGAGATCGGCGCCGACGTGCGCGGCGCGCGCATCGTGGCCGTCGCGGCGCCCGCGACGCACGCCCCGGCGAGCATGAACGCGGTGCGGAGGTTGAGCCACGAGCGAGGGCGGGCGACGGCGCCGACCGGGGTCGCCTCCGCGGTCCGAACCACCCGCGTGAAGGACTCATCGGCCGTCATGAGGGGATTGGAGAACACCAGGAACGGGTCGGTGACGACGGGCGGCGAACCCACGGGGACACTGCCCAGCGGCGTCACCATGACGGTGGGCGCGTCACTGAACGAGGGGCGGCTCTCCCGCCAGGCGTCGTCGGGGTCCACCGGCCCCTGCCACGCCGGGAGCTCGATGGTCGGCTGTGAGCTCTCGGTGATCTCGTGCGGCGGGGGATCGCCCTTCCGCGGACTAGCGGACGACTTCGCCGCGGCCGGCGGGGCGTTGGACGAATTGCGGCGCATGGGGCGCGTGCGGGCGGCGTCGACCTCCGACGCCCACTCCTCGCAGAACGTGGTGACCACGTAGGTGATGCCACCCGCCGTCACCCCGAACTCCAGCACCGTAAACTCCGTGTCGTTGCGCGGGTCGGTGAGCGAACGGCGCCCCGTCCCGGTCCGGTCGTTGAGCTTGAGGTCGCGGCCGCCGCCGATGTGCGTGAACCAGATGGCCACCCGCGCCTGCCCATCCTCGTCGAAGCCCTCCCACACCGCGGATCCCACGTCGGAGCGCAGCGGCGAGATCACCCGGTAGCGACCGGCCACCACCGTACCCGCGAGGGCCGAGGTCGTGGGGTCGCAGGGTTCGGCCGTGGTCTCCTCGCGGGTCGGGTCGAACTCGTGCACGCGGTCGGGGTACTCCCGCAGCTCCACCCCGCGCAGCCCGCGACGGATGCGGTGCGCGAGGTCGCTGGCCACCACGGGCTTGTGCACGTACTCGTCGGCGCCGGCCCGGAAGGCCGCCACCAGATCGTCCTGCCGCCACGCGCTCGCGATCAGGATCACATAGGGCTGCCGACCGGTCTGCTCACGCAGCGCGCGGCAGAGCGCGATCCCATCCATGCCCGCCATCACCCACCCGAGCACCAGCACCCCCGGCCGCTCCAGCATCTGGAGCAGCTCCCATGCGCCCATCGGGTCCTGCGCGAACGCGGCCTCGCACGCCACGGACTTGAGGGCCTCACGCAGCGTCGCCATCGTGGCGGGATCGTCGTCCACCGCCAGCACTTGATCGGTCTTCACTCCCCGAACTAACGGCGAATGGGGGCCGGGCTTTAGTCCGTGCGGTTCGTCGCCCACACACCAACCCGCCCTGGGCTTCGTGATACACCGTGCGCCATGGCGCCGCGCCCCAAGGTCCCCTTCACGCTCCACCCCGCAGCGAAGCTCCGCTCCAACCTCGACCTCCCGCAGGCCACCGAGGTCGCCCTCAGCCCGGACGGCGCCATCGCCGGCGTGGTCACGGGCGAATGGGGACGCCGCCGCCTCGCGCTTCACACGCTCGCCACGGGCGCGGTGACCGAAGCGATCCCCGAGGGGCCCCAGCAGAGCTTCGAACACCTCACCTGGTCGCGCGACGGACAGCGCTAGGCGGTCGCTGAACTTCGCTGGGCGGGCGACTCGCGCACCGGCGTCGTCACCATCGGCGAACGCGCGCGGTCGGAGCCGATCTGCGTCGCGACCGCTCCGTGCTGCGGCGCGATCCTCCGCAACGCCCTCGCGCGGCCCGCGTCGACGCTCGCGTTCTCACCCTCGGGCGAGTCCCTGGTGCTCCGCGCCCACGCGGGCGACGATCGCAGGGCCCTCGTGCACATCGCCCTGCCCGACGGGGCCGTCCGCGCGCAGTGGCTCGACGCGGCCGAAGGTGACATCTACGCGCACGCCTTCACCGACGACGGGACGCTCTACACGCTCACGGGCGACCCCGGTGATGTCTCGGGGCTCGTGTCCTACGCCCCTGGCTCCGACCGTCCGACGGCGCGCGTCCCGTGGGTCTTCGGCGTCGCGCTGCTGCCCGCTGCGGTGGGCCTCTGGGCCCTCGGCATCCCGCGCTACGCCTTCCGCGTGTCGCCCGGGCCGGCGACGGACTTCGCCCGCGACGCGCAGCCCTGCCTCGATCGCGCCGACGCGCTCGCCGCCCGCGCCAACGCCGCGTGGGACAAGCAGCACACCGCGTGGGTGCGCGACCGCGTCGCGTCCGATCAGGTGACCTTCAACTATCACGTCGACCGCAGCACCCTCTCCACGGGAAGCACCCCGCCGCCCACCGACGGCGTCCGCGGCTTCGAGAACGAACTGTTCTGGGAGACCTCCTACGCCGCCCCGCACGGAGACGACGTCGTGGTGTCTGATGGCGTCGGGGTCTGGCGGTGGCGCGACGACGGGACCACCATCGCGCGCACGCTCCTCATCGATGACGTGCAGCGCTCGACGCATCGGGGCGCGCGGATCATCGGGCTCTCGGTGGGCGCCGACACGCTCGCGCTGCTGTGGAAGAAGGACGCGCGCGGGGAGAAGACGGTGCTCTCCCTCTTCGACCTCGACCGCTAAACCCAATGCCGGTCAGTTAGTGGGGGTCAAGCTCTATCCCGCGTCGTGCCCAGTCGTGCCCAGGGTTCGCCCGGCTGCACGCACTGGGTCGGTCCGGCTCACCCTGGGCTCGCAGCAAGCCCACGTGATGTGCATCAGCGCGGCGACGAGGCTGCGAGTCCTCCCTCCCCCCGCTCGCTTCGCTCGCGGCGTTTCCCCCTCCCTCCGCCGCCGCGACGGCGTCAAAGG
>JBILLV010000445.1:0-6374 GCA_044375895.1 Polyangiales bacterium | reverse complement strand
CGTCGCCGCCCGGCTCGACGTCGCGGGCTGCGCGGTCGACCGCGGCGCGGCGCCCCCGTGGGGCCGCCGGGTCACCGCCCCCGGCGCGCCCGTGTGCGAGGTGATCGTTCGGTGGCCGAACGATCTCGCCTGGCCCGCCGTGCTCGACCCCGCCTGGACCACCACCGCGTCGATGGCCACCGCGCGCCGGGGCTTCACGCTCACCGCGCTCTCCGACGGCCGCGCGCTCGCGGTCGGCGGCACCAACGACGCGGGCCCCACGGCGGCGGCGGAGATGTACGACCCGCTGACCGCCACCTGGGCGGCGCTGGCCCCCATGCCGCAAGCGCGCGCGTCTCACACCGCCACGGTGCTCCGCGATCGGCGCGTGCTGGTGGTGGGGGGCGCCGCCACGGTCGTGTTCGACCCCACCACCGGCGCGTGGAGCGAGACCCCCGCGGGCCCCGTCAACCTCGAGGCCCACAGCGCCGTGTCGCTCCCCGACGGCAGCGTCGTCGTCTGCGGCGGGTGGACGGTCGACCCGGGCCAGCCCCTCGCCGCCGCGTGGCGCTTCGACGGGAGCGCGTGGCGCTCGCTCCCGCCGATGCTCCAGCCCCGGGCCTTCGCGGCCGCGCACCGCCTCCCCGACGGTCGGGTCGCGGTGCTGGGCGGCCGGTCGGGCTTCAGCGGGCTGTCGAGCGTCGAGGTGTTCGACCCGAACACCCTCGCGTGGCGCGCGGCGGGGTCGCTCCTCGAGGCGCGCTGGTCGGCCGCGAGCGCCGCCCTCCCCGACGGGACCCTCGCGCTCATCGGGGGGTTCACGCACGAGGGAGCGATCCTCGCGACCGCCGAGCGCGTCGACGTCGCCCGCCTCCACACGAGCGCGCTCCCCCCGCTCCGGCAGGGGCGCGCCAACGCGATCGTCCTCGCGCTCCCGTCCGGACCCTTTGTGGTCGCCGGGGGCAGCGGCGACGCCGCCTACCTCGCCACCGCCGAGCGCTTCGACCCGACGTCGCGCGCCTGGACCTCCGCGCCCGCGATGCTCACCGCGCGCTCCGCCGCCGCCGCCGCGATCCTCCCCGACGGCACCTTCCTGGTGGCCGGCGGGCGCAACGAGGCGGGGCTGCTCGCGAGCGCCGAGCGCTACGGCGACGCCCCCCGCGGCGTCGCCAACGCCGGCGGGTGCACCGCCGACGCCCAGTGCACCAGCGGCTTCTGCGTCGACGGCGTGTGCTGCAACGCCGGGTGCGGGGGCAACGTCACCGACGACTGCCAGGCGTGCAGCGTCGCGCGCGGCGCCGCGGCGGACGGCGTGTGCTCCGTGCGGCAGGCGAGCGCCGTGTGCCGCGCCTCGGCCGGCGCGTGCGACCTCGCCGAGCGCTGCGACGGGGCCTCCCCCGCGTGCCCCACCGACACGGTCGCCGCGCCGACGGTGGTGTGCCGCGCGGCCGTCGGCCCGTGCGACGCCGCGGAGCGCTGCACGGGCTCCGACGCGGCGTGCCCCGCCGACGCGCGCCAGCCCGCGGGGAGCGTGTGCCGCGCCGCCACCGGCGCCTGCGACCGGGCCGAGACCTGCGACGGGGCGACCGCCGCGTGCCCCGCCGACACCTTGCTCCCGCTCGGCGCCGTGTGCCGCGCCGCGGCGGGCGCCTGCGACGTGGCCGAGACCTGCAACGGGGCGACCGCCGCGTGCCCCACCGACGCGCTCCTGCGCTCGGGGACGAGCTGTCGCCCCGCCGCGGGTCCCTGCGACGTCGCGGAGTCGTGCAACGGAGCGGCCGCCGCGTGCCCCGCCGACGTCTTCCGCGCGAGCACCGTGACGTGTCGCCCGAGCGCCGGGGCCTGCGACCTCGCCGAGCGCTGCACCGGCGCTGCCGCGGCCTGTCCGGCGGACGTGCGCCGCCCCGCGGGTCACGTCTGTCGCGCCGGGACGGCCTGTGACGCGCCCGAGACCTGCGACGGCGCCGCGCCCGCGTGCCCCGCGGACGTCGCGCGACCCGCAGGCTTCGTGTGCCGCGCCGCGGCGGGCCCCTGCGACCTCGCCGAGACCTGCGACGGCGCCGCCCGCACCTGCCCCGCCAACACCTTCGTCGCCACCGGATCCGTCTGCCGCGCCGCGGATGACGTCTGCGACGCCGACGAGGTGTGCAACGGTACGAGCGCGGCGTGCCCGGCCGATCGCTTCCGCCCGTCCACCACCGTCTGCCGCGCGGCGGCCGGCGGCTGCGATGCGTCCGAGCGCTGCCCTGGCAACGGCCCGAGCTGCCCGGCGGACCGTCGCCTCGCCGCGGGGGCGACGTGCCGGGCCTCCGCGGGGGTCTGCGACGTGGCCGAGGTGTGCGACGGGGTGGCCCTCGCGTGCCCGGGTGACTCGCTCCGTCCGAGCGGGCACCTGTGCCGCCGGAGCGCGGGGGTCTGCGACGCGGCGGAGGTGTGCGACGGGAGCGTGGCCGCCTGCCCCCCCGACGCGAAGCAAGCCGCGGGGATGGTGTGCCGCGTTCAGAGCGGTCCCTGCGACGTCGCCGAGGTGTGCGACGGCGCCACCAACGCCTGCCCCAACAACCGCCTCGCCCCCGCGGGGACGGCCTGCGACGACCGCAACGTCTGCACCGTCGGCAGCGTCTGCAACGGCGCCTCCGCCGCGTGCCCGACCTCGGGCAACGGCGCGGTGGTGGCGTGCGCCAACAACCGGACGTGCAGCCGCAACACCTGCTGCGGCACGACGGCGGCCGCCTGCAACGACGGCGACGCCTGCACCGAGGACAGCTGCTCGCCCGGCGGCGGGTGCGTGAGCGTGCCCGTCTCCTGCGACGACGGCAACGCGTGCACCGCCGACGCCTGCGACGCGACGACGGGCTGCCGCCACACGCTGCTCCCCGCGTGCCTCGTCGGCGACCCGGGCGCGCTCCGGGCGCTCCCCGAAGAGCCCCCGGCGGCCCCCGCGGGCTGCCAGTGCAACGCCGCGCAGCCGACCGGGCGCGCCTCCGTCGGGCCGTGGCTCCTGGCGTTGGCGGCGCTGGTGGGCCGCGCCCGCCGCTCACCCCGTCCCCCGGCTCGCGACCGCAGCGCCACCGCGTAGGCCGTCCACCGCCCGGGCCCATCGAGCGACGCGACCTCGCCGAGGCGCACCGCCGCGTCCACGCCTGCCCACGCGCGACCGTACGCGGTACCCTCGCGCCCGATGGAGCCCTTCGACGCTCCTGAGCGAGAGAGTCTGGTGCCGTGTCTCCCCCACGCAGCGTGATGGTCGACGGGTCGGAGAACGGGCGACTCACCGCGCCTCCGCTCGGTCCCCTCGTCCCCGAGCCCGCCGGCGCCGCCGCGTGGCTCAACACCGACCCGCCGCGCCGCTGGGACTTCGCGAGCGGTGCCGTCACCCACGTCGGCGAGGCGAGCATCGTGGGGACGGGCCTCGTCGCCGCGACGGGGCGCGCGTTCCGCCAGCGCGGGCCGCACGCGCCGGTCGTGTGGCGCGACCCCGACGGCCGCGCAGGGTCGCTCCGCGTGGACGGCGCGCACCACCTGGAGAGCGTCTCCCCCAACGGCGTGTGGGCGAGCCTCCGCCGTCACGACGGCAAGGCCCGCCTCGTCCTCGACGCCGCCACCGGCCGGCGCCGTGTGATGCTCCCCACGCCCGCGCGCGTGGCCTTCGCCGACGAGGGGCGGCGCGCGGTGGCGGTGCACGCGTCGCGCGGGATGCTCCGCTCCGTCGCGCTCGACACCGGCGCGGTCGACGACCTGCCCGTCGTCGCCCCCGAGGGCCTCCTCCTCGTGTGGGCCGAGCGCGGCGGGCCGCGCGCCATCACGCTCGACGGAGGCGGCGCCCTGAGCCTCTGCGACCTCGCGGCGCGGACGGTGCGGCCGCTCCCGTGCGCGATCCATCTGGCCGACCTCGCCGCGGAAGACGACGTCGCGGCGGGCTGGGGGCGCGCGCTCGTCTGGTCGGCCGACGGCCCCGTCGTCATCGACCTCGACACCCTCGCGGTCGGACCCGCGCGGTCGGCTTCGCGCGGCGCGGTGGTGCTCCCCGGCGCGTCGACGCGGCTGGCCCAGGCGCGCCGGGGCATCCTCGAGGTGGTGCACCTCGACGGCGAGCGAATCGTCCACACCCACGACGGGCACGGCGCGGAGGTGCTCCAGCTCGCGTGGTCGCCCGACGGAACCCGCCTCGCCTCGCTCGCCGCCGACCGCCGCGTCCGCGTGCTCGACGTCGCGGCGCGCGACCTCGCCTGCGAGGTGGAGCTCGACCCCGTCCAGGGCGCGTGGCGCGTGGCCTTCGGCGCCGACGGCCGCGAGCTGCTCACGCTCTCCGCGCGGAAGCCCTCGTCGTGGGACGCGCGGACGGGCGTGGCCCGCGCGACGTGGCCCCCGCTGCCGCACGACCCGCACCTCGTCAGCGTCTCCCCCGACGGCCGCGAGCTCGCCGTCGCGTCCGGTGAGCAGGTGACCTTCATCGACCTCGCGACGCGCGCACCGCCCGCCACCTGGCGCGGCGACGCGGCGGTCGCCACCTCCCTCGCCCACGGCCCCGACGGGGCGGCCTACGCCGTGACGCGCGCCCCCGCCCGGGGCTGGGAGCTGGTGACGTTCTCCGCCGACCGTCGCGACCGCGCCGAGGGGCACGTCGTTCGCCGTGTCTCGAACGACGCGTTCGTCGTGGGGGGGAGCCTCGTCCACCGCGCACCCGCCCGCGTCACCTGGACCGACCTCGCGAACGGCGGCGAGCGCTCGTCCCCGCTCGACGGGGAGTGGCGCCTCGCCCGACTGCTCGCCGCGTCGCCGCGCGTGGCGGTGATGCTCCGCGGGAACGAGGCGCGCCTGGTCGACTCGGAGGGCGGGCGCGGGGACTCGTGGCGGATGCCGCGCGGCGCCGAGCGCGCGGCCTTCTCGCCCGACGGCGCCATGCTCGCGGTGGCCTACGCCGACGGGGGCGTCGAGGTGTTCGCGCGCTGAGGCCGCACGTCGAAGAGATTCCAACCGGCGGGTCCCGTGCGCTCCAACGCGAAGGACGACGCCCCCGTGGACGGCCGTCGCGCCCGGCGCCTACGATCGGGCATGTCGACGCGCCTCGCCGTGCTCCTCGCCGCGTCCCTTGCGTGCAATCACATCCCCGACGAGCGGGGCGGCATGTCCACCCCCAGCCCCTTCGAGAACTTCCCCGACCAGTTCATGCGGGCCCTCTGCACCTCCTTGCTCGACTGCCCGTTACCCGTGGTGACGGGGTGGAACGACCGCGCTCCCCCGGGCTTCCATGCGCGTTGCGAGGCGGCGGTCGGTCCGAGGTACCGCCACTACCTGCGGCGGCTCGTCGCCGCCGTGCGGGAGGGGCGCGCGCGCTTCAACGCGGAGGAGGCCGCGCGCTGCTACGCCGCGGTGCGCCACGCGTGCACCAACGACGTGGAACTGCTCCTCGAACGCTACTGCGGCCGCGCGTTCGAAGGGACCGTCCCGCTCCACGCCCCCTGTCGGCTCACCGCGGAGTGCGCGGGGGACACCCTCTGCCGCTCCACCGGCGCCCTTTGCGGCACGTGCGAGCCCCGCGCGGCGCTCGGCGCGTCGTGCCTGGGCGGCTACGACGCTTGCGTCCGACCCGCTTCGGGGTGGAGCGAGTGCGTGGGCGAAGGGCGCGCCCTGACCTGCGTGGCCGCGCGCTTCGCCTCGATGGAAGTCCTCGCGCCCCTCGGCGCGCCCTGCGGCACCCGACGCGCGGCCGACGGCACCATCGAACGGCTCGCCTGCGCACCCGGCGGCCGCTGCGACGCGGCCGCAGGAGCGATGGGGACCTGCCGCGGCGCGCTCGCCCCCGGCGCACCTTGCACGGCTTCGGACCGGTGCGCGGAGGGCGGCGACTGCGTCGCGCAGAGCGGGCGGAGCGTGTGCGTCGTCCCCACCTTCGCGACCGCGGTCGGCGACGCGTGCGGCACCAACGGCACCTCGCCCTACTGCGACCCGCTCGTCGGCCTGCGCTGCGAGTCCGGCCGCTGCGCCGCGGTCCGCGACGCGTCGGGCGCTCCCGGGTGCGACGGGCAGCACCTGTGGACCCAGTGCCCCCCGGGGCAGATCTGCCGCCGCCTGACCGGCCGCTGCGAGGCGCCGCTCTTCGACGGAACGGTGTGCAACGACGACACCGAGTGCGCCAGCGGCTGGTGCGACCCGAGCGGCCTGACGCTCCGCTGCATGGGCTGGGCGTGCTGAACACCCGACGGCTGTGACGCGGCCCTACGACGGCGGCAGGAGCCCGGCGTCGTCGAGGCTGAAGGTGCCCGCTACCCTAACGCCAATGCCGGTCAGTTAGCGCGCGTCCAGCGTTCCCAGGGTTCGCAGGAGCTCACGCCTGGGCTCCAATCGGATCGCCCGCAGAGCCGGGCTCAGGGAGAACCATGGAGGGTCCGCGA
>JBILLV010000444.1:0-6377 GCA_044375895.1 Polyangiales bacterium | reverse complement strand
CGGCGAGCCTCCGCACCGACGCGACGCCCGCGAGCGACAACACCTTCCAGGCGCGCTACGCCATTCGCCACCCGTGGACGGGCGCGGTCGCGTGTGAGCACCCCGAGCGGGGCCGCTGGGGTGGGCCTCCGCCCGGCGTGGACGCGGGCAGCTCCCGCCCGGCCTCGCCCGCCTTGGGAACGGCCTTCGCGCACGGCGGCAACGTCGATCTCCGCGCGATGCTCCGGCGCCCGCTCGGCGACGCCGCGACCCCGCCCCCCGACGCCTCGGCGCCGCCGCCCGCGGCCCCTGTGGTTCCCGCTGCGCCCGTTGTGCCGGCGAGGCCACAGCCCGCGGCGCGATCGGGCTGCGGGCGCTGCGCGACGACGGCGGGAGACGGGCGGGTGACGTCGCGCCCGGCCCTCTGGCTGCTGGGGGCGGTGGCGCTCCTCGCGCGCCGACGGGCCGCGCGGCCCCGACCCGTCGCGAATCTGTGACACTCTCCCGCGGCATGCGGGTCGTCGTCGCTCCCTTCCACCGCTTCTCGACGCTCTTCGTCTCCAACGTGTACCTGCTCGACGGCGGCCCCGGCGACCGCTGGCTCATCGACTCGGGGCACTGGACCGAGCGCTGGCAGCTCCTCCGCGAGCTCCGCACGACGGGGATTCAGCCCTCCGAGCTGACGGGCGTCCTGCTCACGCACCGCCACTCCGACCACGCGGGCAACGCCGCCTTTCTGCAGCGCGAGTACGGCGCGAAGGTGCTCTGCCACCGCGCCGACGCCGACGTGCTCGACGGCTCCATCGCGCGCCCCGTGATGGGCGACCGCGGGAGCCCCCTGGAGCGCGCCCTCTGCGCCGTCGAGAACCGCTTCCCCGCGCGGCTCCGCGTCGACCGGGCGCTCGACGACGGCGACACGGCGGCGAGCCTGGAGGTTCACCTCGTGGCGGGGCACACGGAGGGGTCGGTGTTCTACCGGCACGCGGCGACGGGGTGCCTGCTGACCGGCGACACGCTGCTCACCGCGCGGCCGCCGCTCACGCTCGTGCGCGACGTGATGCGCGCCTACGACGCGTTCTCCATCGACACGGCGAAGGCCCACGCGGCGCTCGACGCGTTTCACGCCGCGGGCTGGGCCTACGAGCACGTGCTCGCCGGGCACGGCAAGCCGCTGGTGGGCAACGGTCGAGCGCGCGTGATGCGGGCGCTGGCGAAGGCGTAACGGCTACGTCGCGGCGTGGCGCGTGTCGGAGACGATCCTGCCGTCCACGAGGTCGATGGTGCGGTCGCAGCGGGCGGCGAGGCGCGGGTCGTGCGTCACGATCAGGAAGGCCACGCCCAGCTCCCGGTTGAACTCCCGCATCACCGCGAAAATCTGGTCGGAGGTCTTGGTGTCGAGGTTGCCCGTGGGCTCGTCGGCGAGCACCAGCGGCGGGCCGAGCGCCAGCGCCCGCGCGATGGCCACGCGCTGCTGCTGCCCGCCCGACAGCTCGCTGGGGAGCGCGTCGGCTCTGCCCTGCAGGCCCACCCGGTCGAGCAGCTGGACGGCGCGCGGGCGCATGTCGTCCGCGGTGCGGCCGCGGGCGGCGATCATGGGCATCATCACGTTTTCGCACGCGCTGAGGCCGGGGAGCAGGTGGTGAAACTGGAAGACGAAGCCCAGCGTGCGGCCGCGGAGGCGCGTGAGGCCCGCGTCGTCGAGGGCGGTGGTCTCCTCGCCGGCGATGACGAGGCGCCCCGCGGTGGGTCGGTCGAGCAGGCCGAGGATGTTGAGCAGCGTGCTCTTGCCCGAGCCCGACGGACCCACCAGCGCCGCGAACTCGCCCCGCTCGATGCGCAGGTCGACGCCCTTCAGCACCTCGGTGACCACCTTCGTGCCGAAGGACTTGTGCACCCCCTCCAGCAGCAGGACGTCGTCAGCCATTGCGGATCGCCACCGCGGGGTCGAGGCGCGCGGCGCTGCGCGCAGGGAGGGCGGCCGCCAGCACGCCCGTGACGAGCGCGATGGCGGTGGAACGGAACACGAGCGCGACGCTCACGGTGATGGGGAAGGTGGGGCTCCCGTCGGCGTTGCGCGCGAGCGACTGGAAGAGCAGCCCGAGGCCCGCCCCCATCGACGCGCCCGCGACCGAGCCGAGGAGCCCGACGATGCCGCCCTGCAGCAGGAAGATCCAGAGCACCGTGCTGCGCGCCGTCCCCATCGCGCGGAGGATGCCGATCTCCTTGCCCTTCTGCACCACCGAGACCACCAGCACGCTCGCGATGCCCATCGCCACCGCGAGGATGACAAAAAACTGGATCATCTGGCTGGAGCTACCCTGCGAGCGCAAGGCCACCAGGAGCTGCGCGTTGGTGCGCATCCAACTGTCGGCGATGAGGCCCGTCCGCGCGGTGATGTCCGTGGCGACGCGGTCGGCGCCGAAGATCTCCCGCACGCGCACCTCGACGCTCGACACGCCGCCCACGAGGTCGAGGAGCGTCTGGGCGCCGCGCGTGGCGACGACCACCCAGCGGCGGTTCACCTCCCGGTTGCCGAGGTCGAAGATGCCGACCACGGTGTACACGTCCGTCACGCCGCCGACGGCCGCGAGCCGCACCTTGTCGCCGACGACCACCCCGAGGTCGGTGGCGAGCTCGCGGCCGATGACGCAGGCGGTGCCGGTGGGGAGGAAGCGCCCGGCGATCATGCGGCGCTGCACCGGGTAGATGGCGGCGAAGCGCGTGGGGTCGACGCCGTAGAGCACCACGGCCCGCGAGGCGTTGCCGCGCAGCGCGACCGCCGGGCCCGACACCGTGGGCGACACGGCCGTCACCTCGGGCATCGCGGTGAGGCCGTCGACCACCTGCTGCCACCCGACGATGGAGCGGGCGCGCTGGGCCGTTCGCTCGACCCGCGCGGCCATCGCGACGGAGTCGTCGGAGGGGCGCAGCGCGCGGGCGACCTCGTCGGGCGGCCGCACCACGATGTGCGACTGCGTGCCCAGGGTCTGCTCGACGAGGCTCTGCTGCAGCCCGTCGATGAGGGCCGACAGAAACACCATCACCGCCACGCCCACCGACACGCCCGCCACGATGAGGACGGACTGCATCCGCCCCTCGCGAAAGAACCGCAGCGCCAGGAACCACGAGATGGGCATCGTCAGCGCCCCGCCGCGATGCGCACGCGCCGCCCGACCTCGACCGCCGTGCTCGCGGGCACCACCGCGTCGCGCGCGTCGAGGCCGCTCGCCACCTCCACCACCCGATCGCCGCGCAGCCCCAGGCGCACGGGACGCCGCTGCGTGTGGTTGTCGGCGCCCACCACCATCACCCACGGCGCATCGGTGGCGGCGTCGCGCACGGCCTCGGGCGGGAGCGTCAGCGCATCCGCACGTCGGGCCACCTCCACCTCGACGGAGACCGTCATCGCCGGCCGCAGGTAGTCGGGCGGCGTCGCGACGCTCAGCCGCACCTCCACGGTGCCCCGGAGCGGGTCGATGGTGGGCGCGATGTACGCCACCTGCGCGTCGAAGCGGCGCTCGGGGAAGGCCTCCGCCGAAGCGCGGGCCGATTGACCAAGACGGAGGTCGGCGAGGTTGCGCTCGTCGGGCGTCACCGAGAGCTCGGTGGCTCCGTCACGAAGCAGCACGAGCAGCGCGCGGCCCGCGGGCACCACGTCGCCGGGCTCGACGCTCCGCCGCATGATCACCCCGCCTGCCGGTGCCATCACGCGCGACTGCGCGAGGCGCACCTCGGCGACCCGCAGCGCCGCCTCGGCCTGCGCCCGCGTGGCGACCGCGACGCGCGCGTCGGCGCCGCCCCCGCTCGACCCCGTGGCCGTGACCCGCGCCGACTGAAGCTGGCTCCGCGCGACGTCCACGGCGCGCTGGGCGGACTCGAGCTCCGTGGCGGCGATGGCGCCCGAGCGAAAGAGACCGCGCTGACGTTCCCAGGTGGCCTCGGCGGCGCGGAGGTTGGCCTCGGCTTGATGCACCGACTCGTCGGCGACGCGTGCGCCCACCGCGCGGAGCTGCCCGACGCGCGTCGCGGCCACGAGCACCCCGGCGCGCGCCTGAGCCACCTGGGCGGTGAGCTCGGCGTCGTCGAGCTCCACCAGCACCTGGCCGGCGACCACGCGGTCACCTTCGTGCGCGCGGACGGCGCGGACGAGGCCCCCGAGCGTGCTCGCGAGGCTCACCTCCGCGGGGCTCATCACCCGCCCGCTCGACACCACCGTCTGGATCACTTCGCGTCGCACGGCGTGCGTCACCGCAAGCTTCGGCCCGAGCGCGCGCTGTGCGCCGAACCAGGCCGCGCCCGCGACGGCAGCGACGAGGAGGAGACCGAGCAGCACGCGGCGCAGCCAGAGCCTGAACACGCCGCTCCCATACGGCGCCGCGCCGCCCTTGTCGACGGGCTTCTCCGCCGTGCGCTCAGGCGCGCGTGGCGACGTTGTGGGGATCGCCGCCACGCGCGCTCGAGGGGTCACCAGTCGCCGCCGCCGCCCGCGTCGCCGCCCGCGTCGCCGCCGCCGCCGCCGTCTTCCCACCCGGAGGTGCTGCCGCCGCCGTCCCAGGTGTCGGGTGTGCCTTCGGCGCCCGCGGAGGCGTGCGGTGCGTCGTCGCCGCGGTGGGCCATCGCGTTGCCCAGCGCGTAGCCCGCGAGGCCACCGAGCGCTGCGCCCGCAATGCCCGTCCCGATGCCGCTGCCAGGCGCAGGACCGTAGCCGAGGGGCGAAGGACCCATCGGCGGTGCGCCGTAGGGAGGCTGGCCGTAGCCCTGGGCGGGCGGGCGGTTCCACCCGGCGCCGTCCATGGGGCGCTGCGGGCTGCGGAAGGCGCGCACCGCGAGGGCGATGCCGCCGACGGCGAGCAGGCCGAAGATCACCATGCGCCACGGGAAGGACGCGCGCGGCGCGGCGGGCGCGGCGTCTCCGGGGACGGCGCTCCCCACGGACTGCTGCGCCACGCCGAGGATGGCGCCGAAGCCCTCCTCCCACCGCGAGCCGCGGAAGTACGCGTCGCCCGCGTTGGTGATGGCCGCGAAGCGGGCGGTGGCGATGCGCGTCGACGTGCCGACGTGCACCGACGACCAGCGGTGGACCGGGTCGACGCCGACGACCACCATGTCGCCGCGGACCACCTGCGCGGCCACGTGGCGGTCGAAGTCGTCGCGGCGGGTGAAGCGCGCGTCGGTGAGCACGCGGACGTCGAAGGGGTACTGCGCGCCGCTCGCGCGGAGCTGCGTCTCCTGCGCGGGCGTGAGGATGTCGGCGTCGTCGCGCACCTGCAGGGTGCCGGCGGCGGCCGAGGCGCCGAGCGCGAGCACAGCCGAGAGCGTCGTCGCCGCCACGAGGGAGCGATGGATGGAGTGGGACATGAGCCCTCCTTTCAGGTCGCCGCAGGCGCGGCGTGGATCGAGGACGGGCACAACATGAATCGTGCCGCACGCGAGTCAAGGGCTGCGCCGCGAGGGGAGGGCGGCGCGGTGTGGCGCGACGTCGCGCGTGTCGCAGCGCGCCCCAGCGCGGATGACTCAGGCCGGGCGGCGCGCGACGAGCCCGTACACCAGCGGCAGCTTCGCCCCGAAGCGTCGCATCTGGAAGCGCCCCGGCGACACCTCTTCCATGTCGGGAAGGACGTCGTACGGCGACCAGTTGTACTCGCGGAGGTGCTCGACGCGGAGCCCGACCTCGAGCAGCGCCGACACCACGCTCCCGAGCCCGTGGTTGAAGCCCACATCGCGAATCTGAACGGCGGCGTCGCGGTCGGCGTAGGTGCCCGTCTGCTCGCTCACGATGGGCTCGTCGGGGGCGTCGTAGGCGTAGGCGACCCGTTCGAAGGCGTCGTCCCACATCCACACGGCGGGGTGAAACTCGACGAGGTGGAAGACCCCGCCCGGCCGCAAGCACGCCGCGACGGCGCGGGCCCACGGCGCGAGGCGTGGCAACCAGCCGAGCACGCCGTAGGAGGTGAACACCACGTCGAAGGTCTCGCCCCCCAGGGCCTCCGGCGCATCGAAGACGTTGGCCTGGACGAAGCGGGCGTCGAGCACCAACTCCGACGCGAGCGCGCGGGCGGCGTCGACGCTCGCGTCGGAGAGGTCGAGGCCGGTGACGCGGGCGCCGCGGCGAGCCCAGCTCAGGGTGTCCTGGCCGAAGTGGCACTGGAGGTGGAGGAGGTTGCGGTCGGTGACGTCACCCACCTGGGCGAGCTCGATTTCGCGGAGCGAACACGCCCCCGCTTTGAAGGCCGCGAGGTCGTAGAAGCGAGAGGTGAGGTGGACGGGGGTGCGGGCGTTCCACGAGGCGCGGTTGAGGGAGAACCAGTCGGGGTCGGTCATGGCGCTTCGATGGGAGTACCACACCGCCGTCGCGCACCGCGGGCGTCGCGCGCACCGAGTGCTCTCCGCGCGCGCTC
>JBILLV010000125.1:0-24826 GCA_044375895.1 Polyangiales bacterium | reverse complement strand
CGAACACACCCGAACCGACGCCCGCGAGCACCGCCGCGCCGAAGGCCGCCCCCTCGGTGGAGTTGGTGACGGCCACTTCGACGCCGAACACATCCGCGAGCATCTGCCGCCACACCGCGCTCCGCGCTCCGCCGCCCGTCAGCCGCAGCTCATCGAGCGCCACCGGCGGCGCGGCGCCGCGCATCAGCGCGAGGGAATCCGCGAGGCCGTACGAGATGCCCTCCAGCACGGCGCGGGAGAGCTCGGCCTCGCCCGTCACCGCGGAGAGCCCCACGAAGGCCCCGCGGGCGTTGGCGTCGTTGTGCGGCGTCCGTTCGCCCATGAGGTAGGGGAGAAACAAGACGCCCCCGGCGCCCCGCTCGGCGCGCGCGGCGTCGGCGGTGATGGCGTCGTAGGGCCGCTTCGCGATGGTGTCGCGGTACCAGCGCAGCGCGCCCCCCGCGGAGAGCATCACGCCCATGAGGTACGATGCGCCCGGCACCGCCGCGCAGAAGCTGTGCAGGCGCATCCCCGCGTCGACGCGGAGCGCGTCGGTGTGCGCGAGCACCGTGCCCGACGTCCCGATGGAGACCATCCCCCGGCCCGTGCGCACCACGCCGAGGCCCACCGCCGCCGCGGCGTTGTCAGCCGCGCCAGCGACCACGGGCGTCCCCTCGCGGAGCCCGGTCGCCTCGGCCACCGCGCGCGTCAGTCCGCCCACCACCTCCGCCGACTCCCGCGCCTGCGGGAACCACCGCGCCTCCACCCCCACCGCCCTGAGCGCCTCGTGCGACCACGCGCGGGCGGCCGGGTCGAAGGCCAGCGTCCCGCTCGCGTCGCTCACGTCGGTGCCGAGCTCCCCGGTGAGCGCGAGGGCCACGTAGTCCTTGGGCATCACCACGTGGGCGATGCGCGCGTACACCGCGGGCTCGTGGGCGCGCACCCACAGCAGCTTCGGGAGCGTGAAGCCCTCCAGCGCGAGGTTGCGCACCGTGCGGCGCAGCCCGTCGTGGCCGAGCGCGGCGGTGATGGCCTCGCACTCGGCGCGGGTCCGCGTGTCGCACCAGAGGATGGCGCGGCGCACCAGCCGTCGCTCGGCGTCGAGGAGCATGGCCGAGTGCATCTGCCCCGACAGCCCGATGCCTCGCACCTCACCGCGCGCGTCACCGAGCTGCTTCGCGAGGTCGGCGAGGGCCTCCAGGGCGGCGCGGGAGAAGTCGTCGCCGTCCTGCTCCGCGTGGCCGGGCGCTGGCGTGTAGAGCGGGTATTCGCGCGAGGCCGTGGCGACCACGCGGCCGTCGCGCGCGTCGACGGCGATGGCCTTGAGGGCGGAGGTGCCGACGTCGAGGCCGACGAGGAGGTCCACGCTCAGCTCCAGACGACCTGGAGCTTCATGCCCGCGCGGCCGGATTTGAGCATCTCCAGGCCGCGGGCGAGCTCCTCGACGGGCATCGCTTCGGCGATGAGGTCCTTCACCTGGATGACGCCGTTCTCCATGAGATTGAAGGCGCGGTCGTAGGTGCGGCGGATGGCGAAGCTCCCGATGATCTCCAGGTCGCGGCGGTAGATGTCGAAGGGCTTGATCTCGATGGTGGCGTCGGGCGAGCACACGCCGAAGATGAGGAAGCGCCCGCCCGGCGCGATGTGCGTCATGGCCGACTGGACGGCGCGCGGGCTGCCGGTGGCGTCGATCACCACGTCGAAGCCGTAGCGCGCGATCTTGCGGAGCTTCTCGTCCATCGCGTTGTCGGCGATGACGGTGTGAGCGGCGCCGAAGCGGCGGGCCATGTCGAGCTTGGCCTCGACGGTGTCGACCACGGTGACCGACGCGGCCCCGTTGGCGCGCGACGCCTGGAGCTGGAGCTGCCCGATGGGTCCCGCGCCGAGGATGAGCACCTCGGAGCCGATGTCGATGCGGGCGCGATCCTGCCCGAACACCACGCAGGCGAGGGGTTCGGTGAAGGCGGCCTCGGAGAAGCTCACCTTGTCGAAGCGGTAGCAGTTGCGGGCGGGGACACGCACGTACTCGCCGAAGCCGCCGTCGCGGGTGACGCCGACGGCGTTCCAGGCGAGGCAGTGGTTCTGGCGCTGGGTCATGCAGAAGTGGCACTCGTCGCAGGTGACGGTGGGGTCGACCATCACCTTGTCGCCCACCGCGAGGCTGGTCACCTCGGCGCCGACCGCGGCTACCTCGCCCGCGAGCTCGTGCCCCTGCACCAGCGGGTACGTCGGGAAGAACTCCCCGTCGTAGATGTGCACGTCCGTCCCGCAGATCCCGCAGGCGCGGGAGCGCAGGAGGATGTCCTTCGGGCCGATGACAGGCATCGGGGCCTCTTCGATGACGAGCTCACGCAGACCACGCAGCACGGCGGCTTTCATGGTCGGGGAGGGTCTCAAGTCGGAGCGCGGATGGGAAGCCCCGTCAGATCCACAGCCGGGAGTTGGGCCCCGTCTCCCAGTTCGTCGGCGCGATGGGTCCACGGCTCTGCCCGGCGCGCGGGTCGAGCACGCGCCGCCGCTGGCCCGGCAGGTTGGCGATGCGGCTCCCCCCGGTGCGCGGCGTCCGACGCAGCGCCGCGAGGAGCGCGTCGAGGGCGGCGGGGGTGAGGTCGTAGCGGCTGCTCGGGAAGGCCAGCGCGCGAAACCACGCGGTCTCCAGCGCGCCGTGGTCGTCGGTGAGCTCCCAGGCGCCGCGCGCGTTCACGGCCGCGCGGCGGGTCTCCTCGGCGCAGCCAGCCTCCACCCACGCCCGCACCGCGGCGACGGTCTCGAGGGCGTGGTCGATGTCGTTGCCGATGGTGGCGGTGTCGAGCTCCCAGGACTCGATCATCGGCTCGTTGGGGAGCACGTACTCGCGGTGATAGCCGCGGTCGTCGCCGGGGGCGGGCGCGTACGTGCTGTCGCTGGGGCTGCCGTTCTGCACGAAGAACACCGCGCCGATGCGCTCGGGGTGGGCGAGGACGTCGGCCATCGGGACGGGCTCTCCTGCGAGGTTGGTGGCGTCGAACGCGCCGTTCCACGTCATCCGAACCACCCACGCCGTCGGGCGGAGCGTGACGCGAACGAGGTGCTCGCCGTAGTCCTCCCCCTCCCAGCCCCGCCGCGTCGCCCAGGGCGCGTGCCAGGCGAAGCGGGCGCGGCGAAAGCGCGGGCGGCGGAGGAGCTGCGCTTCGGGGCTGCGTTCCGCGGCGAGGCGCTCAAGGACGACGTCGTACATCGACCGACCGTGCGTGGGCGACGCGCTGCGGGTGAGGAGCGCGCCGCCGCGACGGAGCCCGTTGGCCTGCTCGGCGGTGGTCCAGGTGTAGAGGACGCGGCGGGCGTAGCGGTCGGGGGCGAGGGCGTCGGCGCGGAGGGCGGCGAGCGGAGGGATGGCGCAGCGGGCGGGGCGCGCGGGCGCGGCGACCACGACGACGCTCGGCGGCGGGACGACCTGCGCGCAGGTGCCGGCGCCGAGGGTGACGAGGAGCGAGAGGGTGCCGGGGGAGCGTCGCATGGAGCGGTGGAAGGTACGACGGATGGAGCGCGCCGATGGGTCTCGGGAGAGCCCTACGGACCCGAAGCGGCGGCGAGGGACGCGGCGAAGCGCTTCACGCCCTCGGCGAGCGCGTCGCCCACGCGGCGGAGCCCGTCGGGGGAGCGCAGCGCGGCGTGCGCGGCGCTGTCGATGAAGAAGGGCTCGTAGAGGACCGCGCAGAGGGAGGGCGAGGCGTAGACGTCGTCGATGCAGACCCAGCCGCGGTCGTCGGGGTGGAGCGCGAGGACGCGCGCCTTGGGAACCTCGGGGAGCTCGTCGAGCGCGTCGGCGAGGCTCAACGCGGCCTTGCGCCCGGTGGCGGAGCGCGCGTCGTGCTCGACCATCCCGTACTTCCCACCGCCCGCGTTGACGTGGCACTGGACGTAGAGGGCGACGGGGTCGGGCGACTGTGCGGCGAGGGCGATCGCGGCGGCGTGGCGCTCGTCGTAGGTGCCGCGGGCGAGCAGGTCGACGGTGTGGCCCGCGGCGAGGAGCGTTGCGCGGCACCGGTCGATGTAGGCCGCGGCGAGGTCGACCTCGCGCAGGGCGCCGCGCACCACGCCGGGGTCGAAGGGTGCGCCCGCGGCCTTCTGCCCGTGGCCGCGGTCGAGGATGACGCGCATGAGGGCGGATGGTAGCGGACGACGCGCGCCCCGTCAGCATCTCACAGGTGACGCGTGAGCTCTTCCCAGCGGGCGGCGAGGAGGTCGACGTAGGACGCCGCGTCGAGCCCGTAGGCGCCCACCCCGAAGGCGTCGTTCACCTCGACGAGGGCCGTCTGCCCGTTGGCGAGGACGCCGAAGTCCATGGCGCACGCGCGCGGCATGTCGCCCGCCGCCCGCCACGCCTCGATGGCGGCGCGCACCACCGCGAGGTCGACGGGCTCGTCGCGGTCACTGTAGGTGCGCACCCCCACGACCGCGCCGTCGAGGACGAACACCCGCTGCTCGCTGCGCCACGCGACCACCTCGCTGCACCAAACGGGTGTCGCCTGACCGAGCGCCTCGACGTGGCCGAGGGCGCCGCGGTCGATCGCCACGAAGCCCGTGAAGCGCTTCTGCTGCTCGCGCGGCTTGACGAAGGTCGCGGCGACGGAGCCGTCGCGCATCGCGCGGGAGAGATCGCGGATGGTGGTGGCGGCCACGGCGCGGTGAAGCCAGGGGCGGAGCGCGTCGGGGTAGTCGAGGGGGGCGGGCGCTTCGACGCCGAGGTAGCGAAGCGCGAGGTGGACGGCGGGGATCGTCCCCACGACGAGGGTGTCGCGCGAGAGGGCGACGCGGCGACGCTGGAGGTCTTTGAGGAGGAAGGTGTCGACCGGGAGCGTCCGGCGGAGGAGCTCGCCGCGCGCGAGGGCCTGCTCGGCGATCATGCGCCCCTGCCCCTCCTGCTCCACCAACGCGCGGGTGATCGTCCTCACCGCGCGAGACTTTCAACACGCGGCGAGGCCGTCAACCCCGATCAGCGCGCCCGGTCGACGCAGCGACCGTGGAGCGACTGCGTCGTCCCGTTGCTGTCGAGCCCGAGCAGCAGCCACCCCCGCCGCGCGGCCGCGTCGCTCGCCGCGCCGAGCACCCGCACCGGGACATCCCGCGCGTGACGGAACACCTCTGTCGACTCCCGCTCCGAGGCCCACATCACACGCGCGGCGCTGTTGAACCCGCCCGCGGCGGGGTGCGCGGCCCACGCGAAGAAGGCTTCGCTCCCCGAGGCGTCGATGACCCCGTGGGTCTCGTGCCACGCGGCGCCGCGCTGGAGCACGCTCGGCTCGCCCCGCGCGGCGAAGTCCGAGAGCCCGCGCCGCTCCAGGGCGACGTCCACCTCGCGGGCGCCGCTCGTCACGAGCCGCAGGAGCGCGTCGCCCGAGGCCGTCACGGGAGAGGCGCTGACGCCGTCCACGTAGGTGTTCGACACCTCGATGGAGGCGCCGTGGCCGAAGATGAAGCGGCGCAGGTGGAGGCGCCGGACGCCGTCCAGGTTGCGCGGCTCCAGCGAGACGTAGCCCCCCCGCGTCGGGGCGATGGAGACCGCGGGGCCGTGGGGCGGCGACAGCGGTGCGTTGGGGGTGCTGCCGCTCATGCGCGTGCCGTCCGTGACGACGTACTGTCCGTCGGCGAGGACGGCGTGGGCCAGCGTCGCCGACGCCATGTGGGCGTGGCGGACGAGGCGCCGCGGGAAGTCGACGCGGTTCGCGAGGGTGAGCGTGAGGTCGGCGCCGAGCGAGAGGAAGTAGAGCGACGAGCCCGCGGCCATCACGCCGGTCTCGCCCGAGAACGAGAGCGAGATACCGTCGACCCCGTTGGTGAGGAGCGAGAGCGAGAGCGGAGTCGCGCGCGGGGCGAAGGACTCGGTGACGCCCTGCACCACCACGTTGCTGCCGCCGTAGGGGTACCAGGCGACGACGAGGCCGCCCGCGACGCGGGTGATCTGCGCGGCCCCCACGAGGTCGCGGGTGAGGGATGCCCCCGCGCCGCACGGCCGCGACGGGTTCGACGCGTCCGAGGCGTCGGTGGGGGAGGCGTCGGCGGGGTCGGCGTCCGGAATGACCGATGCGTCCGGGGTGACCGATGCGTCCAGGGTGACCGATGCGTCCGGGGTGACCGATGCGTCCGGGGCGAGCGCACTGTCGCCCTCCGCGTCGGGGGCGGCGTCCGCTACGGGGGCCGGGGTGATCGTCGAGCCGCCGCAGCCGACGAGGGAGCAGGCGCCGAGGAGGAAGGGGAAGACGCGCGAGGGATGCATGCGCCGGGAGTGGCCGACGGGGGCCTCGTCCGTCACGCGAAGCGACCGCGACTACATCAGGCTGACGTTGACCCGCTCGTCGCGGTGCCGCGGGCGCGCGGGGCCGTCGTTCCACACGTCGTAGACCACGTCCATCGCGTGGATGAGGTCGTCGTAGGCGACGGCGCTGTCGGGCTGGATGGACACGTTGCGCAGCGTCGGGTCGGCGCGTCGGTACTCGGCCAGCGCCCGGCGGAGCGCGTCGTCGTCCCGCGCCGTGCGTCCCACCGGGTGAAGGTCGCCCGCGGTGCGTCCGACCGCGATCCCCGTGGGGCTCACCACCACCCGCAGGACGTTGTCCTCCACCGGGATCGTCGGCGCGTCGGCGGCCGCGCGGGGCTGCTGCGCCCGCACCGTCCCGCTCTCCGACCACACCGCCGCCATGAGGAGAAACGCGATCATCGACACCATGAGGTCGATCATCGGGACCATGTTGATGTTGCCTTCGGCGCCGCGGCGCCCCGTCTCCACCTGCACTCCAGACATCGTGTGCCTCCGTTGATTGGAACCGACACCGCCGAGCTTCCCGGCGTTCTCCCGATCGCGCGGGAAAATGCCCGCCCCGGGGCCCTCGGCGACCAACGCTTGCGGACCGTGACGTGCGACCGCCCGGCCCGTGGTGCGGCGCTCGAAACTCGTCTACTCTGCGCCCCATGAACTGACCGGGTCGACGCCGCGGGCCTCCGCCGCCACCTCCGCACGAGGGTCACGCACGCCGTGGCCCGCACCGGTGGGCGAGCCAACTCCGCCGCGTCGACGCTCTCCGGGACACGCGCCCCGCGACGACCTCTCGCCGCGGGGGCGCCGCCATTTTGCTCCGTGCCATCGAGGTCCCCCGTGAAGTTCATCCCCGAAGTGTTCCCCAAGATCCCGTCGTATCGGCGCGAAGCCGACACGCTCCACCATGTCCGCACCGTCGTCTGCCTGGAGAAGATCGACGGCGCCAACACCCGCGTCAGCGCCTCGCGCGCAGGCGAGCTCGTCTTCGGTGGCCGCACGCTGCTGGAGGGCGACCCGGGCTTCTGCCAGCCCGAGCTCCGTACGGCGTTCACCGCCGCCCGCGCGCTTGTGCAGTGGGCCGCGGAGGCGCAGGACGACATCACGCTCTACGGCGAGACCTGCGGTCGTGGCATCCAGGCGCAGGGCTTCGTCTACGGACCGCGGGCCCACTTCGTCCTGTTCGCCGCACGGGTGGGTGCGGTGTGGCTCAGTCACTCGTACCCCACCGAACTCACCACGGACGACGGCCCCCCGCGCCTTCTTCCCTCGCTCGTCGACGTCGCGGAGCGCCTCGCTCTCCCGCTCGCGCCGTGCCTCTACCGCGGCGTCCCCGAGGCGACGGCCTTCGACGCGCTGCTCGAGCGCGCGAGCGTCCACGGTGAGCGGACGCGCGCAGGCGGCCACGTCCCCGACACCACCCACGAGGGCGTCGTGATCTGGAGCGACCCGCTGCTGCTCGACGGCGCCGGACGGCTCCTGGTGGCGAAGCACAAGCACCCGCGGCGCCGCGAGGCGGGCGACGCGTCGGCGGGCGGCGACGAGTCGGTGGCGGCGTTCGCGGGGCGCGTGGTGCTCCCCGAGCGCGTGGCCCACGCGGCGCAGCACCTCCGCGAGAGCGGGCGGTGGCGCGACGACGCGGGCGAGCGCGTCGAGCTCCTCGTGCGGCGGGTGGTGCAGGACGTGGCCCGCGAAGAGCCCGCGTACCACGCGCAGCTCGCGCGTCACGGGAAGGCCGCCGTGCGAGCCGCGCTGGAGGCCGCAGCGCGGGAGGTGATCGCGCGGGAAGGGATGTAGCGACCTGCTCGTGTGGGGCGCTACGGACGAGCTGTTGCAGGCGCCTGCAATGGCTCGTTCGTGGCTTCGCCGCGGCCCAGCAGGAGGCTCAACACCGGGCTCGTCGCGAAGGTGGTGACGAGCGCCATGATCACCAGCATCGCGAAGAGCCGCGGCTCGATCACGCCGAGGTCGAGCCCCACGTTGAGCACGATGAGCTCCATCAGCCCGCGGGTGTTCATCAGGGTGCCGAGGGCGACCGAGTCGCGCCAGCCGTGGCCCGTGAGCTTCGCCGCCGCGAGCGTGCCGCCGAACTTGCCGACCGTAGCCACCGCGACGATGAGCCCGCACACAAACGCGTCGCTCCAGCCCGCGACGAGGCCGATTCGCGTGCGCAGCCCCGTGACGGCGAAGAACGCCGGCAGGAAGAGCACCACCACGAGGTCTTCGAGCGCGCGTCGGAGGTCGGTCGCGAGGCGCCCGTCGCGTGGCAGCAGCGCGCCGAACAGAAACGCCCCGAAGAGCGCGTGGACGCCGAGCGCCTCCGTCGCCGCCGCCGAGAGGAGCAGCCCCACAAAGGCCGCGCTCAAGGCCCCCCGACCCGCGGGCGCGCCGGTGCGCTCGACCGCGTCGGACACGCGGCGCACGAGCGGCCGCACGCCGACGAGCATCACGACGAGGTAGGCCAGCGCCCAGGGGAGGAGCCGCGCAGGGCCCGAGAGATCCGCGCGCGCGACGCCGGCCACGAAGGCGAGCATCACCCACGCCGTCACGTCAGCGACCGCGGCGCAGGCGAGGGCGGTGGCGCCGAGGGCGGTGCGGTGCAGCCCGCGGTCGGTGAGAATGCGCGCCAGCACGGGGAAGGCCGTCACCGACAGCGACACGCCCAGAAAGAGCGAGAACACCAGGAACGAGACGCCGCGCGTCCCGTACCGCGGATGCAGCCAGAGGGCCGTCGCCGCGCCGAGCAGGAAGGGCGCCACGATGCTCGCGTGCGAGATGGCCACGGTGCCGTGCGGGTTGCGCCGCAGCAGCTTCGTGTCGAGCTCCGTGCCCACCACGAACATGAACAGCACCACGCCCACCTGCGAGAGCATGCCGAGGTGCGGCACCGCGGCGGGGTGGATCACCATCGCCTGCGCCGTCGGGCTGATGGCGCCGAGCGCCGAGGGCCCCAGCAGCAGGCCCGCGACGATCTCACCGAGCACGGGCGGCTGACGGAGCCAGCGCTCGAAGACCGCCCCGATGGCGCGCGCCGTGAGCGTCACGCAGGCCAGGGCGATGAGCACGGCGACGAGCGGCGAGGCGTGCGCGCCCGCGGCGGGAGGGGCGGCGTGGGTCGCGAGCGGCGGCGGCGCGAGGCTGCTGCCAGCACGCAGGATGAGGGCGTAGAGCGCCGCCGCCGCCGCGAGCATGAGCGCGTAGCCGAGGAGCGTCGGGAGCAGGGGCCTCGCGGGAGCCGTCACGGCCGCGATGGGGCACCGCCCGGCGCTCCGCGTCAAGTGAGGAGCAACGGCGTCTCCCCCCGCTCCAGGCCGAGCAGAAACTGCTTGCGCGGGAGGCCGCCGCCGAAGCCCGTGAGGGAGCCGTCGGCGCCGATCACGCGGTGGCACGGCACGATGATCACGATGGGGTTTCTCCCGTTGGCCGCCCCCACCGCGCGCACCGCCGCGGGCTCCCCGATGCGCGCGGCCAGCTTCCCGTAGCTCGTGGTGTCGCCGTAGGGGATCGTGCGCAGCGCTTCCCACACCTTGCGCTGGAAGTCCGTCCCCCGCGGCGTCAGCGGCACGGTGAACGCCTTCAAGCGCCCGCGGAAGAAGTCATCGAGCTCGGCGCGCGTCTGGTCGAGCACGGCGTCGGGCGCGCCCGTCTGACCCTCGCGGTGGAGGCGGTGGGCGAGGCCGCGCTCGTGGCCTTCGAACTCGCACGCGACGAGGGAGGAGCCGTCGCTCGCGAGGTGGAGCGTTCCGATGGGGGTGGGGTGGACGAGGATGTTCATACGGCCTTCTTTCGGGGGGAGGCAGGGCGGCGCCACAGGCGGGCCGCGGCGTAGGCGCGCCACGGGCGCCAGGACTCGTTCGCTCGCTTCAGGTCGCCTTCGAACGCGGCCCGCAGCGCGCTGTCGCCGAGCGGAAACGCGTCGGGGTCGCCGAGGCCCCGCATCGCGACGTACTCCAGCGTCCACGGGCCGATCCCCGCGATCTCCGCGAGGCCCGCGCGGCCGACGGCGACAGCGCCGCGGGCGAGGCGGAGCTTCCCCTCAGCGACCGCGCGGGCGAGGCGCTGCACGGTGGCGGTACGGGCCGCCGGCTGGCCGAGGGAGGCGAGCTCGGCCTCGGTCGCGTCGGCGAGGCGAAAGGGCGTAGGAAAGAGCCGGTCGAGGCCCGCGACGCCGGTCTCGATGGGGGCGCCGAAGCGTTCGACGAGGCGGGCGACGATCGTGGTCGCGGCCTTCACCGTCACCTGCTGGCCGACCACCGCGCGAACCGCGAGTTCGAAGGGGTCGAGGGCGCCCGGCAGGCGCACCGCGGGGTCGCGGCGAACCTCATCGGCGAACCCCTCCCGCGCGAGGAAGGCGTTGATGGCGTCGAGGTTGGCGTCGAGGTCGAGGGCGCCGCGCAGCGCCGCAACCACCGCACGAAACGCCGGCACGAGGCCCTCGGACAGCGTGAGCTGCGGCGCCTCGCCGCTGAGGTCGAGCGTGAGGTGTCCCGCGTGGCCGTCCGTGGCGAAGGTGCGCGCCCACACGAGCGGGGCGGCGGCGCGCTCCATCCGCGCGACGCCGCGGAGCGTGAAGTGCGCGAAGGGGGCCGCGCCGTCGAACGAGCCGCGCGAGGCGAGCGTGAAGGTGAGGGAGGTCTGCTTCGAAGACGCCCGGTCGCGGACGCGCGACGGCGGCATCGCGTAGCGCGCCTGGAAGAGCGCGTTGAAGCGCCGCACGCTCTGGAAGCCCGCCGCGAAGGCCACCTGGGCCATCGAGAGCGAGGTGTCGCGCAGCAGGCGCTTCGCGGTGAGGAGGCGATGGGTCTGGGCGATCTCGACGGGGGCCGCGCCGAAGGTGTCGAGCACCGCGCGGCGGAGGTGGCGGCCCGTGACGCCGAGGTCGCTGGCGAGGGCCTCGATGCCGCCGTCTTCGAGCGCGCCGGACTCGATGCGCTTGACGGCGTCGTGGGCGAGGCGCTCGGTCGCGTCGATGGGGGCCGCGCCGGGCGCGCACTCGGGGCGGCACAGGAGGCAGGGGCGGTAGCCCTCCCGCTCGGCCGCGGCGGCGGAGGGGTGAAAGCTGCGGTTCTCGCGCTTGGGCACGCGGGCGGGGCAGACGCAGCGGCAGTAGATGCCCGTGCTCGACACGCCGGTGAAGAAGAGGCCGTCGTAGCGACGGTCGCGCGCTTCCACCGCGGCGTGGCAGACGGCGGGGTCGAGGTGCATGCGCGATCTATCGCGCGATCGGGCGGCGGCGTCTCGCCGGAATCGGACGTCCCGGAGAGATGGGACGTCGACCGCTCAGGGGCGCAGGTTCTCGGCGAAGAACTGCCGCGCCCGCAGGAGCCACGCGACCACGAGGTCGGGGTCGTTGACGAGGTGCGTCTGCCCGGGGAGCGGGAGGAACTCGAAGCGCCTCCCCCCGCGGAAGAGCGCGTCGGCGAGCCGCAGCCCGTGGTGGAAATACACGTTGTCGTCGGCCGTCCCGTGCACGAGGAGGAGCGGCCGACGCAGCGCCCCGGCGTGTGGGAGCAGCGACGCGCGCTCGTACGCCTCGCCCTGCGCGTCGGGGAGCCCGAGGTAGCGCTCGGTGTAACAGGTGTCGTACTCGCGCCAGTCGGTCACCGGCGCCCCCGCCACCGCGGCGTGAAACACCTCGGGGCGCTCGATGACCGCCCGCGCGGCGAGGTACCCGCCGAACGACCACCCGATGACCCCGACGCGCGTGAGGTCGAGCGACGGGTCTTCGGCGCCGAGCGCCTGGAGCGCGGTGGCCTGGTCGTCGAGGGGGACGTCCCCGAGGCGAAGACGCAGCGCGCGCTCCCAGTCGCGGCCGCGCGCGGGGGTGCCGCGGCCGTCGGCGAGCACCACGACGAAGCCCTGGTCGGCGAGCCACTGCTGCACGAAGTAGCGCTCCACCGCGTGGGTGGCGACGCGCGTCGTGGGGCCGCCGTACACCCACGCGATCACCGGGTAGCGCTGCCCCGCGCGGTAGTCCGCCGGGCGAACCACCGCGACGCGGAAGCGCTCGGCGCCCACGGTGCGAAACTGCACCGAGGGCATCCGCCGCGGCGCCTCCGCGTGCGAGACGATGGCCGCGACGCGCTGCCCGTCGTGGTCGTAGACGGCGCTCGCCGGGAGCGCGTCGAGCGTGTGGGCCGTCCGCACCTGGAGCGATCCGTCGTCGGCCACTGCGAGGTCGTGCTCGCCGGGCTCGGGGGTGAGGTCTTCGACGCGTGGGCCGCCGGGGGCGTTGGTGACGCGCGCGAGGTGGGTCTGGGCGGAGTCTTCGCCAGTGGTGACGTAGAGCTCGCCGCGGGCCTCGTCCCAGGCCACGAGCTCGCGCGCGTCGAGCTCGCGCGGGGTGAGCGTCGCGAGCAGCAGCCCGTCGCGGTCGCGCGACTCGATGGCGCCGCGGCCGTCGCGCTCGGTGCGCCAGAGGAAGCTCCGCCCGTCGCGCGACCAGCGCGGGAGCCCCTGGTCGACGTTGACCCACGCGTCGTCGTGCTCGCGGTGGAAGATGCGGGTGCGCCCGTCGGGGAGCGCTTCGAGCAGCGCCACGTCGCTCTGCGCGCGGTTCATCACCACGAGGGTGAGGGGGGCGTTGGGCGACCAGCGCACCGTCACCACGTAGGGGTACTGGGCGCGGTCCCAGGTGATCCAGGTGGTGTCGCCGCCGGCCGCGGAGATGATGCCGAGGCGGACGTCGGCGTTGGTGGTGCCGGCGCGGGGGTAGGCCGGGGCGTCGGGCGGGCTCTCGGGGTGGGCCGGGTCGGCGATGCGGAGGCGCTCGACGTGGGAGAGGTCGGTCTCCTGGTAGACGAGCTTCGTGGCGTCGGGCGACCACCAGTAGCCCTCCATCCGCCCGAGCTCCTCCTGCGCGATGAACTCCGCCACCGCGTGCGTCTTGTCGTCGGTTGCGCCGCGCGTGACGGCCCGCTCGGCGCGCGTCGCGAGGTCGATGACGTGGAGCTCACCGCCGCGCACCAGGCTCACCGCGCGGCCGTCGGGGGAGAAGCGCGCGTCGATGGGAGCGCCCCCCGCCGCGGGCAGCTCGGTGACCGCGCCGCTCGATCGTTCGATGACGAACAATCGCCCGGAGAGCGGGACGAGCACCTTCGCGCCGTCGGGCGACACACGGAAGCCCGTCACCCCGCGGCCCATGACGCGCTGGCGCTCGCGGCGGGCGCGCTCCGCGGCGTCGAGCACCTCCTCGCCGCTGCCCAGGAGCTGTTGCGCGGTGACGAGGACGCGCTCCTGCCCCGTCGCGCGCTCCCACACGTGGAGGGCGCGCGCCGAGGTGCCCTCCACCGCGCGGAGGAAGTACACGGCCTGTCCGTCGGCCGTCACCGTGAAGCGGGTGGGGCGGCCGACGGTGTAGCGCTCCGAGCGGGCGTACTGTTCGAGGGCCGACACGTCGACGCCGCGGCGGAGGTCGACCGGGGCGCGGCGCGCGACGGGGGCGCGTGGGGCAGGGGGCGCGGTCGTGTGGCAGGCGGCGAGGGAGAGCGCGAGGGCGAAGAGGTGGCGCATCGGCGCGCGATGCTATCGCAACAAGCGCCGCGCGGACGGGTCACTCAAAGGGCGTCTGGGTCGATGCCGAGCGCGCGGAGCTTCGCAGCCAGCCGGTCGGCGCGCTCCCGCTCGCTCTCGGCTCGCGCTCGCTCGCTCTCGGCTCGCGCTCGCTCGCTCTCGGCGCGCTCTTCGCCCGTCGCGAGCAGCTTGCCATCCGCGTCGCACCAGCGCAGCCACTCAGCCTCGACGCCTTCGAAGGTCCCCCTCCACACCGTGAGCCCGAGCCCCAGGTCAGGGAAGAACGGCCGCTGCATCGCCCCATAGAACCGTCCACGGAGCTCGAACGCCTGGAGCGGCTTCGCGGAGATCTGCGCCTCGGGATCCCACACGACGTAGTGCCACACGCGCATCGTCGCGTAGCGCCGACGCTTCAAGCCCAGCTCGTCGCCCTCACGGTTCGACACCACCTCGATGACCACCTCGGGGGGCTTGCCAAACTCCCACACGAAGTACGACCGGTGCTTCTTCTCCCAGATGTCGGGGTGCGCCTGCACGTCGAGGCTCACCATCACGTCCGGGACGAGCGGCGACTGCTTGGGCGTCGCGAAGAGCCCCACGTTCGCCGTCGCGAGGAACACCCGTCGGTCACCACCCTCCTCCGGCGGCGGCCCCTGCCACGACGCGTAGAGGGCCTGCGTGAGCAGCCGCTGCTGCTTCTCCGAGTAGAGGTTGTCCACCGGCGTGTCGTCCTCCGTCACGATCGACGATACGTCAGGCTCGATGTCCGCCCAGGGATCGAGCCGAGGTGTCGGCGGGTTCATGGGATCGACTCTGCCGCAGAGGACGTCATCGCGTCAACCTCTCGGGCGCTACTCGCAGAGCCCTTCGAAGCCGGGGTTGGCGCTCACCAGCTCGGGGGTGGCCCACGGGAGGCAGCGCGAGTCGCGCGGACACATCGCGCCCGCCGCGCACAGCAGCGTGCACTGGCCGAGCACGCAGCGCGGCGTCACGCCCGTCGCCGGCGTGGTGGGCGCGCAGTCGCTGTCCATCTGGCAGTACGCGTAGCAGACCTCGTAGCCCTCGGGGTTGCGCACGCCCGTGTAGTGCCCGCACGCGGCGCAGGTGTCGGGGCCGCACTGGGCCATCGACGTGCACCGCGAGTACGCCGGCAGCGCGCCCGCGGCCCCCGAGCAGGTGCCCACCGCGTTGCAGGCCGACCAGAGCCCCGTGGACGTACACGCCTGAAAGCCCCGTTGTGTCGCGCCGCCGTCCAGGCGCAGGGTGCAGGGCTGCTGCGTGCCCGGGTCACACTCGTTGCCGCGGCAGGCCACCAGGAGCGCCGCCGCCATCATCCATCGAGCCGCCATCATCAGTCGCACCCTACCGTGGCCGTCGCCGTGTTGGTCGCCGTGTCGCGCGGGCACGCGGCGCCGAAGAGGGTGATCTCACCGAAGCCCATGTCCGTCCAGTCCCAGCCGTTGACGCGCGTCGGGTCGCGGGGGACGGAGGCGCCGTTGACCGTCAGGGTGATGGCGTCGGGGTTGGTGGGGCGCGACGGCGCGACGAAGGTGCAGCGGGCCACCTCGTTCTGCACCGTGGTGAGCGCGGCGGTGAGCTCCTCGGGGCGCTGCACGTCGTAGTACGTCGGGACGCCCGTCGCCCGGTTGGGCCGGCCGCCCGCGACGGCCATGCGACGGAGCGTCGTCGCGAAGGTGGAGTCGGTGTTGTCCGCGAGGCCGATGACGAAGACGGGCATCGGGGTGACGGCGTTGGTCGCGATCTGCGTGATGGTGCCCACCGCGCGCTGGTCGTCGAGGCAGCGGTTGGCGTCGCCGGTGCACCCCCGTCCGCCGCCGCCGCCGCCAGGACCGCCGCACACGCAGGTGGAGGGGTCGAGGGCGCCGTTGCAGTTGGGCGCGCCGTCGGTGGCGAGAATGATGTAACGGGCGCGCGTGCGATCGGGGTTGCGCACGAGGTAGGTGTACCCGCGGAGGAGCGCCGACGCCGTGGGGGTGCCGCCGCCCGTGCCCGTGCTGTCGAACACGTTGAGCACCTGCGGGGTGGTGCCCGAGGCGAGGGTGACGTCGACGCTGGGGATGTTGGCGAAGGCGCAGGCCGCGAGGCGCGACTCGGCGCCGTCTTCGGGGAAGAAGAGCGCCCCCACGCGGACGCGGGACTCCACGCGCGGGAGCGTCGCGGCGAGCGCGTCGCGCAGCAGGCGCCACTTCGAAGTGCCCCCGCGGCCGCCGAGCGACTGGTTCATCGAGCCCGAGCGGTCGAGCACCAGGAGGATGTCGGCCGCGCGCTCGGTGAGGGGGAAGGTGCCCGGCCGGCACCGCGGCACCTCCGCCTCCGGGACGTCCATCACGTCCGCCACGTCCATCACGTCGGCGTCGGGGCCGTCGGGAAACTGGTACACGTCGGGGACGAGGAGGCCCGTCTTCGCGCCGCACCCGCTCAGCGTGAGGGTCGCGGCGAGCAGGGCGCTCGATCGTCTGGCTGCAAGCATCATGTCGACTCCATGGCCGCGCGCGCGGCGAGCCTTCACAAAAAGCACCGCGCGGGAGAGACTCCGCGCCCTCCATGAGCGCGACCCGCACGATCGTAGGGACGGTGAGCATCAACCCACGAGGCTTCGGCTTCGTCAACGATGAGTCCGAGGCGGGGGTCTCGGCCTTCGTCCCGCCGCCCCTCCTCAACGCCCACCTCACCGACGATCGGGTGGAGGCCACCGTCACCGAAGGGGCCGACGGGCGCTTCACCGCCACCGCCCTCACGCTCCTCGAACGCACCCGCTTCGAACTCTGCGGCGAGGTGGTTCAGCACCGCGGGGAGCTTCACCTCCGGGTCGACCGCGAGGTGGCCAACACCGACCTCCCCCTCGACGCCGCGGGCCTCCCCCTCGCCCTCGGGGTGCAGGTGATGGCCGCCGTGATGCCCGGCCACCGCGCCAAGGCCCTTCGCCTCCTCGAGACCGCCGACGAGCGCGCCCTCGCCCAGGTGATCGCCCGCCACGGCGTCCGCACCGCCTTCGACGACGACGCCCTCGCCCAGGTGGCGGATGCAGTCGCCATCCCCCACGCGCTGGTGGGCTTCCGCCGCGACCTCCGCGAGGTGCCCACCTTCACCATCGACGCCGCCTCCACGCGCGACATCGACGACGCCGTGTCGGTGCTCCCTGCGTCGTCCGACGGGGCCGTTCGGCTGCTGGTCTCCATCGCCGACGTGAGCGCCTTCATCCCCGAGGGCTCCCCCCTCGACCTCGCCGCGCGCCAGCGGGCGACGAGCGTGTACCTCGCGGGCCGCGTGCTCCCGATGCTCCCCGACGCGCTCTCGGCCGAGTGGATCAGCCTCCTCCCCAACACCGACCGCTGCTGCCTCACCGCCGAGCTCCGCATCGACCCGGAGGGGGCCGTCACCTCCATCGACGTGTACGAGAGCGTGATCCGCTCGCGGGCGAAGGCCACCTACGACGAGGTCGCAGCCTTCCTCGACCGCGGGGCGGTGAGCGACAACCTCGCGTCGGTGCGCGCCATGCTGCCGTGGCTGCGCACCGTGTCCGCGCGCCTCGGGCTCTCCCGCGCGCGTCGCGGCGGGGTGGAGGTGCACCGGGAGGAGGCGTCGATCGTGTTCGACGCGGCGAAGGGCGTGGCGACGGGCGTCGCGGCGTACCGGCCGACGAGCGCCCACACGCTCATCGAGCGGGCGATGGTGGCGGCCAACGAGGCCGTGGCGCGGTGGCTCGTCGAGCGCGGCGTGCCGGGGGTGTTTCGCGTCCACGACGAGCCGACGCCCGAGCGGGCCGAGGAGATCGCGGAGTTTGCGCGCAACTTCGGCTTCGAAGCGGGCTTCGGCGCGAGGCTCTCGCCGCTCGCCCTCGCGGCCTTCGACCACCAGATCTCGGGCTCGCCCCTGGAGCCCGCGCTGCGCTCGGTGCTCCTCCGCTCGCTCGGCCCCGCGCGGTACACCGTGCACCCGACGGGTCACTTCGGGCTCGCCGCACCGCTGTACCTGCACTTCACCTCGCCCATCCGTCGCTACGCCGACCTCGCCGTCCACCGCATCGTGAAGCGCTACCTCCACGGCGACCGCGGCTTCGTCCCCGACGACCCCGCGCTGGAGGCGGTGTCGAAGCACATCAACGCCCGCGCCCGCGCCGCCACCCGCGCCGAGAACGACCGCCGCCGCATGGTGACGGCCGCGTACATGGCGGGGCACCTCGGCGAGGTGTTCGACGCCCGCGTGACGCGCGTCCGCCCCTTCGGGATCATGGCGCAGATCGACACGTCGCTCATCGAGGGGACCGTTCCTTTCGACAAGCTGCCGGGCGGTCCCTACGAGGTCGACGCGGGGGAGGCCCACGCCCGCTCGGCGACGCGCACCTTCGCCATCGGCATGGCGCTGCGGGTGAAGGTGGTGTCGGCTGACGCGTCGCTGGGGCGCATCGAGTTCGGCCTCGACGAGCCCGCCGCGCAAACCTGAAGCGCCGCGCCTACGCGCCGAAGCGCTCGTCGTAGTCCTCGACGGCGGCGGCGAGCACCTTCGCGGCCTCCGCGGCGCCGTACACGCGCGGGATCTCCACCGGCCCGCTCCCCTCTCCGGGGCGCCACTTGTACGTGAGGAAGTAGTGGCGCAGGCGGTCGACGAGGGGAACCGGGAGGTCGGCGAGGTCGCGCGCCTCGCCCCACGCGGGGTCGTGGTCGAGCACGGCGATGATCTTGTCGTCGGCCTCGCCGCGGTCGACCATGAGGAGCCCGCCCACGGGCCGCGCGTGGAGGAGCACGTCGGCGCGGTTGATGGGCCGCTCGCTGAAGACGCAGATGTCGAGCGGGTCGCCGTCGCCCTTCTCCGTCCCCGCGAGGGCGGCGATGCGCGCGCCGCAGTACGTCCTTGGCACGAAGCCGTAGAGCGTCGGAGGGAGCGAGTTGCTCGCCTGCGGGCGGTCGACGCGGAGGTAGCCCGTCTCCTTGTCGATCTCCCACTTCACGGTGTCGAAGGGGGTGATCTCGATGTACGCGTGGACGAGGTCGGGGACCTGCGGGCGCACCGGGAGGCCGTGCCACGGGTGCGGGCGATACCGTTCGAAGAACGCTCTCATGCGCGCGACGATATCACCACGGCGCCCCAATCTTCTCGCGCTCGCTCGCCTCTCACTCCTCGCATCACCGGAGGACACCGCCCCATGAACCGCCACGCCCGCCTCGCCCTCGTCGCCCTCAGCCTCGTCGCCGCACCCGCCGCCGCGCAGACCATCAACCCCTGCCGTCCGCCGCTCCATCCCCCCACCTTCATCGAGCCCAACGTTGTGGTTGCGACCCCCGCGACCCCCGCGTGCCCCACGGGTGACTGCGTCGGCCACGACCTCTCCACGCAGGACGAGTGCGCGATGTTCGAACGCGCCGCCACGCGCGACGCCCGCTGGGCCGCGGGGCTCTCGCTCGCCGCCGACACCGCCCTCTTCCGCGAGCGCGGAGGTACGGGCTGGGACGTGAGCGCCTACCGCATCCGCTGGTCCAACGGCGCGTGGAGCGGCTGGTACGTCGCGGGCGTCAACGACCTCGACGCCAAGTACAACCCCGGCGCCAACACCATGCGCCGCATGTGGTCGTACTTCGCCGACCACGAGCACCAGGCCATCGCCTGCCGCCCCCGCGGCTAAATCCCCGTAGACACACGCGCCCCCGATGGCGTTAGCTCCCCGCTCATGGGAGCAGGCGCAACGATCGCACCGGGCACCGTCTTCGCGGGCGACTACGAGGTCGAGCGCACCCTCGCCGCCGGGGGCATGGGCGCGGTGTACGTCGCCCGCCAGCGCAGCACCCAGAAGCTCCGCGCGCTCAAGACGCTGCTCCCCGAGTTTGTCTCCGACGCCGCGATGCGCGCGCGCTTCGCCCGGGAGGCCACGGTCGGCTCGCAGATCGAGAGCGACCACGTCGTCGAGGTGCTCGCCGCGGGCGTCGACGAGGCCAGCGGCGTCCCCTGGATCGTCATGGAACTGCTCTCCGGCGACGACCTCGCGGGCGTCTTCCAGAAGCGCGGACCGCTCAGCCCGCCGGAGGTCGTCGAAGCCTTCCGCCAGCTCGGGCACGCGCTCACGGCCGCGCACCGGGCGGGCGTCGTCCACCGCGACCTCAAGCCCGAGAACCTCTTCCTCGCCACCGCCCGGCGCGAGGGCGTCCCCTTCATGCTCAAGGTGCTCGACTTCGGCATCGCGCGCATCGTGCACGCCAACGCCACGAGGCACACCACCAGCGCGATGGGATCGCCGCTCTGGATGGCCCCCGAGCAGACCGACTCCACCCAGCCCATCACCCCCGCGACGGACGTGTGGGCCCTCGGGCTCATCGCCTTCTGGGTGCTCACCGGCACGCACTACTGGTTCACCCCGCGACAGCCCGAGGCCACCATCGGGACGATGATCCGCGAGCTCCTCGCCGACCCGCTGGTGCGCGCGAGCGAGCGGGCCGCGGCCTTCGGCGTCGGCGAGCGCATCCCGCCGGGCTTCGACGCCTGGTTCGCCCGCTGCGTCACGCGCGACGCGGCGCAGCGCTTCCCCTCCGCGGGCGAGGCCATCCCCTCGCTGCTCGCGCTCCTCGGCGGCACCGCCCTCCCCGCGACGGAGGCCCTGCCGCGGATGGCGCCCGCCCCCTACGCCGCGACGCAGCCCGGCATCACGCCGCCGAGCGCCCCCGCGATCGTCGCGACCGTCCCCGCGCACCTGGGCACCCTCGCCGGTCCGCCGCCGGTGGCTCCGTACGGGCAGCCCCCGATGGCGCCTCCGCCGCCCGCGCCGCCGCGTTCGAAGGCCCCCATGGTCGTCGGCATCGCGCTGCTCACCGCGGCCCTCGTGGGCGCCGTGGGCTACGCGCTGCGCCCCCGCGACGAGCCCACGCCGCGGGTGGTCGCCGCGACGCCTGACGCTGCGCTGGAGCCCGACGCGCCGCCCCTCGGCTCGTCCCCCGAGGAGCCCGTGCGCGACCCGGTGACTGGACTCCCCCAGCCCGCGCCGCGGACGGTGATGCAGCCGCGCCGCACGCCCGACGGCGGGATCGTGTACGTGCCCGTCCCCATCGATGCGCCCGCGCTGATCGAGCCGCCTCCGACGGTGGTGGAGCCTCCGCCCACGCTGGTGGAGCCTCCGCCCACGCTGGTGGAGCCTCCGCCCACGCTGGTGGAGCCTCCGCCCACACCCGTCGAGCCGCCTCCGACCGTCGTGGAACCTCCGCCCACGCCCGTCGAGCCGCCCCCTTCGCCCGTGGAGCCTCCCCCCACGATGGTGGAGCCGCCGCCCGTACTCCACACGCCCGACGCTGCCGCCCCGACGACGCCGCCCGAGACGTCTGCGGATACGGGCTGCGGGAGGCACGGCAACTGCTCGTCGTGCGCGGGCGAGCGCGGCTGCGGCTGGTGCCACAACCTCAACCGCTGCGTCGCCGGGCACTGGGCCCACGGGGCCGCGGGCAACCAGTGCGCGGGGAGCGACTGGGTCGCTGATCGAGCGCAGTGCGACGACCGCTGCGCGCGCGCCGACGACTGCTCGTCGTGCACGCGGACGAGCGGCTGCGGCTGGTGCCACAACCTCAACCGCTGCGTCGCCGGGCACTGGGCCCACGGCCCGTCGCACGGCGCCTGCTCGGGCGGCAACTGGGTCAGCGGCGCCGACCGCTGCGACGACCGCTGCGCGCGCATCCGCGACTGCGCCGCGTGTACGCGGGCGACCAACTGCGGGTGGTGCGCCAACGTCGGCCGCTGCGTCGCCGGGCACTGGGCCAACGGCGCTGCCCACGGCGCCTGCGGGAGCGCCGACTGGGTCAGCAGCGCGAGCAGTTGCCGCTGAACGCATGACCCCGTAGCGCGGCCCACCGCCCGCCCCTATCGTCGCGCCCGATGCCCGAAGCCCTGCGCTCCCTCTCGCTCCTCCACACGGCGCTGCTGGTGCTGGGGAGCTTCCTCGCGGTGACGATCCCCGCCTCCCTCATCGGCTTTGCGATGGAGCGCTTCCTCACGCAGCGCAAGGTCTTCGACGTGCCGCTCTTCCCCGGCCAGCACCGCTTCGAACTCCTCGGCAACGCCGTCTTCCTCGCCGTGATGACGGTCGCCTTCACCGCGGCGCTGCGCTTCGACGTCATCCGCTTCGGCGCGTCGAGCGGCCTGCGCAACGGCCTCACCTTCGCGGCGTTGCTCGTGGGCTTCCAGGTGTACTACTGGTTTCTGCACCGGGCGATGCACACGAAGGCGCTGGTGCGCTTCCACCGGTGGCACCACAAGTCGCAGGTGACGACGCCGCTCACGGGGCAGTCGGTGAGCTTCGTCGAGGCCCTCGGGTGGGCCGTCGGGTACATCGGGCTCCCGTGGCTCTTCTCGCGCGTGGTGCCGGTGGGGTTCTGGGGCTGGGCGGGCTACATCGCCTTCAACGTCAACGGCAACATCGTCGGACACGCCAACGTCGAGCCCACCGCCCGCGGGGCCGCCTCGCGCGGCGCCACGTGGTTCGCCAACGCCTTCGTCTTCCACGCCCTCCACCACGCCCGCTGGAACGGCCACTACAGCTTCCAGGCGGCCTTCATGGACCGCGTCATGGGCACCGAGTGGAACGACTGGCCCGCCCTCTACGACCGCATCGCCGCGGGGCATCCCCTGCAAAGCCTCAAGGAGCGCGGCGACGCCTGAGGCGCCCACCGCCGTGAAGAACTGGTCCCGACCGTCAGGGAGTGGTCGTCGCCGGGGTTGGAGGACGGGGAGCCTCGTCGCAGGTCACCCGCTGCACCTGGAGGGCGTCGTTGGGCGGCGACTGGTCGAAGGCGTCATCGGGCAGGTCGGGGTCGAGCGTCACGTCGCGGTAGCGAACCTCCAGGTCGACGTTGTCGCGCTCCATCACCACCCGCACCCGCTTCGGGAAGTCGACGCCCGACACCAGCTCGTAGCTCTCGAAGGTGAGCACCGCGCGCACCCCGCGGGCGTCCCGAAGTTCGGCGCGCACGGGCCGCGGGTGCTGCTGCTCGGGGCGCGCGTTGTCGTGCTCGGCCGCGGTGATCTCCATCGTGAGCGTCTCCGCCCGTCCGTCGGTGCCCGTGATGTCGACGAGGTAGTGCCCGTCGTCCCAGCGGATGCGCGCGTCGCCCTGGAGCAGCGGCGGACCCCCCGCGAGGAGCGCCACCACCTCGCCGGCCTCCAGCGGGATGCCCAGGAGCTGCGCCGCCACGCAGGGCCGCGCCTCGCCCGTGTAGAAGGCCCCGCCGCGGAAGTCGGCCATCGCGAAGGTGTGCTCGTTGGCGATGATGGTGCTGATCGTGTTGCCGAAGGCGCGGGTGTCGACGCGCACGTCGGGGCGGCGGACGAAGACGTACACCTCGCCGCGGATGCGCCCCTGCGCCGCGAAGGTGTCGGCCGAGCCGCGGGCCCGCAGGCGCTGGACGCGGGCGTCGCGCGCGCGGATGTGCGAGAGCGCCATCGCAGGGTCGGTGATGGGGTACCGCGGGGGCGACCCGCACGCGGCGAGCGCGACCCACGCGAGCGAGGCCAGGAGGGAGGGCTTCATCGGGAGTTGAAGGGAGGCATAGACCGCCCGTGGGGGCGTTGTCATCGTGTGACCGCGCGGTCACAGCCGAGGTGCGAACCGTTGACCCCTGATGGTGCGGCCAGCGCCCATTCGTGGGAGGATTCCCCCTGCGGAACGCTCCGTGCTTCCGCGTACGCCCGAAGGTGCACGCATGAACCGTATGGCTCGCCTCGTTCCTGTGATCGCCGCCCTGGCTGTGGGCTGTGGCGACCCGTCTGGCCTCCGCGCGCAGGGCAACGTCGCGCTCACCATCCACCAGGCCGGTCAGGCCGACGGGACCGCGGGCCTCGCGCTCCCGGCCGACACGTACATCGACCCGCCGCCCGGCCTCGGCCGCGGCTTCTTCGGCACCTGCACCCGCACCGGCTCGCGCTGGACGGTGGACATCGCCCGCGGCGACACCGTCCCCACCGGCCTGCGCCGCGTGGTGTTCACCGTGAGCGAGGGGGCCGCCGCGGGGGGAGCGACGGCGAAGTTCACCCTCGGCGACACCGAGTACAACGGGGCCGCCGAGTGCACCGCCACCGCGGCCGCCAACGTCGACAAGGGCGTCGAGCTCACCGCCCGCTGCACCAACCTCCGCTCGTCGGCCGACCCGCGCACCGTCGACGCGACCGTCACGCTCTCGCTCGTCCGCTGCGAAATCCGCTGAGCGCTACGCCCCGCCGAACCGCCGCTCAAATTCGTCCAGAAACACCGCCACCGTCGGCCAGTCGATGTTGGTGAAGCGCAGCTCGCGCACGCCGCTCTCGGGGTGCTGCGCGAAGTAGTCCACCGCTGCGTCCACCAGAATCTCCGCGCAGAGCTCCTTCGGAAAGCCGAAGATCCCCGAGCTGATGGCGGGCATGGACAGCGACGCGCTGCCGGCCTCGTCCGCGGCCCGGAGGCTGTTGGCGGCGGCCGCGCGGAGGTCGTCGGGCTCGTCGTCGTCGCCGCCGTTCCAGACGGGGCCGACCGCGTGGACGACGCGCTTCGCGGGGAGCTTGCCCGCGGTGGTCACGGCGACGCCGCCGACGGGGAGCTTGCCGTTTGCCTCCACCCACGCGTCGCTCTCCCACTGTACCTCCAGGCCGCCGCGCCGCACGATGGCGCCCGCCACGCCGCCGCCGTGGGCGAGCCACTCGTTGGCCGCGTTGACGATGGCGTCGACGGGCTCCTGGGTGAGGTCGCCGTGGACGACGCGCAGCACGTGACCGCTCGGGAGGGTGTGGGTGGCTTGGATGTCCGCCATGGGGTGGGACGTCGTTTCTACACGGGTGCACCGGGTGTCTGTCCAATCGGCGCCGGGATTCGGGGATACTCCCGGCGATGAGCGACCCCCTCCGCGCGGCCCTCGACGCGATGTTCCCCTCGGAGCCCGCCCGCGTGGCGGACTACTACCTCCCGGTGTGCGCCTGGCTGGCGGAGCGGGCGCGCGAAGGGCGCCGCGTGGTGGCCCTCAACGGACCGCAGGGCGCCGGCAAGAGCACCCTCTGCGCGGCCGCCGTCGAGGCCCTCGGCGC
>JBILLV010000124.1:0-24887 GCA_044375895.1 Polyangiales bacterium | reverse complement strand
CCGGCCCAGGAATGTCCGCAATAGCCCTTGACCCTTGCCGATAACTTGCGCAATATTGCAAACCATGACGCGGAGGCCAGACGAGCCCATTTCGGGCAATATCGCACATCACTCAGGCAGCACCTCCCGGCGCAAGCCGAGGGTCCGCGCCGCGGGGGAGGGCGCGCACCTCCGCCTCGTCCGCGCGACCGAGCAGGAGGCCACGCACACCGCCCCGGCGCCGTACCACCCGCCCGTTCGCGCGGGGGTGCCGTCGCGCCCGGAGTGGCTCATCGGCCTGCCGCCGACGCTGGTCGACCTGCCCGATCCCTCGCGCGACCCCGACCACCTGGAGGCCGCCATCGACCTCCTCCGCCGCGCCGCGCAGGCGTCGTCGGTGAGCGAGCGGGGCGACGCCATCCTGGTCGCGGTCGAGCACGCGTCGCGCTCCTTCGGCGAGCTCTTCGACCGGGAGACGGCGAAGAAGCTCCTGCGCGACATCGCCGACGGGCTGTAGCGCGCGGGAGACTTGCGGCCGGGCGCGGACTGACGGTACACACGCGCCCCCCGCATGGCATCGCGCAAGCCCGCCTCCAAGGCGCCCCCTCCGCTGCGTCCCTCGGACGACGCTCCTCCCCCCGCGGCCGTGCTCCGCCGCGCCCACTTCCTCATGCGCCTCTCGCGCGCCTGGGACTCTCGCTTCGAGTCGATGGCTCGCGCGGGCCGCATCGGCCGCTGGTACAGCGCCGTCGGCAACGAGGCCACCACCATCGGGACGGCCCTCGCGCTCGACGCGGGCGACGCCATCTCCACGGTCCACCGCGACCTCGGCGCCGTCCTCACCACGTACCTCGACGCGACGCGCCTCGCCCCGTCGCTCTTCACCGACGCCGACCGCACGGCGTGGGACGCACGCCGCCCCGACCCCCGCGGGCTCCTCGACAAGCTCGCCTGCCAGGTGCTCGGGCGCCGCGACGGCTTCACCGTGGGGCACGACCGCTCGTTTCACTACGGCGTGATGCGGCCCGACTGGGGCATCCGCCACGTGGGGATGATCTCGCACCTCGGGTCGATGATCCCTGTCGCCTCCGGCCTCGCCCTCGCATCCGTGCAGGACGGCACCAGGGCGGTGGCCGTGGGCTACATCGGCGAGGGCGCCACCTCGCAGGGCGACTTCCACGAAGCGATGAACCTCGCCGGCGTGATGAAGCTCCCGCTCATCCTCGTGGTGGAGAACAACCAGTACGCCTTCAGCACCGCCCTCGACGAGCAGTACGCGTGCGCCCAGCTCTCCGATCGGGCGGCGGGCTACGGCATCGCTGGAGAGACGATCGACGGCACCGACTTCGACGCCGTGTGGGCGGCCATGTCGCGCGCCGTCACCCGCGCCCGGGCGGGCGAAGGGGCCACGCTGCTGGAGTGCATGCTCCCGCGCATGCGCGGCCACGCCGAGGGCGACGGCTCCTACGACCTCATCCCCGCCGCCGAGAAGGAGCGCTTCCTCGCGATGGACCCGCTCCCTCGCTTCGAGGCGTCGCTCACCGCGCGCGGCCTCGCCGACGCGGCCCGCCTGAAGTCGGTGGAGGAGCTCGCCACCGCGCTGCTCGAAGACACCGTCGAGCGCGCCCTCGCCGCCCCCGAGCCCGACCCGTCGGAGGCCTGGCGCAGCGTCTATGCACCCGGCGAGGCCGCCGACGCCTTCGCCCGCCAGCACGCGGAGCTTCACCATGGCTGAGACCACGTACATCGACGCGATCCGCCGCGGCCTCGGCGAGGAGATGGAGCGCGACGCCGCCGTCTTCCTCATGGGCCAGGACATCGCCCGCTTCGGCGGCGCGTTTCGGGCCACCAAGGGGCTCTACGAGCGCTTCGGGCGCCTGCGGGTCATCAACACCCCGCTCTGTGAGTCAGGCGCCATCGGGGCGGCCCTCTGCGCGGCCCTCGCAGGCAAGCGCCCCGTGGTGGAGATGCAGTTCGCCGACTTCGTCTCCTGCGGCTTCAACCAGATCGTCAACAACCTCGCCAAGACCTGGTACCGCTGGGAGGCGCCCGTCCCCGTGGTGGTTCGTCTCCCCTACGGCGGCGGCGTCGGGGCGGGGCCGTTTCACTCGCAATCGCCTGAGGCGTGGTTCGCTCACACGCCGGGCCTGGTGGTGGTTGCTCCAGCAACACCCCGCGACGCGCTGGGATTGCTCAAGGCATCCATCCGCGATCCCAACCCGGTGATGTACCTCGAGCACCGCGCGCTCTACCGCCGCGAGAAGGACGACCTCGGCGAGGGCGACCTGCTCACCCCCATCGGCCGCTCGCGCATCGCCCGAGAGGGGAAGGACGTCACCGTGCTCTCCTGGGGCTGGGCCGTCCACGAGTCCCTCGAGGCCGCCGCGACGCTCGCCGCCGAGGGAGTGTCCGTGGAGGTGGTCGACCTCCGCACCCTCGTCCCCCTCGACGAGGAGACCGTCTTCGCCAGCGTCCGCAAGACCGGCAAGGTGATCGTCGCCCACGAGGCCACCGCGACGGCGGGCTTCGGCGCCGAGCTCGTCGCCCGCGTCGCCGACCTGTGCTTCGAACACCTCGACGGCCCCGTCCGCCGCGTCGCCTACCCCGACCGCCCGTCGCCCTACAGCAAGAAGCTCGAACAGGAGCTCTTGCCGAACAAGACGAAGATCCTCGACGCCGCCCGTCGCCTCGCCAGGTACTGAGACACATCGAACGGCCCGGAGCGCACCCGCCCCGGGCCGTCGCGTCGCTTCGCTACTGGGTCGAGACCGCCCCCGAGATCGACACCGAGGCGGTCACGCTCACCTCCACCTGCGGCACCGCGATGCGGAGGTCGCGCACGGTCGCCAACGCGCACCCCACGGCGTTGACCCCCAGCGTGGCGGCGGCCACCGGCACCCGATCGCCCGTCTGCACGATCACCACCCCCGCCTCCGTGAGCGCGCGCAGGCGCTGGGCGGCCGTAAGGATGGCCCCGTAGTGTGCGACGAGGGTCGCGCCGAGCCGCTGGGCGCGGGTCATGAGGTCGGCCGAGACCGTCCCGTCGACGCGCAGCGACGCGCGCCCCGGGGTGCACTGCGCGGTGGCGCGGATGTGCGTGTCGCACGAGGCCCGGCAGTCGACATCGAGCCTCGGCGGAACCACCCGCCCCGTGCAGCGCGGCTCGGTGAAGGCCACGCTGCACATCCCGCGGCACTCGCCCTCGCACCGTGCGGACGCCGCGGCGACGCAGCGCCCCATGCACGACCCCGTACAGCCGACCGAGCACGAGCCCGTGCACGTCCCCATGCAGGCGCCGTTGCAGCTCCCGGTGGCGTCGCGGGCGGCGCAGGTGCCCTCGCAGGCGCCGCGGCAGACGCCGGTGCACGAGCCCGTGCACGTCCCTTCGCAGGAGCCCGTACACGTCGCCGACGCCATCGCCGCGCAGGAGCCCGTGCACGTGCCGCTGCACGTCCCGCGGAGCTCGCCGCCCTCGCAGGTGAGCTGCGCCACGCCGGGCCGGAAGGTGGCGTCACACGCGGCCGCACAGCGCGCGTACGCGTCGACGTCGACGGTGCACTGCGGCGGCACCACCTGGAGCCCGACCGTGAGCCCTGCCGAACCGCGCAGCGCTTGAAACTCCCCGCGCAGCCGCTGGGCCGCGACCCGACACGCCACCGCGGTCGGCGTCTCCAAACCCGTCGGGACGAAGTCCACCGCGGTCGCCCCGAGGTCGTTCGCGATGGCGGTGCACTCGGTTCGAAGCGTGGAGTCGAGGGCGCCTGCCTCCCGCGCGAAATCGCCGACGGCCTGGACGAAGATCTCGAGCTGCTGTGCGGCCAGCGTCGTCCCGTAGTCCGCCGCGCAGCCCGCGACGGCGCCGTCGCCCGTGCCGGGGTTGTTGTCGACGACGCAGCCCGTGAGGCACGCTGCGAACACGAGCGGGAGAGCGGAAGGAGGGCGACGTTGCATGATGTTCCCCGGGCGCCGAAGCGTGGTGTTGGACGGATGAAGGGGGCAACGGATCGCAGATCGCACCACTTCCGTCAACCCAGTGGTCTACATCGCCTCGAAGCCCGGCAGCGGATCGTACACCTCGGTCTCCGCGGCCAGCTCGTCGTCGGTCGGGAGGCAGTCGGTGACGTCGGGCTCGTCGTCGGTGAGGAGCCCGTCCCACGACGACAGGTCGTGCACCGCGTCGTCGGCCTCCTCGTCGCTCTCCCCGAGGCCCGCGATCACGCCGTCGGCGAGGTAGGCCCGCCACGCGTCGGGGTGCTCGCTGGCGAGGAGCTGCTCGAGGGCGGCGGGCTTCACGCGCACGATGGGCTTGCCGTCGGTGCTGCTGCGCGGGCGAAATCGCAGCTCGCGCCGCTCGTACACCGTGAGCTCGACGTCGTAGCGATCCTTCACGTGCAGGTGGAGGTACTCGCGGATCTCCCCGAACTTCAGGATCGTCACGCGCTCGGTCTCGTACGCCCACCCGAGGGATTTCACCTGCGCCAGCAGCGGGTCGGGGTCGTCGGTGAAGACGTGCAGGTCGATGTCGCTCCCCTTGCGAATGTGCCCAGTGCTCACGCTCCCGATGAGCCGCGGTTCGAAGCCTTCGAGCGCGCGCATCGCCTCCAGCGCCACCACCCGCATCGCGAAGAGGCGGCGCGTGCGCCCATCCCCCTCCGCGAGCTCGGCGAGCTGGAGCAGCGCGTCGCGGATCTCGCCGTTGGACGGGAGGTCTGCGGGCCGATAGCGCAGCCGCCGCCTGCCCGTCCGGCCGAAGATGCGCTTCGACGCGAGGCGCTTCGCGGTGAAGTACTGCTTCACGCCCTCCTCGTACATCAGCCTCGCCGCCTCCGCCGCGATGGCTCCGCGCAGCCCCCCGACGCCGTAGCGCGCCACGGCGTCACCCCTGCCCGAGCGCGGGCTCGAGCACGTCACGGAGCCTTCGAAGCGCCCCGCCGAGGGGTCGACCCCGCCGCGTCACGCCGTAGATGGCCTTCTGCACCACCTGCTGGCGCACGCCCAGGCGCCGCGCGATCTCCCCCTGCGAGAGGCCCTCGAAGAAGTGCCACTCCACGATCTCACGTTGGCGCGCCGTGAGGTGAAGGGCCACGGCGTCGCGCACCAGGGCGTCGCGGTGCTCGTCGGCGACAGCCTCGCCCCGCGGCCACAGGGCGGCGTCTTCGGGCAGGTGGGTGAAGTCCGCGCGAAGCACCGCGCGGGCCCGCGGGTCAGCGGGTGAGGTCCTCCGGTTCATGGGGTTCGGTGGGGTCATGGGCGTCGGGGGAGAGCGCCGCGGCGAGGTGCGGGGCGCGCAGGAGGTGGTTCACGGCGTCGAGGGGAGGGCACACGGTGGCGTGCGGGGAGCGGCCGGCGAGGTCCCAGCGGCGGAGGCGCTCGAGGTCGCGGAGGAGCGGGGAATTGCGGTAGCGGCGGCGGGTCTGCGCCGGGGCGCGGAGGAGGTCGAGGTGGTGGCGGACGAGCCAGACCACGCGGGGGGCCACGAGGCCGTCGAGGAGGTCGGCGCCGTCGACGTCGTGGGACGGGCCGCGCAGGGCCTTGCCGACGTCGTGGAGGAGCGCCGCGGCCTGGAGGCACGGGTCGTCAGAGTCCGCGCGGGCGAGCTGAAACACCTGGAGGGAGTGGTAGAGGGCGTCGCCCTCAGGGTGATAGCGGGGGTCTTGCGGGACGCCGTCGAGGGCGTGGAGGAGGTCGAGGAGATCGTCGCGCATCATCGCGGGGTGGGGCAAGGGGAGGGCGGTGAGAAATCGGCGCCCTCACCCCAGGTGCACGCTCACACCCACCGACCGCGATCGCTGTGGTAGACCCCGCCGACCGTGAGCGACCCCACCGACCGATGCCTTCGGGCCATGACCGACGACGGCGGCTTCCGCGTGATGACCGCCATCACCACCGAGACCGTACGCGGCGTCCTCCGCGCGCAGAAGGTGAAGGGTGACCTCGCCCGCACCTTCGCCGACCTCATCACCGGCACCATCCTCGTCCGCGAGACCATGTCCCCGGGCTACCGCGTCCAGGGGATCGTCCACGGGGCCGATCGCTCCGGCGTCCTCGCCGCCGACTCGCACCCCGACGGCGGCACGCGCGGCATCGTGCAGCGCGCCCCGCGGCTCGGCCCGGGCGGCGCCCTGGAGATGATGCGAACGCTCCCCCACGGCGGCGTCGCCAAGGGGATCGTCGCCATGCCCGACGCGATCGGCGTGTCGAGCTCCCTCATGGCCTATCTCCAGGAGAGCGAGCAGGTGGTGTCGGTCATCGCCGCCGGCGCGGTGTTCGACGGCGACACGCTGGTCGCCGCCGGGGGCTACCTCGTCCAGCTCCTCCCCGAGCTCTCCGAGGCGATGCTCGCCATCATGACCGAGCGCCTCAAGGATTTCCCCGCCATCGAGTCGATCCTGCGCGACGCGGCCGCGACGCCCGAGAGCCTGATGCAGGAGCTTCTGTACGGGATGCCCCACACCCTCCTCGCCGACTCGCCGCTCGCCTACCAGTGCCGCTGCGATGCGCAGCGCGTGCTGGCCTCCCTCGCGACGCTGCCGCGCCACGAGATCAAGGAGATGGCCGACGCGGGCAAGACGCTCGAGATCAACTGCGACTACTGCGGGACCGAATATCGGATCGAGCCTTCGCAGCTCCGTGGCCTCCTCGCGCCGAGCTGAGGTAGCGTCCGCGCCGTCATGACCAGGGTCCTCATCACCGGCGGCGCCGGCTTCATCGGTCACCACCTCGCGATCCACTGGCGCCGCCGCGGCGCCGAGGTGGTCATCCTCGACAGCCTCCGCACCGGCAAGCGGGAGAACCTCGCCGCCATCCGCGCGGCCGTCGGCGACGAGGGGGTCACCTTCCACGAGGCGTCCATCACGAGCCGCGACGCCGTCCGCACGGCCATCGCGGGCTGCTCGATCGTCCACCACCTCGCGGCCCAGGTGAGCGTGCCGGAGTCCGTCGCGCACCCCCACGAGTGCGTCGACATCAACGTCGGCGGCACGCTCCAGGTGCTCGAAGCGGCGCGCGAGGCGGGCGTGTCGCGGGTGGTGTTCTCGTCGAGCGCGGCGGTGTACGGCGACGACCCGCGGAGCCCCAAGACCGAGGACATGGCCCCGTCGCCCAAGAGCCCCTACGGCATCACCAAGCTCGACGGCGAGTACTACCTCCGCATGTTCGCCGAGCTCCACGGCGTCCCCACCGTGAGCCTGCGGTACTTCAACGTCTTCGGCCCCCGCCAGGATCCGAAGAGCGTCTACGCCGCCGCCGTCCCCATCTTCCTCGACCGCGCCCTGCGCCACGCCCCCATCACCATCTTCGGCGACGGCACCGCCACGCGCGATTTTGTCTTCGTCGGCGACGTCTGCGCCGCCAACATCCTCGCCGCCACCTCGCCCAGCGCCGGTCGGGGCGAGGTGTTCAACGTCGCCCAGGGCGGGGTCACCACCGTCCGCGAGCTCGCCGAGACGCTCCGCACCATCACCGGGAGCACCAGCGAGATCGTCCATGCCCCCGAGCGGCCGGGCGACATCAAGCACAGCCGGGCCTCCATCGAGCGCATCACCACCGCGCTGGGGTTCGCGCCGCAGGTGTCGCTCGCCGAGGGCCTCACCCAGAGCGTCGCCGCCGCGCGCTGATCCCCTCCGCACCCTCAGATGTCGGTGCTCCGCGACACGTTGAGCGGGTCGAGGTAGCGGTACGGCACGTCGAGGGCCGCGTTGCGCGCGTCGACCTTGTCCGAGATCGCCTGGAGCCGCCGGCGAAACGCCGCCACCGCCTCGGCCGCTTCGAAGCACACCTCCGACGCGAAGGCCGCCGCGTTTCCCGACTGAAGAATGGAGCCGTGCGTCGGCGCGGAGAGCACCCAGACCATCCCCATCTGCGCGAGCGACTCGACGGGGAGGGGGAGCGCCCGCCAGAAGTCCTTCTCCTTGATCTCCGCGTTGCTGGCGGGCGGCGCGAGGCGGAAGGTGCCGGGCGTGTTGGGCACCCAACCGTAGGTGTCAAACTGGCCGTTGTTCACGGCGGCGTGCTGCGGCCCGAGGCGAAAGACGATCTCCGCGATGAGCCGGAAGAGCGCCGCGGGCGTGGTCACCTCCGCGGGCGTCGGGAAGCCCGGTACGTTGCCGCGATCCGGGTCGGCGATCTCGTCGAGCCACGCGGTGAGCTCAATGTCTTCCGTGACGTCGCGGGCGCTGCGGTACCAGGGCGTGAGGACGGCAGCGACGAAGGTGCCGATGGCCTTGTGGAGGTCGGTCGCGTCGTCGCGGTAGTAGTAGTCCGTGAGGTGTTCGGCGCCGCGCGCGGCGAGGTCGCTCTCGAGCGAGCGCGAGCGCCAGCTCCAGTCGTGGAAGCGCATGCGGGCCGCGTCGAGCACGCCCGCGACGCCCGCTGCCATGGCCTTCTCGATGGGGCCGGTTGGGGCGAGCAGGTGGCCGCGCGCGGTGTCGTTGATGGCGAGGTTGCCCTCGAAGTGGGGGTCGAGGAGCTGGCGGAGCGGGTGGTCGGGGTGGAGCTGACGGAAGGCCGCGACGGCGATGGCCTCGTTGACGAGGTGCGTCTCCACGAGGTGGTAGTAGCCCTCGTGGAGGTGGGCATCAGCGGACTGGACGTGCGTCCGCGCCGCGAGCCACGTGAAGGTCGGGTCGGCCGGGGTGAACACCGGGTCGGGCGCTCCTTCGCCCGCGGGGTGAAGCTGAATCGCGAGGGGCATCAGGCGCCGCGACTCGTCGAGCCAGAACCACGCCGACGGGGCGGTGACGTGCGCGTTGCGGGCGACGAGCTTCTGGACGCGGGGCGAGGCGAGCTCGGGGTACTCGCAGACGAAGACGCGCCGGGCGGCGGTGAGGGCCTCGACGCGGCTCTCCTTCGGGTGCACGTGGGTGAGGTACGCGTTGGCCGCGTCGCGCGCTGCCTTGGGCATCCCGTCGCAGAGGCGGATGGCCATCGGGTTGACGCCGCACAGTCGCTGCCGGGCAAACTCGCGGTCGTAGCGCCAGCGGGCGCTGGTGTCGTCAGGGCCGGAGACGAGGCGAAATTGCCGATGGTAGCCGGCCTCGGCGCCCGCCCCCGGGAACCACGCCACCGCGCGAACGACCTTCGCGTTGACGCTCGCGCGGAGCTTGGCGATGAGGAGGCTGGCCTTCTTCGAGGAGGAGAAATCGTGGTCGCGCGGGAGCTTCGCGGCGCAGCCCGGCAGCGCACGGAAGGGGCGGCCGAAGTCGTCTCCCTTCACCACGTCGCGCGCAAACAGGAGGCGGCTCTGTTCGAAGGCGAGGGTGGCGGCGCGGGCGCGGCGCCGGTCGGCCGAGCAGCGTTGCGGGAGGAGGTAGACGCTGGGGTTCACGGTCGCTTCCTCGGGGCGCGGGCGAGTCGCTCGGGGAGGCCGAACACCCCGTAGCGCCAGCGGCGCAGCGCCTGGAGACGTTGGATGATCCGGCGCTCGGAGTCGGCGAGCGAGCGGTAGTCCCAGGCGCTCGGCGCCATCGGGACGCCGAGGCTCCCCGGGTGATTGCCGGAGTTGAACTCCAGCAGCTCGGCCTCGTCTTCTTCGAGCGGTGTGTCGAGCTCGACGATGCCGATGTCGAGCCACGGATGCGTGTCTTCTGGCCACTCGACGCCGGCGTTGTACCAGGCGGTCTCGTCGCCGGGGGAGGGCCGATGAAACTGCCCCTGGAAGCGGAACCGGAGCGTCCGCGAGCCCTCCAGGCGGACGCAGAGCTCTTGCGAGAGGTAGTCCGTCGGGCGGTCTTCTCCCTTGCGGCGACCGCGCTCCCAGAGGGCCCCGATGTCTCTGGCGTCGGGGAGGCCCGTCTCCTGGATGGAGGGGTCTTCGGGGACGATGCGGTAGCGCACGAGCCAGCGGACGTCGTCGGGGTCGACCCAGAGCCGCACCGTCTGCGAGTAGAAGTGCAGCGTGGAGTAGCACTCCGGGGCCCGCCGCAGGCCGATGATGGCCACCTCGCGGGTGCGCCAGCTCTTCTTGAGCTGCGGGCGCATCACCCAGAGAGGCATCCACTTGGAGAACACCAGGAGCGCGAAGCCGACGAGGTTGTCGACCGCGCTGACCGAGCCCGTGTTCATGCCCATGTCGAAGGGCGAGGGTTCGCCCGGCAGCGCGAGGCGGAGGGCGCAGCCGCGCACGTCGAGGGCGGCCTGGTCGCGCCACGTCGCCCCGGCGTAGCGCACCACCGCGGGGAAGAGACGTCCCGGCGCGAAGAACTCGTGGCGCGGCCGCTGCGGTCCGTTCGCGGGCGGCTCGACGACCGTGAAGCTGCCCTTCGCTGCGACGCCGGCGAGGTGGGTCGCACGACGGCCCGACACGATGCTCTGGATCGCGAGCATCGGGCCGCAGAAGAGGTCCATGAGGATCCACCCGACGGGGGCTTCGCCGAGGTCTTCGGCGAAGTTGTCGCGGGGTGGTCCTGCGAGGCGCTGGTTGGCGACCGCGAGGACGAGCGGCGGGAGGCACAGCAGGAAGCCCGTCAGCGGCGCGTACCCGCCGCCACCCCAGGTCACCAGCAGCGTCACGAACCACGCCGAGAACACGAGGGTCGCCGACTGGGCGTACATCCGCCACAGCCACTCGTGCTCGGCGCGCATCGCCGACCAGCTCAACATCCCGAGGCCCACCGCCGGCCCGCCCAGCACGCGGAGCGCATCGACCGCCGCGGCCGGGACTTCGACTGGCACGTCGGCCCGCGCGCCGCACAGCGGGAGTCGCCCGATCGCGTCGAAGACGCAGGGGCCGTACTTCGCCAGCGTCAGCACCTGCCGCGCGTCGAAGATCACGAGCAGGCCGCCGAGCACGCACACGAAGCCCTGCACCGCCCAGAGGAGCCAGAGCCCCGGCGGGAGGGTCGAGGCGCTGCCGGAGAGGCGGCGCCAGCGAGGCTTTACCGCGCGCAGCCCGATCGCGAAGACGAGGTTGGCGAGGAAGGGGAGGAGAAACACCGCGTCGACGAGCGTCCACCGCGCCGACGGGGTGTGGAGCGAGCGGTAGAAGTCCACGGCGGCCCACACCGTGTGCGTCGCGAAGAAGGCGCGGGCGTAGGCAGATCGCGCCTCGGCGTCTTCGCGCATCGCGGCGAAGAGCGAGGCCATCGCGAAGGCGAGCGCGAAGGGGACGCGGAGCTGCACCGCGGCGATGGCGAGGCGGTCGAGGCCCACCGGCGACGCCCAGAGGCAGAGCTCCGAGGGCCCCGCCGCGGACGGAACAAAGCACGCCGGGAACAGCGCCCACGCCGCGCCGATCGCGAAGAAGGCCGCGCCCTGCAGCAGCCACACGAGGGTCGCGATCCGGTGCAACGATCCTTCGGTCGGCGAGCGCAGCGCGGTCGCAGAGGGGCGAGGGGGAATCGAGCTGAAGTTCTGGGGCGCCACACGTCCTCCCGCGAGCACCAGCGCCGCGCCCGGGCGGGGCGAAGCGCAACGAGAAACCGTGGCGAGAGACTACCCAAGCCGTCCGTCCGGCGCACCGGGATTCCACGTTTTCTCGCGGTGAGTTGACAGATGTCAGCGCTGGCGCGACGCGCGATCCTGCGATGCGGTATGGTCGCTCCCATGAACGACGGAGCGGCGCGACCGCGCGCGGCCAACGTCCCTTTGTTGCCTCCCGATGGGGAGCGCTGGTGCGACGTGGTGATGAAGGGAGGGGTCACCTCCGGGGTGGTGTACCCGCCGACGGTGATGCAACTCTCGCGTCGCTATCGCTTCAAGAACATCGGCGGCGCCTCCGCGGGAGCGATCGCCGCGGGCGCGACGGCGGCGGCCGAGTACGAGCGCAACCACCGCCTGCCGGGGCTGCGCGGCGAACCCATCACGAGCCTCGGCGCTCTGTGGGATGACTTCAAGCAGCCGGGCTTCCTCGCGGGTCTATTCCAGCCCGACCCCTCGACGCGCGGGGCGCATCGGGTTCTCTTCGCGGCGCTGCGTCGCGGGCGGTGGTGGACGCGCGCGCTGCGGTGCGCGGCCACCTTCGTGTTCACGACACCGTGGGGGGTGGCGCCCACGGTGGCGGTGCTGCTCGCCTTCGTGCTGAAGGCCACGCTGCGCCGCTTCGACGTGGAGACGCTCGGCACGGCGGCCTTCCTCTGGGCCTGCCTGGAGGGCGTGATGGCCATCGCCTTCGCCCTCGACGCGGCGCGCCGGGTGAGCCGAAACGGCTTCGGGGTGTGCTCGGGGATGGGCGGTGGAGACGGCGCAACGCCCGCGCTGACGCCCTGGCTCCATCGGCGCTATCAGCAGTTTGCAGGGCGCGACCTCGCCGCACCGCTCACCTTCGGCGACCTCTGGGGCGAGGGGGATCGCGACGCGCAGGAGGCGGCCTCCTCGCAGCGCGACGTGAACCTCGAGGTGATCACCACGTCGCTGAGCGAGCTGCGCCCGTATCGACTGCCGCTGGTGGGTGAGGAGTTCTACTACGACGAGACGGAGTGGGAGCGGCTCTTCCCGCGCGAGGTGATGGCGTGGCTCGCGGCGCACGCGCAGGGCGAGGTGCGGCAGGGCCAGCGACGTCTCCTCGGGCTGCCGCGCATGGCCGACCTGCCCATCCTCGTGGCCGTGCGGATGAGCCTGAGCTTCCCGCTGCTGGTGTCGGCCGTCCCGCTGTGGGGGCGCACGGCGACGGCGCGCGAAGGGCCGTTGGAGCGGCTGTGGTTCTCCGACGGAGGCATCGCGTGCAATTTCCCGATCCACCTGTTTGACCAGCTCCTGCCGCGCTGGCCCACCTTCGGGGTCAACCTCGTGTACGACCCGCCCGGCACCACCCTCGACGACGACGGCGAGGTCGAAGAGTCGGGCGCCCGCGAGAGCCTCTCGGTGTCCATCGAGGGCGATGGAGCGCGGCATGAGGTGGTCAACCACGTCGACGCGGCGAGGGCCCCGCGGAGTCGGCTGTGGGCCTTCGTGCAGGCGATCCTGGAGACGATGCAGGGCTGGCAGGACCACGCCACCTCGCGCCTCCCCGGCTACCGCGACCGCATCGCGCGGGTGCACCTGCTGCAGACCGAAGGCGGGCTCAACTTCGACATGAGCCTGCGCCAGGTACGTTCGCTCTGGAACAAAGGGGCCGCGGCGGGCGACCTCCTCGTCCGTCACTTCGCACCCTTCGACGACGCGGCGGCCGCGGGGCCGGACGGTTGGGAGCGCCACCGGGTGCTGCGCTTTCGGGTGGGCGCGGCCCTCTTGCAGCGGCTCGTCCAGCGGCTCGACTCGGGCTTCGACGCGCGCTGCCGCGACCTGATCGCGCGCTCGCCCATCGACCCCAACGACCCGTCGGCCTTCCAGAGCGAGGCCCAGCGGGTGGCGGCGGTCACCCTCGTCGACTCGCTCGCCGCCCAGGCCCGCAGCCTCGCCGAGCTGCCGGAGAACGAGCGCCCGGAGCACGGTGCGCCGCAGCCCCGCCCGGAGCTCCGCGGGTCGCCTCGCACGCACGGCTGACGGCGGCGCGGAGCATAATTTCCTCCCCGGTTCGTCGATCGGATACGCTCACGCGCCGTGAAGAACGCGCGCCAGCCCCTCACCGACCTCATCGTCCTCGTCCCCGGTGTCATGGGGAGCGTCCTTCGTCGCGACGGCAAGGACCTCTGGGCCACCACCGCGGGCGCCATGTTCGGCGCGCTCTCGTCGCTCGGGGGAACCGTCGCGTCGCTCAAGCTGGACAGCGAGACGGGCACCGACGACGACGCGGGCGATGGCATCACGGCGCCGTCGCTCCTCCAAGACCTCCACGCGATCCCAGGCTTCTGGAAGATCGACGGGTACACCCGCGCGAAGGAGCACATCCTGGAGCGCTTCGAAGCGACGCCGGGGGAGAACTTCTTCGAGTTCCCCTACGACTGGCGGCGCGACAACCGGCACCACGCGCGGCGGCTCAAGCGCGAGTCGGCGCAGTGGCTCGACGCGTGGCGCTCGCGCCCGGGCCACCGCGACGCGAAGCTGGTGCTGGTGGCCCACTCGATGGGTGGCCTGGTGTCGCGCTACTTCGTCGAGGTGCTCGGCGGCTGGCGCGACACCCGCGCGCTGGTCACCTTCGGCACGCCCCACCTCGGCGCCGCGAAGGTGATGAAGACCCTCGTCGACGGCATCCCGGCGAAGCTTGGTCCGTTCTCGCTGGCCGACATGACGGGGGCGCTGCGGTCGTTCACGTCGGTGTGGCAGCTCCTGCCGGTGTACGCGTCCTTCGACGCGGGCGACGGCAAGCTCGTGCGCCTCTCCGACACCACGGCGCACGGCCTCGACCTCGCGCGCGTCCACGCCGGTCGCGACTTCCACCGAGAGATTCGCGACGCCGCGACGAAGAACGCCGCCGACGCCGACTACCGCGCCTCGGGCTTCACCACGCACTGCATCGTCGGCGTCCACCAGCCCACGTTGCAGAGCGCCGCGGGCAGCGTGGGGTCGTTCGCGTTCCACGAGCGCTTCGAAGGGCGGGACGAGGGCGGCGACGGGAGCGTCCCTCGGCTCTCCGCCGTGCCCGCGAAGGTGCCCGTGCAGACCGTGCTCGTCCCCGAACAGCACGCCTCGCTGCAGAACACCGACTTCGCACTCCTCCAGCTCGAAGGGATTCTTCGCTCGGGCTGGGCGCCGGCGCTCGATGACGCGTTGTCCTTTGCTCCCGGGCACCACGAGCCGTCGCCCGTGAAGCTGCGCGTGGACGACAGCTACGCGGAGGGGGACGACGTGGTGGTGCGCGCGAAGCCCGACGATGCGAGCGTGAAGCTGCGGGCGACGGTGACGGGCGTGCAGGGGGCGAAGGGCGCGGAGCTAGAGCTGGTTGCGGCGGAGGACGGGTGGCACGAGGCGCGGGTCGCCGGGCTCGGCGCGGGGGCGTGGCGTGTGGCGGTCGGGGGGGGAGGGGGCGGTGACGGTGACGGACGTGATGTTCGTGATGTGAGACCGATACGGCCCGCGGTTCAGTGCGCTGCTCGGCACATCCGCGCCACCCGCTCCTTCAGGTCGCGCAGGGTGCTCGCGTACTCCTCCGCTTCCAGCGCGTTCCCGTGAATCCCCCAGCGCTCCCAGGCGCCGCCCTCGGCTCCCTTCGGCAGCGGTGAGCGCATCGTCTCCGGCAGGCCGTCAGACGGGGCTCTCGGTGGCCATCGGCGGAATGCTCCTCGGGCGAGCGTACACTTGGCCCGCTCCTCTGGGCGCGCGATCGCGGCGAACGGTCGGGGGACCTCCGTCGACGGCGCGCGAAGACACCGCCACCCGCCACCGCGCCTGTGGGATGATCGCGCCATGCGCGTCGCTGTGCTCACGGGTCTGCTGGTCGCCCTCTCAGTCGCATGCTCCGAGGGCTCAGGGGCGAACACCCCCCGCAACGACGCCGCCCCCGACGACGGAACCGCGCCGGACGTCGCGCCTTCGCCCGACCTGCCGGCGATCGATCAGCCCACCGCGGATGCCACGCCGGACGTCGCCATCGAAGCCGGCCTCGACGCGCCGCCCGACACGGCCATGGTCCCCGACGACGTCGCCCTGGACGCAGTCCACGACGCCTCGAAGGACGTCGCCGCCGACGCCACCATCGAGCCGCCACCGCCCGACGTCTCGTCCCCCGACGTCGCGCCGGATCTCGCCCCCGATGTCGCGCCCGACCTCGCTCCGCCCCGCTGCGCGACCGACGCCGACTGCGCCACCGACGCCCGCGGTGCGGTGTGCGACGTCGCCTCGGGTCAGTGCGTGCGCTGCTCTTCGGCGCGCGACCTGTGCCCCGACGGACAGTACTGCGTCGCCGCCACCAACACCTGCGCCGACGGCTGCCGCGACGACGCCGCCTGCGCGCTCGGCAGCCGCTGCGTCGACCACGCCTGCGTCGCGGGCTGCACCACCAGCGCCCGCTGCCCGACCGGCCAGTCGTGCTGCGGCGGCGCCTGCACCGACACCCAGACCTCCACCACGCACTGCGGCGCGTGTGACGCCCGCTGCGCGCCGCCCAACGCCACCCCCGTGTGCGCCGCGGGTGCCTGCGGCGTCCTCGCCTGCACCACTGTCTACGAAAACTGCGACGGGATGGCCGCCAACGGGTGCGAGGTCAACGTGCGCACCGACCCCGCGCACTGCGGGCGCTGCGGGAGCCCCGCGATGGCGCCCAACGCCACCGCCGTGTGCCGCGACGGAGCGCCCGCCGTCGGCGCCTGCAACCCGGGCTTCGCCGACTGCGACGCGATGGCCGCCAACGGCTGCGAAACCCCGACGCTCGTGAACAACACCCACTGCGGCGCCTGCGGCAACGCCTGCGTGGCGGGCGGTCGATGCGTCAGCGGTCGCTGCGTCGCCGACTGCCGCCTCTCGGGCGGCGTCGCGTGCGGGGCGGGGACGGTGTGTGACTACACCGACGGGCAGTGCCGCGCGCCCGGGAGCCGGTGCGCGCTCGCGGGCGAGTTTGTGCCCTGCGGCGCAGAGACCTGCGGCCCCGGCGCGACGTGCAACCCGCGCACGATGCGCTGCGCCGCCGCCCTCTCCTGCCGCTCCGTGTTCTGCGAAGAGGGAACCGCCCGCTGCTGGGGATCGGACTGCCCCTGCGACCGCCCCGCGGCGGCCTGCACGACGATCGCGCCGACGGCGGTGCCCGCGGCCTTTCTCTCGGGGGCCTTCGGCTTCGACATCGACGACGCGTGCAACCTCTACACGGCCACGATGCTCTCCGGGCCCGACTACGTGCGACGCGTGAGTCCCGCGGGCGTGGTCACCACCTGGACGAGCGTCGCCAACCTCAACATGGGCGAGGTCGGCGTGCAGCGCCGCATCAACCTCGGCCCCGGCGGCGCGACGGCGAACATCGCCTTCACGTACATCTGCTGCGCGTCGTGCGGCTGCGCGAGCGGTACGCCGCAGGGCGTCGGGCACGTTCAGGCCGACGGGACGCTCCCCGTCGTGGTCCCTGCGGTCATCACCTCGGGGACGGGGCCCTTCGGCATCAACTACCTCGACACGGGCCCCTATGGGCTCGGCGTGTCGCCGCTGGGGGAGTTCTTCGTGGGCAACGTGAGGGCCAACGGAGACTGGTACCGCTACGACACCGACACGCGCTCGATCACCACCGTCGCGACGCTCCCGCGGCGCATCACCGCGTCGACCGCGTTCGACCTCGACACCATGCTCGTGGCCGTCGAGGGCGGTGAGCTCTACCTCGTCGACCGGGCGCCGGGCGGCGTCACGCGGCGGCTCGGCACGCTCGGCACAGACGTCCAGTCGGTGCGCCGCGACCCCTTCACGGGGCGCTTCTACGCCTCGCTGCGCGACCGGCGCATCGTGTCGATCCTCCCCGACGTCACCGACCTCCGCGTCGAGACGATGGCCGCGCGGGGCTCGCGCGTCGCCGTCAGCCCGGACGGCTGGCTCTACGTGTTGCTTCATGAGGGAGGGCCCGTCTCTCGCGTCGCCCTCCCTGCCACGCGCTGATCCCCTCACGGCCCGCGACGGTACACCACCTCACCGCCGAGCACGGTCGTCTCCACGCGCGCGTCGGCGAGCTGCTCCGCGCGGGCGAGGGGACCGCCCAACACCACCAGGTCGGCGCGCTTGCCGGGCGTGAGGGAGCCGCAGCGGTCGGCACATCCGCTCGCCTCCGCCGCGCCGCGCGTGTAGAGGGCGAGGGCTTCGTCGAGGGAGATCCGCTCGTCGGGCTCGGTCACCCGCCCCTTCGCGTTGCGGCGCGTGACGGCCGCGCGGACGCCGTCCAGGGGGTCATACCCTGTCACCGGGTGATCGGAGCTCGCCGCCACGCAAGCGCCTGCGTCCAGCAAGCTGCGGAGTGGCATGAAGCGCAGCCCCGGCACTTCGGGCGCGCTCCCGAAGGCTGGCATCGTCAGGAACACGGGCTGCGCAGCCACCGCCACCCCCAGTCCGGCGATGCGCGCGATCTGCTCCCCCGAGGGGAACGCGCCGTGCTCGATGCGCGGTACGCCCGCCTTGCCGAGCGCCGGGCCCGCGGCCTCGTAGGCGTCGAGCGCGGTCTCGATGGCCTCGTTGCCGATCGCGTGGGTCGCCACGGCGAAGCCCCGCGCCACGATGGCCTCCACCATGCGCTTCGCTTCGGCCCGTGAGTAGATCGCGATGCCCGAGTGGAGCCTGCCGTCGCGGCCGAGGCGCGGCTGGACGGAGAGCATCGAACGAAGCGGCTCCAGCGAGCGCTCCTGCGCGGCGAGCGTCCACGCGCGGACCAGCACCCCGAGGCTCTGCCCGACGCGGAGGCACATGTTGCAGACGGGGGCGCCGTCGAAGATGAGCTTCACGCCGCCCATCTCCAGGAGCCCGTCGGTGTGACCCGTGGGTGAGCCCTCCAGCGCCTCCCAGGGCTCGTCGAGGTAGCCCGTCGAGCTCGTCGGGAGGATCACCGTCGGCACCCGCAGCGCCCCGCGCCGCTGCGCCTCGCGGTAGAGCCCGACGAGGTCGTAGGGGACGGCGGCGTCGACGAGGCGCGTGATCCCGACGGCGAGGAGGGCGTCGTGGTGGGAGGCGAGCCGTTGGATGATGCCGTCGGCGTCGGTGGCGAGCAGACCCGCGCGGGCGAGTCGCTCGACCGGGCTCATGGCGCGCTCAATGAGGAGCCCGTCGAGGCGCCCACGGCGGTCGCGGGAGAGGGCGCCGCCGGCGGGGTCGGGGCTTTGGTCGCTAAGGCCGGCGAGCGCGAGGGCGCGGTGGTTCGCGACGGCGCGGTGGCAACTGTAGTGAAGGGCGAAGACGGGGTGTTCGGGGGCGGCCTCGTCGAGCTCGCCGACGGTGGGCGCGCGGTGCTCGGCGAGGAGGTGCTCGTCCCAGTCGAGGACGACGAGCCAACCACCAGGGGGAATGGCGCGCGCGGCGGCGGCGACGGCTCGCTGAAGGCTGGGGATGTCGGTGACCGCGGGCGGCGTGAGGCGCACCTGCGCGCCGTAGAGCGTGACGATGGCGGCGTGGTGGTGCGCGTCGATGAAGCCGGGGAGAACCGACGCACCCGCGACGTCACGCACGACCGCGTCGGCGCCCGCGGCGTGGAGGACGTCGGCGCGCGCTCCGACGGCGAGGAGGCGATCACCGCGCCAGGCGATGGCCTCCGCGTGAGGGGAGGCGCGGTCCATGGTGCGGACGTCGGCGTTCACGAGCGCGGTGGATGGTTGCATGCGACGAGGGTACGTCAACCGCGAGCCTGGGAGCGCTTCCTCGACGGGAGCCGTACGCCCCGCGGCCGCGATCAAGCCCGCCGCGTCGCCCGAAACACCACCGCCCCCACCGCCATCACCCCGACGTACGCGCCGAACACCCACGGAGCTCCCACCGCCACCGCCACCAGCGACACTGCCGCGAGCACCATCGCGACCACCGGCGCCACGGGGTAGCCCGGCGCGCGGTACGGCCGCTCCAGCGAGGGCTCGCTGCGCCGCAGCCGAATCATCGACGCCATGCTCACGAGGTACACCCCCAGCGCGCCGAGCACCGACATCGTGATGAGCGCGTCGGTCTTGCCTGACAGCGTCGCCACCGCGCCGATGGCCACCGTCACGACGATCGCGGGGACGGGCGTGCGCAGCCGCGCGTTGAGCTCGCCGAAGGCCCGCGGGAGCATCGCCTCCCTGCCCAATGCGTACACCTGCCGCGAGCAGCCCATCACGATCCCGTGGAACGACGCGATGAGCCCGAGCAGCCCGAGGTACACCATCAGGTGCGTCATCGGGTGCCCTGGCGACAACACCCGCGCGAGGGCGCGGGGCAGGGGAGAGTCGTCCTGCACGAGCTCGCGCCAGGGCATCACCCCCGACGTGCACACCAGCGTGCCGAGGGCGAGCGTGACGAGCGTCGCGATGCCAGCGAGGTAGCCCTTCGGGATGGTTCGCTTCGGGTCGACCACCTCCTCGGCGCTCATCGCCACGCCCTCCAGCCCCAGGTAGAACCAGATCGCGAACGGTATCGCCGCGAACACCCCTTGCCCCCCCTCAGGGAACATCGGCTGCGCGAGCAGATGCTCGGCCCGCACGTGCGGCGCCGTGAGGAAGAAGAACAACCCCAGCTCGAAGGTCGCGAGGGCGGTCACCACGAGTTCGAAGGTGGCGGCGATGGAGACGCCCGCGGCGTTCACCGCGCCGAAGACCACGAAGGCGCCGACCGCGACGACGTTCACCGACAGCCACGGGGCGCGGAAATGGACGTATGAGCCGATGGCCCGCGCGATGGCCGGCGGCGCGAAGAGAAACTCCATCAGCGTCGACGCGCCCGCGAGGTACTGCCCCCACGGCCCGAAGGCGCGCTGGGCGTACGCAAAGGGCCCGCCCGCGTGGGGAATGGCCGTCGACAGCTCGGTGTACGAGAAGATGAAGCACACGTACATCACGGTGACCGCGAGGGTCGCGATCCCCATGCCGACGGGGCCGCCGTGGGAGAGGCCGTAGTTCCACCCGAAGTAGTCGCCGGAGATGACGAGGCCGACGGCGATGGCCCAGAGCTGGACGGGCCCGAGCACCCGCGCGAGCGTCGCTCCGCTCATGGCTTCGGCGCGCGCAGCGGCTGCTCGGCGACGTCGCTCACCGCGTCGACGAAGGCCTTCGCCGCGGCCTCCACCGCGTCGAGCTCGCCCGTGACGTAGCACCCGCCGAAGTTGGTCTCCGAGGGCGGGCCGAAGAAGCGCACCAGCTCCACGTCGGCCGTCTTGAGCGCGGCGTCGACCCCCACCATGGCCTCCAGCGGCGGCGCGATGAGGTAGCCCAGCGCGCTCCCCACGGGAACCTTCGCCTCCGCCGCGAGGTAGCGCCCGACGCGCCCGATCACCGTCGGAAACACCGTCACCCCGCCGTCGCCCACCCCGTAGAACGCGAACAGGTGCTCCAGCGCGAACTCCACCGCCGCCACCCCCCGCTCGATGCTCTCGGGCTCGTCCGCCGCCAGCACCCCGAGGATCTCCCCCGACAGCGGCCCCGACGCGTGCGCGCTCCCCGCGTAGAACGAGCGGGCGTACACCACGTCGACGTCGGCGATCTTCGTCGCGTGGTCGAGCGCCGCGTAGAGCGAGTCGTCCTGGTCGCAGGTGATGAAGGCGAGGGACTTGCCACCCACAGACTCTGGAAGTCCGAGACTCTGGCACAACCGGACATGGGCGTGCGGAAGCCTTCGGCACGCGAGGATTTTCGCCGGGAGGCGCTTCAGCCCGTCGCTCACTGGCGCCCCCATCCGAGCCCGAGGGCGACGCCGCCGACGCCCTTCTCGAAGCTCCGCGTGAGGATGGTCACGGCCTGGGCGGCGGCCTCGGCGGGGGCGATGCCGATGGGGCGGACGTTGGAGATGCAGTTCTTCTCCGCGTTGTCCTGGTCGAGCTTGGGGTTGACGGCGAGGTAGAGCGAGAGGGAGTCGCCCGTGCCGAGCCCCGGCCGCTCACCCACCAGCATCACGGTCGCGCGCGCGCCGGTCACCACCCCGATCTCGTCGGCCACCCCGATGCGCGCAAACCGCACGTAGAAGGTCGTCCCCGTGCGCCAGCCGCGCGCCGCGAGGGCCCGCCGCAGCGCCGCGAGCGTGGCAGCTCCGTTGACGGTGATGGCGTTGGGGGAGAGCCCGTCGCCGACGATGATCTGCACGTCGGGCTTCGTCCCGGCGTAGCCCTCGACGACGCCACGGGACGACGCGTCGAGGCGCCTCCCCTGGTTGGGGTACAGCAGGTACTCGTGGCGGTCGCGGGCCCGCGTCTGCAACGGGACGCACTCATGGGCGCGGGGCCACTGCCCGTCGACCTCGCTGTGCACCGCGTCGCGCGCGTCGGCCTGGCCCTCGCGGGTGCGGAGGTACAGGTCGGTCTTGAAGCGGTTGCCCGCCCGGCCCACCGCGATCTGCGACGACGTGAGGGCCACCAGCTTCGGCAGTGCGGCCTCGTAGAGCGGGTCGTCGACCGCGTGGACGGGGCGCGCGTCGCTGCTGCACGCGTGCCCCTCGGCGCCGCCGCAGCCCGCCGTCGTCGAGCCCGGCGCGGCGGCTTCGACGTCCGCGGCGAGGCGGCGCACCACGGCGGCCATGATCGCCTCCAGCGTGGCGTCGTCGACCTTCACGCGATCGCCTCCCGCGCGGCGCCCCAGCGCTTGCCGAACACCACCTCGCGGACGTCCTCGCGGCGGAGAAACTGCGACGGGTCGCCGGCCTTCTCGGTGAGGGCCCCCTGCGACCAGAGCCCCACGCGCTCCATCCACGCTTCGAACTCCGGCGCGGGCCGCAGCCCGTAGGTCTCGCGGAGCGCGGCGTTGTTGTGAAACGAGGTGGTCTCGTAGTTGAGCATCACGTCGTCGCCCGCGGGGATCCCCATGAGGTAGTTGACCCCCGCGGAGGCGAGGAGCATCTCGAGGTTCTCCACGTCGTTCTGGTCGCACTCGGCGTGGTTGGTGTAGCAGGCGTCGCAGCCCATCGAGAGCCCGCTCCACTTGCCCATGAAGTGGTCCTCGAGGCCCGCCCGGATGATCTGCTTGCCGTCGTAGAGGTACTCCGGGCCGATGAAGCCGACGACGGAGTTGACGAGGAAGGGCTTGTACCGCCGCGCGAAGCCGTAGGCGCGGGCCTCCATCGTGAGCTGGTCGGTGGCGTGGTGGGCGTTGGCCGAGAGGGCCGTCCCCTGGCCCGTCTCGAAGTACATCACGTTGGGGCCCTTCGCCGTCCCCTTCTCGCGCGTCATGGCCATCGCCTCGTCGATCACCGCGAGGGAGACGCCAAAATTCCGGTTGGCCCCCTCCGAGCCCGCGATCGACTGGAAGCACAGGTCGAGGGGCGCCCCGAGCCGCATGGCCTCCATCTGCACGGTGATGTGCGAGAGGACGCAGTTCTGCGTCGGGACGCCGAGCGCGTTCATGAGCGCTTTGGTGCGGGTGAGAATCTCCGCGGTGGACTCGGCGGTCTCGGTCGAGGGGTTGACGCCGATCACCGCGTCGCCGTTGCCGTACGAGAGCCCTTCGAGCACCACCGCGAGGATGCCCTCCACCGAGTCGCGCGGGTGGTTGGGCTGGAGCCGCGAGGAGATGCGGCCCTCCAGCCCGAGGGTGTTGTTGCACCGCACTGCGACACGGATCTTCCGGGCGGCCACCACGAGGTCCATGTTGGACATGAGCTTCGTGACCCCGGCGATCATCTCGGGGGTGAGGCCCGGCGACACGGCGAGGAGGTCGGCCCCGGTGGTGCGCGTGTCGACCACCCACTCGCGCACCTCGCCGAGCGAGCGGCCCTTCAAGCGACGGCGGGCGCCCGTGTCGCAGGCGTCTTGAAACAGCCGGGTGAGCTCATCCCGCTCGTAGGGGACGCTCGGGGCCTCGTAGAGCTCGTCGAGGGTGAGCTGCGAGAGCACGCGCTTGGCCGCGACGCGCTCCCGGTCGCTCGTCGCCGAGAGCCCGGCCTGCACGTCTCCCGAACGGAGCTCGTTGGCCTTGTTCATCACCTCTTTGACCGAGCCGAAGGTGAAGACTCGCCCGAAGACGCATGCGCTGAGCTTCGCGGCCATCGCGGCGCATTCGTACCGCGTTTCGACCACCCGCGGGAAGCCCCTCGTTGCGCGCTTGACCGGTCGCGCCGTCCCGGGTGATACGCCCGAAGGCGATGGGCAAGAAGAACAAGAAGAAGCACGACGAATCTCCCAAGGCCGCTCCCCCCGCGAAGGAGAAGGGCCGCAAGAAGGACGCTCCCCCGGCGGAGACGCTGGCGCAGGGAGCGGCGGACCTGCGCGGCGACTTCGAGCACACCCGCGAGGTGACCATGGGCGGCATCACCGGCCGCGAGTCGCCCGAGGAGCTGATGCGCACGCGCTTCCCGGCCTTCGTGGGGCGCCAGGAGCGGACGGGCTTCGAGCTCATGGCCCGCGCCGTCGAGGAGGACTACGCGACCTTCCTCACGCTCTCGGGCGCGATGACGCCCGCTGGGCTCCACCAGTCGTGCCTCATCCCGCTCATCGAGCGCGGGCTCATCGACTGCCTCACCACCACGGGGGCCAACCTCTACCACGACGCCCACCGCATCATCGGGCACCGCATCCGCGAGATCGACCCCAACGCCGGCGACCTCGCCCTCCGCCTCGCGCGCATCATCCGCATCTACGACCTCGGCTTCTGGGAGGAGACCCTGCTGGAGACCGACAAGCTCTTCTCCGCGATCCTGCGCCAGCCGCAGTTTCAGAAGCGCATGACGACGCCCGAGCTCCACTACCTGCTCGGCCAGTCGATCGCGGAGATCGAGGAGGCCCTCGGCGTCGAGCAGCCCTCGCTCCTCGCGACGTGCTACCGCCGCGCCGTCCCCATCTTCGTCGGGGCCGTGCAGGACGGGTCGATCTTCCTCAACATCGTCAAGCTGAAGCGCCTCTTCCCCGACGACTTCAAGCTCGAGATCGACGTGAACGACGACGTCTACGAGATGGGGGCCACGCAGCACTGGTGCCTCCGCGGCCTCGACAAGAAGATGGCCGTCTTCATCCTCGGCGGCGGCGTCCCCAAGAACTACACCCTCCAGGGCGAGCCGCTCCTCGATCAGATCCTCGGCGTGCCGACCGAGGGCTTCGACATCGACGTGCAGTTCTGCGTCGACCCGGTGGACAACGGGGCGCTGTCGTCGTGCCCGGCGGGCGAGGGGCACACCTGGGGGAAGGTGTCTCCCGAGGGCGTCTCGCGTTCGATGTACGTCCACGCCGACGTGACCGCGGTGTTCCCGTGGGTGACCTACGCGCTGCTCAGCGACCCGAAGCGCAAGCGCCCGCACCGTCGGCTCTACGACCAGCGCGCCGAGGCCCTCCGCCTCCTCGACGCAGCCGTCGCCGGGCGCCGCGCCGACCTCCTCGCCACCATCGACTACCCCCACGTCAAGAACGAGCCGCTGGCCGCCGCTCCCGCTGCGACTCCCGCGAAGAAGCGCCCCCGCAAGAGGTAATCCCCCCCATGGCCACCCCGCGCCCCTGGACCGTCGACCGCCACGACCCGATCGACAAGCACGAAGACAACCTC
>JBILLV010000443.1:0-6457 GCA_044375895.1 Polyangiales bacterium | reverse complement strand
GGGCGTGTGGCCGACGCTCCGGGCGCGGCACCAGCCCATCCAGGGGCGCTACCCCACGACGCAGTGGGTGCCGGGCGAGGTGCTCCGCGACGACGTGGCGCTGGTGGTGGAGCGGGAGGTGCGGCCTGCGCGCTTCCGGGTGCGGCTCCACGCCGACTCCGACGAGCCCGGCTCGCGGCTCACGCCCTCGCGCGACGGGCGCCCCGACAAGACCCTCGAGCTCGGCGCGCTGGAGATCGTCGCTCCGGCGCTGTGACCCGGCGGGCTACTCGAGCTCGATCTCGCCGAGGCCACCGGCCGCGCCGTGGAAGGTGTCGACCCACACCCGCACGCGCGTGACGCCGCGCGCCGCGATGGGGTGGCGCACCCACTGCCCCGACGGGTTGATGCCCGAGAACGCCCCCTGCGCCGCCCCCGCGAGGCGCCCGCCCGCGAACACCTCGACGCGGTAGTCGCGCGTCGCGAGGTCGTTGTGCGTGCGGTTGTGCGCGTTGAGCAGGCGCACCGCCCGCAGCGTGCGCGGCCGCTCCAGGTGGACGTCGATCCAGCCGGGGAAGCCCAGCGGGAGGAGCCACTCGGTGGTGGCGTCTCCGTCGACGGCCTTCGCGGGGGGGAAGCCCGGCGCGCTCTGGAGGAAGGCCGACGCCACCGCGGCCCGCTTCTCCCGCAGCCCCGCCCGCGCGCCGAGGACGCCCGCCGACAGCACCGCCACGGCGAGGAAGCCCACGCGCACCCGCCGCACCGCGGAGAGCTCGTCGTGGGAGGTGAGCGTCGGGGCGAGGGAGCGATCGAGCGCGTCGAGGGCGGCGACGAGCGCGGCGCGGCGCTCTTCGAAGCGCGGGGCCACGTCGGCGTCGAGCGTCGGGAGCGCCTCCCCCAGCGCGGCGCGGTGCACCTCCAGGGCGGCGTCGATCTCCTCGGCGGGAGCCCCCGCGGCCTTGAGCGACGCGGCCCAGTCGAGGCCGTCGCGGGCCACGATGCGGGCGGCGGCGACGGACTCGTCGAGCGCGGCGTTGAGGAGACCGAGGGCCTCGGCGCGGTGATCGTTGCGCCAGAGGGTGTCGGCCGCGGCGGCCTTCTGTCGCCCGAGGAGGAGGCGCGCGCGGGCGCGGCGGTGCGCGTCGGGGGCCACCTCGCCCACGGCGGCGTCGGCACGGCGGAGGAGGAAGTATTCGGTGAGGGCGGTCAGCACGGCGTCAACGGGGCGCGTTCGTAGCACGCAATCGCCTGACGACGGGAGGGGGTACGACCGCGCGGTGGCATCTGGTAGAACGCGCCGCCCCGGAGCCACCACCCACGATGCTCGCCCTCGTCCTCCTGTCGCTCCTCGCCCTCGTCGCCGCCGCCGGCGTCGTGCGCCGCATCGAACTCCCCGGCCGCGCCGAGCGGGCCTTCGGGACGCTCATCCTCACCAACGCGCTGGTGCTCGTCCCCGTCTACGTGCTCGGCCTGGCCAACGTGCTGTACCGCCGCACGCTCGGGGCCACGGGCTTCGCCTTCTTCGCGGCGGTGTACGTGCTGTCGTCGTGGCGCCGCGACCCCCGCCGCCACTGGCGCGAGACCTGGCGCGACCTCGGCGACATGGCCGCCCTCCCCGCCGACGCGCTGCGCCTTACGTGGGGCGCGCGGAGCTTCGCCGCCGTGGGCCTCGCCGCCACCATCGTCGTCATCGCGTGGTCGGTGGTCGCGACCTGGGTGGGCCAGTCGGATAGCTGGGACGGCATGGGGTACCACGAGCCCATGATCGGCTACGCGCTGCAGAACCACGGGTTTCGGCCCGCGCCGGTGCCGCGCGTGGTGTTCTACGAAGCGATCAACGGGCTGCCGCGGCACTGCGAGATGACGGCCCTGTGGCTCGTCGCCTTCGTCGATCGGCGCCTCATCGAGCTGCCCAACACGCTCGCGTCGCCGATGTTCCTGCTGGGGGTGTACCTGCTGGCGAAGCGCTTCGGCGCGACGGCGTCGCGGGCGGTGGGGTGGGCCTGCGCGACGTTTCTCATGCCGGGCGCGGTGCTCCTGCTGCGGAGCACGTACATCGACATGCAGGTGGGGGCCTTCGACCTCGCGGCGCTGTGGTTCTGCACGCGCCCAGGGTTCCGCGTGCGCGACGGGTGGCTCGCCGCCGTCGCTGGCGCCCTCATGATCGGCTCCAAGACGATGAACATCGCCTGGACGCCGCCGCTCCTCCTGGTGGCCGTGGCGCTGGTGTTTCTGCGCGCGCAGGGCCGCACCCGCGACGCCGTCGGGGTGACGATTGGCGGCCTCGCCATCGTGGCCTCGCTCGGCCTGGTGATCTACCTCCGCAACCTCGTCGTCTACCACAGCCCCATGTGGCCCTGGGGCTTCGAGTCGGCGCGGCTGGGCCTCCATTTCCCCGGGATCCAGCTCGCGTCGGAGGCCGCGCAGGAGCAGCTCCAGCCGCTCGACACGGTGTGGAAGAACATGGTGGGCGTCTTCCGCCCCGGCTTCGACTACTGCGACACGCGCATCTTCGGCTACGGCATCGCCACGCCGCTGCTGCTCGTCCCCCTCGCGGCGCTCGCGGCAGCGGTGGGCGTCACCAACCTCCTGCGCGCGCTCCTGTGGGAGCACTTCGGCCTCACGCGTCCGCCCGCGGGGTCGATCGCGTTCGGGATGTTCTCGGTGTATTTCCTGGGGTGCGCGGTGTATTCGCCGGCCATCTGGCAGACGCGCTACAACCTCCACCTGCTCGCGGCGGTGGTCATCGGGGCGGCGTGGGTGTGCGAGGTGCACGGGTGGCGTCGGCTCGCGGAGGGGGTGATGTCGGCGACGCTGTTCGCCAACCTCGTGTACCTCTTCTGGGCCGAGCCGGGGCTCACGCCGGGCTTCGAGAAGACCTGGGAGATGCTCGCGATGCCGACGCTCCAGCGCGCCACCACGCGGCACCTGGAGTGGACGCTGGAGGAGCGCGTCGCGTGGGTGCGCGAGACCGAGCTCCGCGGCGCGCTCACCGTCTTCACCGCCCCGATGACCTTCATCGGCTCCAACTGGAACGACGCCTACAGCAACCGCGTGGAGTACTGGCGCGACATGGAGCCCGAGCGCTTCCTCGCCGAGCTCGACCGCCGCAACGCGCGCTGGGTCACGACGCGCCAGGAGGACGTGCTGGCGAGCGCGCTGCGCGAGAGCGGGCGGTGGCGCGAGCTGGGGAAGATGTCCTTCCTCGACGCGGCCTTCGTGCGGGTGGAGCCCGGGGCGCCGACGACGCCCGCGCCGCCGCCCCCCGCGCCGCCGCCGATGGTGGGGCAGCCGCTGATCCCCTCGATGGAGGCGCCGACGGTGATCCACCCGGGCCCCGAAGGGCTGCTCAACAAGCCGTAGCGGGGACGCCGCTCCCTCTGGCGTTCACATCGAGGAGAGCACGTCGCTCCACGCGTCCAGCGCGTGCGGGTCGAACAGCACCACCCGCACCTCGCGGACGTGGTCGGGCTCCAGCAGCGCGAAGGTTCGCACCGCCTCCAGCAGCAGCTTCGCGCCGAGCGCCATGGGGACGTCCCCGATGCCCGTGCCGAGCGCCGGGAAGGCGACCGACTCGCAGCGCCGCGCCTCGGCCTCCAGCAGCACGCGCAGCACGCAGCGCTGCACGCACATCGCGCCCTCCAGCGCCGCCACCGCGTGGGCGACCCAGTGGGCCTCCAGCGCGCCGGCCTTGGTCCACACCACCTCGCCCATCGCGACGGGGGCCTTGGCCAGCGCCTCGTCTTCGATCTCGTCGCCGCCGCGCTCGCGCAGCGCGTTGGCCACGCCCGCGTCCATCACCATGTGCGTGTTGGCGGCGTTGACGATCACGTCGGCCGCCTGCTGCGAGAGGTCGCCCGTGTGGAGCTCGATGCGCACGTCGCCCACCTGCGCGTGGAGCTCGTCGCGCTGCCGGACAACGGGGAGCGGGCCGATCAGCGGCGCGAGGGCGCGGGCGACGGCCTCGGCGCTGGGGTAGCGGTCCTCCGAGCGCTTGCGCATGAGGCGCTCGATGACGGCGAAGAGGTAGGCCTCGCGGGGGTCGCGCGGGGGCGGCGGCGCGTAGGGGGCGCTGACGTGCGCGATCCCGAGCTGGATCGCGCTCTCGCCGCGGAAGGCCGTCTCGTTGGTGGAGAGCATGTGGGCGGTCGCGCCGAGGGCGTAGAGGTCGGTGCGGCGGTCGATGGCCGACTGGTTCCACTGCTCGGGGGCCATGAAGTGGGGGGTGCCGAGGATGCGGTTGCCCTCGTCCTTCTTGCGCGACTCGGTGGCGATGCCGAAATCGCCCACCGCGGCCGCCCCGTTGCCGCAGAGAAACACGTTGGCCGGCTTGATGTCGCGGTGCACCACGCCCGCTTGATGAATCGCCTGGAGCCCGTGCGCGGCGTCGACCACCAGCCGACACACCGCCTCCACCGGGAGCCGTCGGCCGATGCGGCGCTGGGCTTCGAGGAGCTCCTCCAGGTCGATGCCGTCGACGTAGCGCTGCACCACGAAGGGGATGCCCTCCTCCATGCCCGCGTCGAGCACCGCGACCACGTGCGACGAGCTCACCCGCGCGGCGAGGTGCGCCTCGCGGAAGATCTGCTCGCCGACGGTGACCTTGAAGGTCTTGATCACCAGCGGCATGCGCAGCACCGGGTGGCTCGCGAGGAAGGCCGCGCCCATGCCGCCCTCGCCGAGGCGCGAGTGCACCTTGAGCCCGTGAAAGGTGGTCCCGGGCTCCGGCCCCTTCAGCCCGGGGTCGAGCGGGCCGTCGATGGTGAGCGGCGCGCCCGGCGGCGTCGACGGGATGAGGACACCGGCCGGAAACGCCTCCGTCGCCTGGAGCTGAATCGATTGAACCGCGGCGAGGGCGGCCTGCGACTCGTCCTCGGAGAGCATCTCGGTGCGAGGGGGCGTGGTCATCGGTGCGTGGTCATCCCATCGGCCGCTGCGCGCCGACTGCGTGTTCGAACATCTGCGCCATGGTCTTCTGGAAGGCGGAGGCCGCGGGCGGGGGAGCGGCTACGGGTGGCAGCGGCTGGGCGACCGGCAGCGGCTGTGCGTTGGGGAGCGGCTGCGCGGGCGTCATCCCGAGCTTCGCCGCCGTCGCGAAGGGATCGCCCGGCGTCATCGGCGGACCCGCGGAGAAGGCCACTTGCGGGGCGGCCACGAAGGGAGCGGCGGGCGCGGGCATCGACGCGAAGGGATCGCTCGACGCGAAGGGGTCGCCCGAGGTGGGCGCGTAGTTGAGCGCGGGCGGCGGCGGCAGCGGCGCGGCCTGCGTGAAGCCCTGCGTGGGGAGCGGCGGGAGGGCCGCCGTGGCGGGGCTCCAGGGCGATCCAGGGGGCGGCGCGAGGGGGGCGAGGGCGGCCGTCGGGGACGGCGGCATCACGGGCGCGAGGGGTGGCGCGAGGGGCGGCGACGACGCCGCGAAGTTGGGGAGCGCGGAGTTCGGGAGCGCGGCCAGCGGGAGGGGCGCGGGCAGCGTCATCGACGGCGGCGAGACGGGCGCGAGCGGCGGCGCGAGCGGAGGCGTCGGCGCGGCGTGGGCGACGAAGCCCGTGGCGGCCAGCGGCGGCAGCACGGGGGGAGGCGGAGGCGGTGGCGGCGGCGCGAGCGCAGGCGGCGGCGCGACCGGTGCGGGAGCGCGCGCAGGAGGGGGCTCGGGCGCGAGGGTCGCGGGCGCTTCGACGAGGCCGTCGTCGACGATGATGGAAGGTAGTTCCTCGACGGGCCTGGTCATGGCGGGCGGTGGCTCGGGCGGGGGGATGGACGGGCGCGGTGGAGGTGGGGGCATCGACGCGCGCGGCGTCGGCGGCGGCGTCGACACCCGCGCGGACGGCGGAGGAACCGACGGAGGCTTCGGCGCGGCCACCGGCTCGGCCACCGGCTCGGCGAGCGCGCTGAGGTCTTCCTCGATGGGGATGAGGTCGTCGGCGTCGAGCGAGGACGGCGCCGCGGGCTCCATCGGACGCTGCGCCGCGAGCAACGCGCGCACCTCGCGCATCGCGGAGGAGAGCGGCTGCGTGGGCTCCTCTTCCACCGGGTCGTCGATGGACGGAGGCGGGCGTTCGGTGGTGACCGCGCGCTCCGTCGTCACCGCACCGGGCGTCTCGTCCTCCACGAGGCCGAGCTCCGCGGTGCGCGTCCCGACGCCCTCGCGCGAGGCCACCAGGTGCTCACCGGTGACCGATCCCTCGTCCGCGGCGGCGGTCTCGGGCGGCGGCCCGTCGTCCACCGCGTTGTCGTCCGCGCGCAGGTCGCCGAAGGAGCCCCGAAGCGCTTGCAGCTCGCGGGTCGACGCCTCCTCCACCGCGGGGATCACCATGAGGTGCTCGCCCGTCACCCGCGCGTCGGCGTGCAGCGCGCGGAGCTCGCGGGTCACGGTCTCGTCGCTCGCCTCATCGCCGCTGTCTCCCTCGGGGGCGGGGATGAGGCCTTCGAAGCGGGTGCCCTCGGCGGGCGTGTGTTCGCCCGTGACGTCACCCGCCAC
>JBILLV010000123.1:0-25045 GCA_044375895.1 Polyangiales bacterium | reverse complement strand
AGAGCCCGCAGTTGAACCACACCGGCGAGTTGAACGCGCCGTACTGGTTCACCATCATGAACGACAGCTCGGCTTCGAAGGTGTCGGCCGCCTCCGCGTCGGGGAAGTAGCCCCGCGCCTCGCCCGCCTCACGGATCGTGTGGGCGATGCGGTACACCACCTGGCGCACGCTGGTCTCGCCCTTCGCCGCGTCGCCGTAGAGGCCCGCGCGGCGGAAGTACTTCGACACCACGATGTCGGTCGCGAGCTGCGACCACGCCTTCGGGATCTCCGCCCCGCGCGTGGCGAACACCACCGACCCGTCGGGGTTGCTGATCACGCTGTCGCGGCGGTCGTACTCCACCGCCGCGAGGGGGTCGACGCCCAGCGTCGTGTAGCGACGCGCCACCAGGCGCGCACCCGAAGCGGTGGGCTTCACGGGCTTCGCCGCCTTGGGGGCCGCTGCCTTGCTCTTGCCGTTGGTCTTGCCGTGGATCGGTCCGTCGATGCTCAATGCACTTCTCCTCGTGGGTCGGGGTGAAGGGGTACCTGGAGAGAATGGGAGGCTCTTGCAGTCCGACGCGCTCCGCCGTCACGCCTCGAACTGTGGGAGAGCGACCATACCCAACGGAAGCCCCAAGGGGGACTTCCCGGCCAAAGGTCCGGGACGTGCAGTGGGGTGTTTCTCGGGGAATCCCGCGAAACGTCCTCGGACGTTCTGACGCCCGCGACGGCGCCCCGTCCCCCTCCGCCCGCCGGAACAACCACACCCACCGCTCCGACGCGTCGACGGCCCCCCGCCGTTGCGCGAAATGATCTGGATATCCAGGCGTTTTCGGCAGAGACAAGATACGCCCCGCCCCCCGCGTCTCGGAGCTCTGACCCCGCGCGGTGTGTGAACCGCGGGCGGGCGCCGCGCATCCACCGTCGGCGATGTCGTTCCCCCCTGCGATTCTCGTGCGATCATCCGCCGCCATGCCCCGCCCGTCTCTCCTCCTCGCCGCCCTTGTCGCCGCGTCCGCGTGCGGTCCCGCCATTCGTCACGACCTCGGCGCCGTGCGGCAGAGCGCCATCACCTTCGACGACATGTGCCACCTACAGGACTACTTCACGCAGCGCGTCGAGTCGCGGGCGCGGCCGCTCCGCGCGATCAACGAGCTCTCCACCGAGACCTCCCGCGAGGAGCGCGACGACCGCGGCGTGATGCGCCCCGTGGTGATGGGCGAGGGGACGTACGTGCTGGCGACCCGCACCGACCGCGTGCGCTTCCGCCGCCTCCTCCGCGACGAGTACAGCCGCCTCCCCGAGATGCACCTCACGCACGCCGAGGAGACGGTGCACGTGAAGGTCACCTGGTGGCAGGCCGGCGGCATCCGGCGCATCCGCCCCGAGACGCCCGTCGAGATCACCGCCGGGGCGCAGACCTTCAGCCTCCCGCCCCACCCGTGCATCGGCGAGTTTCTCTTCGGCGAGCCCGCGTACGTGATGCGCCAGTGCTTCCTCGAGGCCCAGCGGGCGCGCGCCGCGGGGCGCATCCCCGACGCGTGCAGCCTCGCCCCCGAAGCCCCCGCGGCCGACGCCGCCGCCCCGACGCCCGCCGCCGCCGACGCCGCCGCCACCACGGACGCCGCGGCCGACGCCCCCGCCGCCGGGTAGTCACTATCCCGCGCACGCCGCGACCGATTCCCGCTATCCTCCGCGGCCGCCGTGCAACGCATCTACGCCATCGCGCTCACCGCGTTTCGTGAGGCCATCCGCGACCGCATCCTCTTCGCCGTCCTCGGCCTCGGCGTCGGGCTCGTGAGCCTCGGCCTCGGCATGGGGGCGGTCTCCTACGGCGAGGCGGTGCGCATCCTCGTCGACCAGGGGCTGCTCACGCTGTCGGTGCTCGCCAACGTCGTCGCCATCTTCCTCGGCGCCAACTTCCTCTACAAAGAGCTCGAGCTGCGCACGCTCTACGTCCTCCTCGCGCGCCCTATCGGCCGCCACGAGGTGGTGCTCGGGAAGTTTGTCGGCATCATGGTGACGGTGGCGGTCTTCGTCGCCCTCACGTCCACGTACCTCCTCACGCTCGTCACCCTGAGCGCCGCGGAGGAGAGCGTGCAAGGCGTCCAGCGGAGCCAGCACGCGCTCAGCGTCATCATGGGGCTCGTCCACACGCGGGCGTCGCGCCTCGGGCTCCTCGCGGGCCTCCTCGCGGTCGCTGGCAGCTTCCTCTTCGTCCCGCGGGTGCGGCGCGCCCTCACGCTCGGCGCGGTGCTCCCGGTGTCGCTCGCCGTCTTCGCGGTGGTCGGCTTCATCGCCCACCTCGTGGCCCCGATGGAGGCCGACTACGTCCTCTACGCGTCGGTCCTGGTGCTCGCCGAGGTGTCCATCACGGCCGCCTTCGCGATGCTGTTCTCGTCGTTCTCCACGCCCTTCGTCACCGGCATCATGTCGGTGGGCGCCTTCGCCATCGCGCGCAGCACCTGGATCATGCAGCACGCCCGCTCGCGCTCCCTCTCCGCGGGCGTGAAGGCGATGCTGGAGACCCTCGCGAAGGTGCTGCCCAACCTCCACCTGTTCGTCCCGTCGCGGCCGCAGCTCATCCCCGACGACCCGTCGCGCCTCCCCATCACGTACGTCCTCGAGAACTGCCTCTACGCCGGGCTCTACGCGACGGTGCTCCTCGTCGCCGCCTCCGCGCTCTTCCGCCGCCGAGACCTGGTGTGACCCGCGACGCCGTCCGCCGCTACGCCGTCGCCGCGCTCCTCGTCGCGCTCGTCGCCTGCGGCCGCGTGCTGGTCGAGGCGCGCGCCGAGCTCGCCACGGGCCGCGCCGAGCTGGCCGCGGGCAGGGCCGACGTGGGCGTCCGTCATCTCCGCCGCGCCGCGCACCTGTACCTCCCGGGGAGCCCCTTCACCCGCGACGCCTACGACGCCCTGGAGGCCGCCGCCGTCGCCGCCGAGGCCCGCGGGCAGAACGACCGCGCCCTCACCGCCTGGCGCGCCGTCCGCGCGAGCAGCCTCGCCACGCGCTGGCTCGTCGTCCCCTACAGCGACCGCCTCGACCGCGCCAACCGCCGCATCGCCCGGCTCATGGCGCTCCTCCCGCCCCCGCCCGTCGACCGCGACGTCCCGCAGGCCCAGCGCGAGGAGCGCCACCTCGCGCTGCTGCTGCAAGACGACGCGCCCGCCCCCGCGTGGATCGTGGTGATGGGCATTGGGTTCGCGCTGTGGCTCGGCGCCGCGGCGTGGGCGGCCCGGCGCGGGTGGGACGACGACGACGCGCCGCAGTGGCAGACGCTCCGCGTGGCGGGCGCGCTCACGGCCGCGGGGATGGTGCTGTTCTTCCTCGCGCTCGCGCGGGCGTGATGCGCCTCGTCCACCCGACGCCCCTCGTCCGCGCCGACGCGGTGTCGCGGGCGACGGGCTGCGACGTCTGGGTGAAGCGCGACGACCTCACCCACCCCCGCTACGGCGGCAACAAGGTGCGCAAGCTGGAGCGCCTCCTCGCCGACGCCCTCGCACACGGCGCCACCGACGTCGTCACCATGGGCGCGGCGGGCTCGCACCACTGCCTCGCCACCGCCCTCCACGGCGCCGCGGCGGGGCTGCGCGTGGAGGTCGTCCTCATGCCGCAGCCGACCACTCCGCACGTCGTCGAGACGCTCCGCGCGCTGGTCGCGTCGGGCGCGGTGATCCACCCCGTGCGCAGCGCCGTCGCGATGCCGCTGCAGGCCCTCGCGCGCGTCGCCACGCTGCGGGCCCGGGGGCGCCGCCCGTACCTCATCCCCGTGGGCGGCAGCACCCCCGAGGGGACGCGCGGCTACCTCGACGCCGTCGCGGAGCTGCGCGCGCAAGGCGGTGACGGCTTCGACGCGATCGTGTGCGCGCTCGGCTCCGGCGGCACACACGCGGGCCTCGTCGCGGGGGCCGCGCTGCACGGCGTCGCCGCGGCGGTGTGGGGCGTGCGGGTGACGCCGCTCACCGGTGCGAGGGCGCTCGTGTGGGGGCTCGCCCATGCGGCGTTGTCGGGGCGCGCGCGGGTTCCGTGGGCGGCGGTGCGGGTGCGCGACGACCAGCTCGGCGGAGGCTATGGGGTGGCGACGCGGGCGGGCGACGAGGCGACGCGGGCGTTCGCGGAGGACGGCGTCACGCTCGACGCGACGTACACGGCGAAGGCCGCGGCGGGGCTGCTGGCGATGGCGCGCGAGCGGCGGGGGCAGAGGCTCTTGTACTGGCACACGCTCTCGTCGGCGCCGATGGAGCCGCTGCTCGTGGGGGCGCCGGAGGGCGTTCCGCGGGGGCTGGAAGGGCTCATTCTGCCGGGCTGATCGGCGACGCCGTGGCCTCGGTCTGCCGCCGCCGCCCGGTGACATCGGGGTCGGTCGTCGTCAGCGACGTCACCACCGGCAGCGTCACCGTGAACGTCGTCCCCGACGCGCTCGACGAGCGCACCGCGATGCGCCCGCCCGCCGACTCCACCAGCCGCTGACAGATCGCGAGCCCGAGGCCCGTCCCGCTCGCCTTCGTCGTGAAGAAGGGGATGAAGAGGTTGCGCTGCACCGCCGGGTCGATGCCAGGGCCCGTGTCGCTCACGCTCAGCTCCACGAGCTCGGGCATCACGTCGTCGCCCTCCTTCACGAAGCCCCCGCGCGTGCGGGCCGAGGCGCGGAGCGTGATGGCGCCGCGGTTGCTCATGGCCTCACACGCATTGCGCAGGAGGTTGAGCAGCACCTGGCGGAGATGCTCGGGGTCCATCCGAACCGTCGGGAGCTCGTCGGGGATGTCGACGGTGAGCTCGACGCCCGCCGGGAGGTCGTTGCGCACGAGCTGGAGGGTGCGCCGCACCACCTGGCCCACCTCGAGGATCGAAGGGTTTCCTCGGTACGGGCGCGCGTAGTCGAGAAACGACCCCACCACCCGATCGAGGCGCTCGACCTCTTCTTGAATGACGCCGAGGAGGTCTTTCTGCGCGGCGTCGGTGGCGCCGCCGTCCATCACCTGCGCGGCGGCCTTGATGGCGCCGAGGGGGTTGCGAATCTCGTGGGCGAGGCCCGCGGCCATCTCGCCGAGGGCCGCGAGGCGGTCGCGCTCCTTGATGCGCGCGTGGAGGCGGGAGTTCTCCACCACGATGGCGGCCTGCGCGGCGAGGCCCTTGAGCGTCTGCACCTCGTCGGAGGAGAAGGCGTCGCGCATCCGCTCGTCGGTGACGGTGAGCAGCCCGAGGAGGTCGCCCGCGTCGCTCACCAACGGCAAGGCGACGCCCGCGCCGAGCGTGTCGAGGGCGCGGGAGAGCTCGGTGAGGTTCTCGGCCTCGCGGGTCTCGCGGAGCTCGCGGCGGTCGTCGCGCTCGCGGTCGATGAGCTCGTGGACGGCGGCCCCCTGCGCCCGCGCGTGGTCGATGAGCGCCCGCAACGCCGCGATGTCGTGGCGCGCTTCGGGCTCGGTGCCGTGCCACGCGACCCGCTCAAGGGCGCGGCGGTCGGCGTCGACGAGGTAGAGGGCGGCGGAGGTGACGCGGCGGGTGGCGTCGAGGCCCTGCATCAGCGTGCGCCCGAGGCCGTCGAGCTCCAGGGTGTGGGCGAGGCGGTTGCGCAGCTCGCCCACGAGGCGGTCGAAGTCGTAGCGCTCGCCGAAGAAGAAGCGCCCGATCTGCTCCTCCACCTTCGCGCGGAGCGGGTCGAACAGGATGAGAATGACGAGCGACGCGACGATGGCGTTGAGAAAGTACGGCCCCTCCTGCAGCCGTCGCTCGGCCACCACCTGCCAGTCGACGAGGCGGTAGTAGATGCCCGCGAGCACCAGGGCCAGCGCCGTGAGCACCACGAAGCGCCCCGCGAGCTCGTAGAGGTCGATGAGCCGACGTCGCTCCACCACCTCGGAGAACATGTACAGCACCGCCAGCACCAGCACCGACCCGAGGGGCGGAACCTCCCCCGGGAAGATGCGGTTGACGGTGAAGGGGACGAGGTCGGCGGTGGTGACGAGCGTGGCCACGACGCCGACGCCCACGAGGTAGAGGGCGCGGCGGCGTTCGAGGGGCGAAGGGGCCGCGCGGCCGCCCGCGTAGAGCCCGCTCACGGCGGCGATGAGGAGGCCCACCACGTAGGCCGAGATGGCGATGCGGATGACGGCGCCGCCAAACTTCTGGTCGAACCACGGCGACGCGATGGCCACCAGCATCGGGAAGAAGAGGTAGGTGGCCCAGCGGTCGAGCGCGGTGGGCGTCCCCGTCGCGTCGGGGCGAAACGCGCGGAGGAAGCGCACCCCCGTCTGCGGCAGGAAGACGGCCATCAGGGCCGCGATGCGCCCGAGGATGGCCCCGCGGTGCCCCTGCTCGTCGAGGAAGGTGGCGAGGTACCACACCGCCACGTTGCCCGCGAACATGATGAACAGCCAGTGCTCGCGGCGCTTGCGGCTGCGGAGGATCACCTTCACGGCGATGGCCAGCGCGAGCACGCCCGAGATGAGCGGCGTCCAGAGGCGGAAATCCATCACGGCCCCTTGGCGGCGCGGCGGATGGCCTCGTACTCGCGGTCGACGCGCTCGCGGGCCTCGTCGGCGGGCGTGGCGGTGGCCGTCTCCACTCGGATGCCCGTGGGCGAGGCCATCACCTCGGTGCGCGGCGCGAGCGCGCCCGGCACGTCCTTGAAGGTGTACTGGAGCACGCCGTCGCGGTTGATCTCCACCAGCGCGCGGCCCCGCTGGCTCATCGCGCCGAGGAGGCGGTCGGCGTCGGCGAGGGGGAGGCCGAGGTTCTGCGAGACCTCGATGGTGGTGACCGAGCCGCGGCGCGTGGCCGCCATCGCGAGCACCGACTGCTCGTACGCCTCGTCGCGAATCTGCTGCGCCCGCACGTCGAGGCTGCGGCTCCCGCGCATGAGGAGCGCGCCAGCGGCGCCCGCGGTGCCGCCCAGCAGCACGCCCGCGCCGACGCCCCAGAGCACGCTCGCGGAGAAGAGGGACGCGAGGAGGCTCACCGCGAGGCCGACGAGCCCGCCGACGGCGACGCCGCCGAGGACGATGGCCCAGGCGAGCACGGAGGTGACCACGCTCCCCACGCGGTGCGCCTGCCCGGCGAGGTTGAGGGGAACGCCCGCGAGGGGCCCGCGCGTCGCGCCGCAGGCCGAGCAGACCACCTTGCCCTCCCGGACGAGCGTGGGCGCGGGCTGCTGGCACGACGCGCACACGGGGCCGTAGTGGGCGCGGCCGCAGTGGCGGCAGATGGTCTCGCCCGGCGCCATCGCGGCGCCACACACGGTGCAGTTGTGCATAGGGCGGGGAAGGTAATACCGAATCGCCGCGGCGCACGAGGTCCGCGGAGCACCAGGGCCCGGCCATTCCGTCGCCTCCCGGCCTCACCTGCGGCGCGCAGGCGACGCTCGCGCGCCGTCGATCGGCTGTATTCCTCGGGTCGCGCGTGCAGTACCGTCTCTTGCATGAGCGCCCCCGCCATGCCCCGCACCCCGATCGTTTCGCTCCTCTTCTTCGCACTCGGCTGCTCGTCCACCACCGTCACGCTCGACGCCGCGCCCGGCTCCGACGCTGCCAGCGAGGTGGGGGCCGACACGGGAGACGTCGTCGACGCCTCGAGCGCGTGCCGGACGCCGGCCCCCGCCGACCCCGTCGTCGTGCAGACCGACCGCGGCCTTGTGCGCGGCGCGATGGACGGCGAGTCGCTCCGCTGGCTCGGCATCCCCTACGCGCAGCCGCCGGTGGGGGCCCTCCGCTGGCGCCCGCCCGCCGACCTCACAGCGTGCTGGACCGACCCGCGCCCCGCGACCGAGTGGGCGCCGTCGTGCCCGCAGATCCCGCAGTCGCAGACGACGCCCTTCGACCCGATGGCGCCGGTGCAGGGGCAGGAGGACTGCCTCACGCTCAACGTCTGGCGCCCCGCCAACGTGCCCGCGGGGACGACGCTCCCGATCATGGTGTTCATCCACGGCGGGGGCAACGTGGTGGGCTCCGCGGGCGAGACCAACGCCGCGGGCACGCGCACCTACGACGCCTCGCGCCTCGCCTCGCGCGGCAACGTCGTGGTGGTGACGATCCAGTACCGCATCGGCCCGCTCGGCTGGCTCGCGCACCCTGCGCTCGAGGCCGAGCCCGGCGGCTCGCTCAACCTCGCGATGCTCGACCAGATCGCGGCGCTCCGCTGGGTGCAGCGCAACGCCGGCGCCTTCCGCGGCGACCCCGCGCGGGTGACGCTCTTCGGCGAGAGCGCGGGGGCGGTGAACACCTGCGCCCTCCTCGCGTCGCCGCTGGCCGCGGGGCTGTTCTCGCGCGCCGCGATCGAGAGCGGGAGCTGCCTCTCGACGCAGACCGCCGTGGTGGCGCGGGAGCAGGGCGGTCGCTTCGCCATGGCCACCAACTGCGCGGCGGCGCCCGACCCCGCCCGCTGCATGCGCGACCTGCCCGTCGACGCGGTGCTCCGCGCGTTGCCCGCGCCGGTGAGCATCTCCGGGCTCGACGCGGCGATGACCGCGCGCTGGGGCCCGGTGGTGGCGGCGCCGACGCTCCCCGATCGCCCCTACGACGCGATGCTGGCCGGTCGGCAGAACCGCGTCCCGCTGATGATCGGCCACAACAGCGAGGAGGTGGGTCTCACCGTGCCGGCGATCCCGACCGAGGCCGCGTACCGTCAGGCGTTGACCAACCTCGGCGGGGCGATGCTCGCGCAGAGCGTCCTCACGGCGTACCCGGTCGCGCGCTACGGCACGCCGCGCAACGCGCTCGTGCAGGCGCTCACCGACGCGCGCTTCGGCTGCCAGGCGCGGGCGGCGGCGCGGGCCCACCTGCGCGGCGGCGCGGCGGTGTGGCGCTACCTCTTCGCGCAGCCCTACGAGTCGGGGGCTCCGACGATCCGGGCGCTTGGCGCGTGGCACGGGCTCGAGCTCGCGTACGTCTTCCAGAACATCGACCGGGCCCCGATGCCCGCCGCCAACGACCTCACCGTCGAGCGGGCCGTCCTCGGCTACTGGACGCGCTTCGCGGCGACGGGCAACCCCGGCGCCGCCGACGCGTGGCCCACCTACGGCGCGGGCGAGCCGCTGCTCCGCATCGCGCCCATGGAGCTCATCGAGCGCGGCTGGCGCAACGTCGAGTGCGACGGCTGGGACCGCATCTCCCAGGTGATGCCGCCCGCCCCCTGATCGCCCGTCACGACGCGCCACCCCACAGCGCAAACTCCACCCGAAACACCGCCGCGCCCGTCACCGTCGGCGCCGCGATCGCCTCCACCCGCGCGCAGAGCCCGTTGACCGTCGGGTGCGTCACGCCCGGCCGCAGCGCCACCGACGCCGACGGACGTCGCTGCGGGTGGAGCTCGACGTGAACCATCAGGTCGTGCCCCGGCGTCGCCCAGGTGGTCGCGAAGTGGGCGTCGATCGCGGCGCACACCGCGCGGGCGTACTGGGTGAAGGCTTCACGCTCCACGGTGGGCCGCGCGCCGAGCCCCGCGAGCGCCTCGACGCCGAGGTAGCGCGCGGGGGCGACGGGCTCGGGCAGCGCTTCGGTCTCCGCCCACACTACGCGGAGGCCCTTCGCGCGCGCCGTCGGGAGCATCGCGAAGCCCGTCCCCGATGCCACCGCGTCGACGAAGGCCCCGTAGGTGTCGTCGTCGAGCGCGAAGGCGAACCCGTCCTCCGCGTGGCCACCCACCGCTTCGGCGGCGCCGCGCGCGAGGTGGAGGAAGTTGCCCGCGACCTTCTGCCCGGTGCTCCCGGCGTGGCTGGCGGCGGAGATCCCCCGCTGGCCCGGCGCCCACACCAGCCACGCGTCGGCGTCGGCGGGCGCGTCGACGAGCAGCGAGAACGCCGCGCCCTCCCGCACCCGCGCCATCGCGCCGTGGAGGCCCTCGCGCGACGACGGGTCGAGGCGCAGCGTCACGACCTCCTCGCTGCGCCAGAGGGCCGCGTCGCCGATCCGAACGCGCACCGCGTCGGCGAGCAGCGTGCGGGCGTCGTCGGGGTGGGCCACCGAGGGGCGGGCGGCGTCCCACCACGGGGGGAAGGGGGCGACGCGCGCGGCGCGGCCGAGGCGGGCGAGCACGCGGCGCGGGCCATACGCGCTGGCGAGGGCGAGCTCGTCGCGGTGCAGCACCACCACGCGGAGCCCGCGCGCCGGCGCCTCCGCGTCGCGGGTGAGCCCCGGATGCACGCAGACGAAGCCGAGGGGGTCGCCGCCGTCGAAGAGCCCGGCGGGAAACTCCCCGAGCGTGCCCACGCCGAGCGCCTGCCCCTGCCGCGCGGCCTCGAAGACGCCGAGAAAGAATCGGATCGCGTCGAGCGAGACGGCGTCAGCGTCGGCGGGGTCGAGCCGCCGCAGCGTGAGGGTGAGCTCGGGGTGGCCGATGGACGCCATCCCCTCGGTGCACCACGTCGCGCAGGCGACCACGTCGTCGCCCGCGCGGAGGTCGTGGTGCGTGACGCGGGCCGCGAGGCGATCGGGCAAGAGCTGGAGCGTTCGGGTCGACACGCTATTTCCCCGTGGTGAAGTGGGCGAGGTCGGCGCGCGCGGCGTCGTCCCAGCGGGTGGCCTTGTCGGTGGCGTGAATCGACCACGCGAAGCACTCGCTGTAGCCCTTCTGCGCGAGCAGCCCCAGGCGCGCCGCGATGCGCTGGTCGCCCCAGGTGCCGCCGAGCTCGGGCCACGTGAGGTCGCCCGCCTGCCGCCAGATGCCGCTGAGCACGCGCTTCGTCGCGTCCGTGGGCTCGCCCGTGGCGGTCGCGAACTCGCCCACCACGGTGCGCACGGCGAAGTCCGAGGCGGCGCGGATCACGTCGGGCTTGGCGTAGTAGTGGTACTGCCACAGCCCGAGACCGAGGGAGCGCACGTCCCACTTGTGCAGCGTCTCGACCTCGGCGAAGCCCACCGTGGCGACGAAGCGACCGCGCACGGCCTCGGCGCACGCGCGGAGGAAGGTCATCATGGCGGCCTGGGGGACGGTGCGCATCGGCCCCTTGCGCCCGTCGTCGGTGCACCACTCGGGCTCGTTGATGAGGTCGAACGAGTGGATGAGCGCGCGGTGATCGGGCTCGTGGGCCACGGCCACGAGCGGCGCGAGGAGGTGGTCGATGTAGAGGGAGGTCTTGCGCGGGTCGACGGCGAGGTCGCTCCGGCCGTTCTTGATGAAGCCCGCGGGGGGGCCCTTGCCCTGGCGCTCGGGCTTCGCGAAGGGGCCGCTCTCGGCATTGCCCGGGAAGAACAGATGGAAATCCGCCACCACGGGGAGCAGTTGAATGGGCGCCCCGCCGTCGTCGTTGGCCTTGCGGAAGCACGCGAGGAGCGCGCGAAAATCATCGACGATGGGCCGCGTCCCCGCGGCGTCCGGCGGGATGAAGCGCCACTGGGGGTGACCGTGCCAGAGGCGCTGGCGATCCTCCGTGGGCGCCGCCGCGCGGGTGCCGTAGGTGAGCCCGTCGCCCAGGAGAAACCACCGCACCGCGTGGACGCCGAGCTTCTTGAGCGCGCGGAGCTCGTCGACGAGCGTCGCTTCCCACGCGCGGCGCATGCCCCAGGGGCCCTCGCCGAAGTCCCAGCCGTAGTTCTTCCAGGGGTAGTTGACCCCGACCTTCATGCGTGCGCCCGGCGTCATGACGGCGGGAGACTACCTCGGATGGACTTCCCCCCGCGCGCCGTGTTTACCTCCGCGCGCCGTGACACCCCCCCGCCGATGGCGCGTCCGCCCTGCCACGAAGCCGCTCCGCGGCGCCTTCGACCTGCCTGGTGACAAATCCATCGGGCACCGCTGCCTGCTCTTCGGCGCGCTCGCGCAGGGGGTCTCCACCTTCCGCAACCTCTCGGGCGGCGACGACAACCTCCGCACCCGCGCCGCGCTCGAAGCCCTCGGGGTGCGCGTCGTCGACGGCGACGGCGTCGTCACGGTGCACGGCGTCGGGCTCGGCGGGCTCACGGCCCCGAGCGGCCCCATCGACTGCGGCAACTCGGGCACCACGATGCGCCTCCTCGCGGGCGTCCTCGCGGCGCAGCCCTTCGCGTCGCGGCTCGTCGGCGACGCGTCCCTCCTGCGCCGCCCGATGGGCCGCGTGACGCGCCCGCTGCGCAACCGCGGCGCGCGCATCGAGGGCGTCATCGACGCGGCCCGACGCGATGAGGTCCCGCCGCTCGACATCGCCCCCCTCGACGGCGCGAAGCGGCTCTTCGAACTCGAGTACGCCCTCCCCATCGCGAGCGCGCAGGTGAAATCGTGCCTGCTGCTCTCGGGCCTGTGGGCCGACGGCGCCACCACGCTCCGCGAGCCCACGCTCTCCCGCGACCACACCGAGCGCATGCTGGCCGCGATGGGGGCGCCGCTCCAGACGCTCGGATCGGCGGTTCACCTCGACCCCGCGGGGTGGGACGGCGTGCTCGCGCCGATGACCATCGACGTGCCGGGCGACCCGTCGTCCGCGGCCTTCTTCGTGGTGGCGGCGCACGTCGTCCCCGGCAGCCGCATCGCCGTGCGCAACGTCCTCACCAACCCGACGCGCACGGGCTTCCTGGAAGTGCTGCGCGACCAGGGCGGCGGCGCGGTGGTGTCACCGAAGGGGGAGCGCGGCGGTGAGCCCGTCGGCAACCTCCACGTCGGCGTCGGCGAGACGGGCGCGCTCCGCCGCGGGGCGCGCGTGGGGGGCGAGCTCGCGGTCCGATCGATCGACGAGGTGCCCGCGCTCGTGGCCGCGGCGGCGGTGTCGCCGGGCGAGAGCCGCTTCGACGACCTCGGCGAGCTGCGCGTGAAGGAGAGCGACCGCATCGCCGCCCTCGTCGCCATGGTGCGCGCGTTCGGGCTCGACGCCGACGCCACCGCGGATGGGCTGCGCGTGCGGGGCGGGCGTCCTCGGGGCGGGGCCGTGGTGCGCTCGGAGGGCGATCACCGCATCGCGATGTCCGCCGCCGTGCTCGCGCTCGCGGCCGAGGGCGAGACCCTGATCGACGACGTGGCGTGCGTGGACACGAGCTTCCCGGGATTCGCGGCGATTCTCCGCGGGCTCGGGGCCGACATCGAGGTGGAGTCATGACGAGGCCGAGGCCGGTGGTGGCGATCGACGGACCCGCGGGGGCGGGCAAGAGCACCGTGGCGAAGGGTGTCGCGGCGGCGCTGGGGTACACGCTGGTGGACACCGGCTCGCTCTACCGGGCCGTCGCGCTGCTCGCGAAGCAGCGCGGGGTGGACTTCGGCGACCCAGCGGGGGTCGAGCGCGCGGCGCGGGTGGCCGTGGCCTCGGGCGAGCTCCGCCTCGGGCGCGCGGCGAACAACGTCACCCGCGTGCTCCTCGACGGCGACGACCCGGGCGACCGCATCCGCACCCCGGAGATGAGCATGGGGGCCAGCACCGTGAGCGCCTATCACGGCGTGCGCGAGGCGCTCCTCGACGCGCAGCGGCAGTTTGGCGCCGAGGGCGCGGTGGTGTTGGAGGGCAGGGACATCGGGACGGTGGTGTTCCCCGACGCGGAGGTGAAGGTGTTCCTCACGGCGTCGGCGGAGGTGCGGGCGCGGCGTCGCTTCGAAGAGCTCACCGCGAAGGGAGTCGCTGCCACGTGGGAGGAGACCCTCGACGAGGTGACCCGGCGCGACACCCAGGACTCGTCCCGCGCCATCGCGCCGCTCCGTCAGGCCGATGGCGCCGCGCTGGTGGACTCCAGCGCGATGGCCCCCAGCGCGGTGATCGAGGTCATCGCGGCGATGGCGCGCGCGAAGGACCCTGACGCGCGCTGAGGGAGGCACGACCGCCGCGTTGAGCGGGGGCTGAAATGGCCACGAGGGCCGTACGCCGAAGCGTGCGACCCTCGTGTGCGAGAGGCAGCAGGCGTCTCAGCTCACTCGAGCTCGGACGTGATGCCGATGTTGGCGCCCTGGACCTCACCACCCGAGATCGAGCCCTGGCGCTCGTAGGTGGAGTTGGTGTTGTCGCCGTCGAGGTCGCCGATCGCGTAGGCGGTGAAGGCGGTGCCGTCGGCCGTGACCGCGGTGCTGCCGGGGCAGGCGTAGGCGTAGTAGTGGGCCGAGTCGAGCGAGAAGCCGATGGCCGTCCACGCCGTGCTGGAGTTCCAGAGGGCGATGTTGGCGGCGAACTTCGCCGAGCCGGGGTCGGCGCCGGGGGTCAGCGTGTTGGCGTTCACGAAGGACGAGAACCCGCGCTCGAGCGCGCCCTGGTAGTACGTCAGCTGGCCCTGGTACACCTTCGCGATGTTGCCAGCCGCTTCCGACGTCTTCGAGCGCTTCACGTAGCGCGTGAAGGCGGGGATCGCGACCGCCGCGAGGATGCCGAGAATGACGACGACGATCATCAGCTCGACGAGGGTGAAGCCGGCACGCATACGACGGATTGCACGAATCATTTAGGTTCCTCCTTATGGAACACATCGTGGCCACACACCGAGCGCGGCCTGCGAACGATGGCAATTCAAACCATGTGCCAGACGTGTGGTGAGCTTGTTTTTGAGTCGGTTCTACACATTGCAGCGGTCTGCCCCAGCGGTTGAGTGCCCATTTCGGACACCTGGGGGTGACGCAAATCGTCACCCCTTCACCGAGCGTCACGGCCGGAGCGCCACCAGCGGCGCCAGGCCCGCCTCGGTGCGCGCGCGGGCCACGTCGAGGAGGACCACCAGATGGTCTTGCGCGCGGCTGGTGGCCACGTGCAGGAGGTGAGGTCGCTCGGCGACCCAGCGGAGGTGCGAAGACTCCGTCGCCGTCAGCGAGAAGATCACCACGCGCCGCTCGCCCCCCTGGAGCCGATGCACCGTGCGCACGAGCACCCCCCGCGCCCCGCCGAGGCCGCGCGCCTGGAGCGCCCGCTCGATGGTCGCGCTCTGGCCCACGAAGGGCGTCAGCACCGCGATGTCTTCGGGCGACACGCCGTCGGCCACGAGGGCGCCCACGAGCGTCACCGCCTTGCGCGCCTCGGCCTCGTTCACCACGCCGACGGGCGTCCGTTCGCCGACGCCGCGCACCGGCACCACCATCACGGGCCGGGCGAGCCACGCGCACACCGCCGTGAGCGAGCGGCGCGGGGTGCGCACGTCGAGGGTGTAGCCGCTCCAGGCCGACGCGAGGGCGACGATCTCGGGCTGCGAGCGGAAGTGCTCCACCAGCGTGCGGTGCACGGCGGCGCGCGACTCGGCGTGGCGCTGCGCGGAGCTGTCACTGGACGTCCCCATCCGAAACGGGCCGACCGCCGCGGCGGAGAGACCTCGCGCGAGGCGATCGTCGACCCGGTCGTCGAGCGTGTACACGGGCGGGAGCTGCGCCACGTCGCCCGTGAGCAGCGCACGCGACGCCCGCGCGAGGGCGGGGACGGCGTAGACGGGGGCGCACTGCCCGGCCTCGTCCACCACCAGCCGGTCGATCACATCGGGTTCGAGCGGGAAGGACGAGCGCATCGCGAGCAGCGTGCACCCCGTCACGGGGAAGAGCGGTGAGAGGCCGAGGAGCAGCTCGCCAATGGGCGTCCGTCGCTCGCGTCCCGGCGCGTCGACGAGGCGACCGTGCGCGGCGTGGAGGCGCGGGAGCAGGGCCGCGCGGTGCTCGTAGGCCCACGCGTCGCGGACGGCGAGGGCGGCCTCCACCAGCGACGGATCGGGCGCGGGCGCAGGGCGTTCGGCCGCGGCTGCGTCCGCGTCGCGCGCGCGGGCGATCTCGTCGAGCTCGCGCTGCCAGGCGTCACGGTGCAGCCCGTTCGCCAGCCGCCCGAGCGCTTCAGCTGTCGCCTCCATCGCCGCGCGCTGGCGCTCGATCGCGGCGGCGACGTCCCCATCGCCCAGCGCGCCGAAGGGGAGCTCGACCCCGCACCGCGTGAGCAGCGTCGCGAGCTTGCGCCCGCGGTGCGCGTTGGCGTCGTCCCACCGCGAGCGCGCCTTGGCGGGCAGCGGATCGGAGCGGTCGACGTACATCGTCACGAGCCGCAAGAGCGCCGCGATGTGCTCCCCTAGCATCGAGCGGGCAGCCTCGACGTCGTCCCGGGTGACGCTCGGGTCGGCGGGCAGCGCGTGCCGCTGCTGCAGCTTCGCGTGGAGCTTCTTCTCGCGCTTCTCACGCTCCTTCGCGCCCTGCTCGCGCTTGTGCCGCGCGTCACGGTCGGCCGCGACGGCGGCGAGGTGCGCGCGCACGGGGCTGGCGAGCGCTTCGAAGGACTCGCGCGCCTCGTGGAGGCTGAGCGCGGGGCGTCGGTCGAGCGCGAGGAGGGTGTCCGCGAGCGTCGCGGCGGTGGCCTCGGCGAGCACCTTGCGGTTGCCGAGGCGGATGCCCACCGGGAGGTCGCGCGTCGCGAGGAAGGGGGCGAGCGCGTGGTCGACGGCGGCGTTGTTGGTGCTCGTGACCACCAGCGCCCAGGGGGTGTCGCGGCGCTCGGGGGGGCGCTTCCACACGGTGTCGAGGGCCCGCGCGACGATCGCCTGCGCCGCGAGGTGATGGAGCAGCGTGGTCTTGCCGCAGCCCGGCGGTCCGCACACGGTGACGAGGTCGTGCGTCCCCTCGAAGGCGCGGGCGGCGTCGAGCTGCGAGGCGGTGGGCGGCGAGGCGCCGTACGTCCACAACGACCCCGACGCGGCCTCCCTCGCCGGCGCCCCGAGAAACACCGCCAGCGGCCCCTCCCGCGGCGCCGGGTCTTCGAGCAGCGCGTCGAGCTCGGCGCGGAGCCCGGACGTCGGATCGCCCCGCGGCAGGAGCATCGCGAGCCCGTGCGGGTGCGCCTTCACCTCACGGCGCGGCGGCGCGCGGGTGACCACGGCCTCACAGAGCGCCACGAGGTCGGCGCGGGTCAACGGGCCTTCGCCCAGCGCGTCTTCATCGAGGGGAGCCTCGCGGAGCGCCAGGGTGGCGGCGCGAACGAGCTTCGTGACGTCCGCACGTCCCGCCCGCGAGATCGCCGAGAGGGTCTCGCCGTCGAGGTCGAGGAGCGAGCTCCACAGGCCCGCGTGGAGCGCGAAGTGCCCATCGTCTTCCTCCTCGCCGGCCTCCAGACGGAGCTCCGTCGGCGCGTCGAGGGGGTCGCCCACGCGCGCGCCGCGGGGGACGCTCCACGGGACATCGCCCGTGCGCCACGCGGGACGCGCGCCCGACCATGCGAAGAGCGGCGCCGTCCGCTGCGCCCCCTGCTGCGAGAACGTCACCAACGGAAAGCCCACCACCACGTCGGCGTCGTCGTCGGCGTCCCAGGCGAGGGCGCCCGCGTGGGCTTCGTAGAAGGCCGTCGCGCGCGCGGGCGGCGGCGCCAGCGTGAGCTGCGACGTCTGACGGAGCACGAAGCGCGTCGCGTCGTCGGCGTCGTCCGTGAAGAGTCGCAGCGACAGCGCCGCCCCGTCCCGCGCGATCGGCGGAACCGCCCGCCGCGGCGCAAACACCCCCGCCTCCCCTGCTGGCGGAACAGGCACGCTCGCCTGCGCGCGCGACATCTCACCGAGGGCGCGGACGCCGTAACGGAGGGGGTCGAGGGAGGCGCGGGCAGCGGTCACGGCGAGGGGGGAGGTGAGTATCACACTTGATCGCGGCGCGCGTTGCGGTGGATAGTCCGCCGCCCCCCAATGGCCGCCAGCGACACGCAAGAAGAGGCACCCGAGTTCGAGCTCCCGCGGCGCTTCGGGCGTTACGTGCTCTTCGACCGGATCGGCCGCGGAGGGATGGCTGACATCTACCTCGCGCGCGGCACCACGCAGATGGGCGCCGCCCGCCGCGCCGTGGTGAAGCTCGTGCTCCCGCACCTCGCGGCCGACACGGGCTTCGCCGCGATGCTGGTCTCCGAGGCGCGCCTCGCCGCCCGCCTCTCGCACCGCAACGTCGTCCAGACCTTCGACCTCGGCCGCGAGGAGTCTCGGCTCTACATCGCCATGGAGTACGTCGAGGGCTACGACCTCACGCAGCTCCTGAAGAAGCTCCGCGAGCGCAAGGTGGCCCTCCCCGCGGAGTACGGCTTCTTCATCGTGTGCGAGATGCTCCGAGGGCTCGACTACGCCCACCGCCGACGCGGCGACGAGGGCGAGGCGCTCGGGATCGTCCACCGCGACGTGTCTCCCTCCAACGTGCTCATCTCGCTCGAGGGCGAGGTGAAGCTCTGCGACTTCGGCATCGCCCGCGCCGTCGCCGACCTCGAAGAGCTCCCCGAGGGCGCGCTCGAGGGCAAGGCGGCGTACATGTCGCCCGAGCACGCGCGGGGCGAGCGCGTCGACGCGCGGGCGGATGTCTTCTCGGCCACGACCATCCTCTGGGAGATCCTCTCCGGGCGCCGCATGTACAAGGCCCAGGCGGGGCGCGAGGTGCTGGAGGTGGCGAAGGCGGGGGAGGTCCCCGAGCTGCCGACCAAGGGCCTGCCGGAGTACGCGCACATCGCGGCGGTGCTGGCGAAGGGCCTCGCGCCGCGCCGCGACGACCGCTACCCGAGCGCCGCCGCGCTGCTCCACGACCTGGAGGAGTACGCCGAGCGCAACCGGCTGATGGCGTCGCCGATGCGCTTCGGGAAGTTTCTCACCGACCACTTCGAAGCCGAGCTGGTGGAGACGCGCCGCGCCCGCGAGCACGCCGCCCTCGGTCTGGCGGAGATCCCGGAGTCGCCCGTCGAGGTGATGCCCGTCCTGCCGGGCCGCGAGACGCCGCCGCCCGAGGTGCCCGCGCCGAAGGCCACCGCCTCGCGCCCCGTCGCCGACGACCTCGACGACGCGCCCGGCCTCGACGATTTCGCCCGCCAGAGCGCGACCGCCTCCCTCGCCGCGCCGACGCTGCCGATCCTCGCCGACGCCCCGCAGGTGGCCGCCGTGATGCTCACCGACCCGGGGAGCCCCGCGGGGCCGCTGCCCGCGCCCGTCGATCCGCTGGCTGACGTCGACGCGCCGCCGAAGCGCTCGCCGCTCGTGTGGGTGGCGGCCGCGGCGGTGGTGGCGGCGGTGCTCGTGGTGATCGCGCTGGCGATGCGGGGGTGAGGCCGTGGCCCGCGAGCGCATCGACCGGCTGATGGTGGCGAAGGGCCTCGCCGAGAGCCGCGAGCGCGCGCAGGCGATGCTCATGGCGGGGCGGGTGTTCATCGCGGGGCAGCGCGTGGACAAGGCCGGCGCGCTCGTCGCGACCGACGCCGTGATCGAGGTGCAGGGCGACGCGTGCCCCTACGTCTCGCGCGGCGGGCTGAAGCTGGAGGGGGTGATGGAGCCGCTGCGCGTGGAGCCCGCGGGGAAGGTGTGCCTCGACGTGGGGGCGAGCACCGGCGGCTTCACCGACCTGCTGCTGCAACGCGGCGCGCTGCGCGTATGGGCGGTGGACGTGGGCAAGGGGCAGCTCCACGAGCGGCTGCGGAGTGACCCGCGCGTGCTCTCGCGCGAGGGCGTCAACGCGCGCCTGGGGCTGCGCGAGGTGGTGAGCGAGCCCGTCGAGCTGGTGGTGATGGACGTGTCGTTCATCGGGCTGGGGAAGGTGCTGCCGGCGGTGGCGGAGGTGGTCGCGCCCGGCGGGGTGGTGATCGCGATGGTGAAGCCGCAGTTTGAGCTGGGGCCGCGCGAGGTGAAGGGCGGCGTGGTGCGCGACGACGCGGCGAGGCAGCGCGCGGTGGACGGGGTGGTGGCGACGGCGGCGTCGCTCGGGCTGCGCGTGGACGGGCAAGCGGACAGCCTGGTGCACGGGCCGTCGGGGAATCGCGAGGTGTTCGTCCGGCTGGTGAAGGGCTGACCCCGGCGCGTGGATCGTGGCAGAGTCGCGCGATGTGCCTGCTGGTGTGGATGGCCTCCGCGCGACCGCTGCCTCCGGTGACGCTCGCGAGCCCGCAGCAACCCCACCCCGTGGACGGCTACGCGCGCGTCGAAGCGGTGGACGCCGATGCGCCCGTGCGCGCGCGCTTCACGCTCCCGCACGTGAGCTACGTGGGCTCGCATGAAGGCTGCGGCTGCGGGTACAACTCCGGCGACCTCACGTGGCAGGGCTTCCAACGTGTCGACGAGGTGGCGCCGCTCGTCGGCGCGATGGGCGCCGACGAACGCGCAGCCTTCACTGACGCGCAGCGGTCGCGCGAACGGCTGCGGGCGCTGGTGGAGGACGCGGCGGCGTGGGGGGACGTCGAGGTGTTCGGCTGCTGGTCGGGCGACGAGGGGGACGAGGCCGTCCGCGTCGAGGCGGTGGCTTCGTCGTGGTTCACCGAGTGGCTCGCTCCCATCGAAGAGCGGGTGCGGTACGTCGTTCGCGCGCGGTGAGCGTCACGACGCGCGAAGGACGTCGACGCGGGCTACAGCAGCACGCGACGCTGCTGGTGGCCGCCGACGAAGGTGCCGTCGCCGAGCTGGCCGCGGTCGTTGCGGCCCCAGCAGCGCGCCTCGCCCTGCTCGGTGCGGACGCACGAGAAGTCGTCGCCGCACGCGACGCCGACGGCCTTGGGCAACCCCGTCACCCGCACCGGGGTGGTCGCCGCGATCTCGACCGACGCGCCCACCTGGCCGCGGTCGTTGACGCCCCAGCACCAGGTGGACCCGTCGCGCACCACCGCGCAGGCGTGGCGGGCGCCCGTCGCGAGCGCGATCACGTCGCCCGGCACCCGCACGCGCTCGGGGACGTCGCGGCGCTGCTTGGTGGTGTCGCCGAGCTGCCCCACGTCGTTGGCGCCCCAGCACCACACCGCCCGGTCGCGGCCGAGCGCGCACGAGAACTGCTCGCCCACCGACACCCGCGTCGCCGTGCCCACCACCGGGTAGATGAAGATCCCTTGTTCGAAGGCCGCGCGCCCGAGCTGGCCCTGCTCGTTGTCGCCCCAGCAGGCCACCACGCCGCCGCGCGCCACGAGGCACCCGTGGCCCTTGCTCTCGCGTGACCACACCGACGCCTGATCGACGCGGAAGTTGAGGTGGACGAGCACGGGCTTGACGAGGAAGGCCGTGGTGAAGCTCGCCGCATCGGGGGCGCCCCACGCCACGAGGCTGCCGCGGTCGTCCCACGCGAGGGCGTGCTGCTCGCCGAAGGTGGCCCCCGCGAGGGCGCCCACGCCGGGCGTGTCGCGGCGCGACCACGGCGTCACCTCGTCGTCGAGCGTCGGCGCGTGGCGACCCCAGTGGCCCACCTCGCCGTCGCGCCGCAACACCGCCGTCTGCGTGGGACCCGCGAACACCCCCGCCACCTGCACGTCGCGCCCGACCCGCACGGGGCGCGACGTCACGTCACCCACCGTGCCGCCGAGCTGCCCGTCGCGGTTGGAGCCCCAACAGAAGAGGCGCCCGTCGTTGGAGCGGACGCACGCGTGCGAGCCGGCGGCCACGAGGTCGTCGGCGTACACCGCGTCGTCGTAGCGCACCTGCTGGGCCACCTCCAGCGGCGCCGGCGCGACGGGCATCACGCGCGACGCGACCGGCTCGTCTGGAATCGGTGCGACGCCCGCCGAGCCGCTGAACTCGCACGCGCCCAGGAGGGCGGCGACGAGCCAGAGCGGGGAGCGAGCGGGGCACATGGTGGGCGCAGAGATTGTCTCCCAACGCGACCACGACGCAAGACATCTGCTCGCCCAGCGCGCATCTCGGTCGCCCCCCGACGACCGACACTTCCAAACAGTTGCGGAGGCGGCAGGATTCGAACCTGCGGATGGGTTACCCCATCAACGGCTTAGCAAGCCGCCGCCATAGGCCACTCGGCCACGCCTCCGACGCCGGGAGCGAAACTCCAGGCGGAGCGATTGGGTACCACGCGCCCTCGCGCGCTTCAAGCACTTTGACGCGAGGGGAGCGATCGGCCGCTACGGGCGGACGATGAAGCCGATGATGAGCGCGCGCTCGGGGCGGCTCGATCGCACGGTGAAGAAGGGCTCACCCGCGGCGGCCACGAACTCGATGCGGCTCGCGCGGCCCCCCTGCGTGAACGTGACGCCCACGGTGAAGCGACCGTCGGCGCTGCGGCTGGTGAGCACGACGCCCGCGGTGGAGTTGTTGGGCAGCGTGGTGGTGGTGGCCGTCGACGAGAGGTTGAGGGTCTCGCGCGACACCACCGTGATCTGCGTGTACGCGCTGAAGGGCGGCTGCCGGAGCTGCGGGAGGCTCGCGAGCGACGGGGCGATGCCCCCGGCGCCGGTGGTGGCCTCGAGCACGAGCACCTCGATGTGCGCCGCGGCGGCGGGCGCCGGGGCGGGTGCGCTCGGCCCGGGCTGTTGGGCGTGGGCGAACCCGGGCGTCAGAAGCGCCAGGGAGAGAGCCGTTGCGAGGAGTCGGAGTTTCACGTCTGCACCCTACTCAATGCGGGGTCGAAGGGTTAGGGAGATTCCTCGGGGGCATCCTGAATCCAGACGACCGCGGTCATCGCGCCGGGGTTCACACCCTGGATCTGGAGCACCGAATAGCTCTGCGCGCCTTGTACGTCGACGCGCGTCACCTCGGCGCCGCCCTGTCCGCCGCCCACTTCCACGGGGCGCGCCGACACGTTTGTGGTGCCCTGCGGCGGCGGCGCGATCGGGATCTGGAGGCGGGCGGGGTTGTGCCACACGAGGAAGAACACCAGCGCCGCGGCCGCCGCGAAGGCGGGGTACAGCATCGCGCGACCCGGCGAGCGCCGCGCGCGGGCGGCGTCGAGGGGGAGCACCTTCGCGGGCGCAGGGGGCGTCGGCGCGCGCTCCTGGGGGGCGATGGCGCCGAGGATGGAGGCGGTGAGGTCGAACTGCACCGGCGCGTCGTCGGCCCAGCGCGCGAGGCCGTCACCCAGCGCGCGCAGGCCCGCCGCGCGTGACTCGCACGCGGCGCAGCGGGCGAGGTGCGCGTCGATGGAGACGGCCTCCGCGGGGGGGAGCTCGCGGTCGTGCCAGGTCTGGAGCGTGGCGTCGTCAGGGTGCGTCATGGTCTACGCCTCCTCGGGGGCATCGCGGAGGTCTTTGGGGAGCGGGACCTCACGGCCGTACCGCTCGTGAAGGATCGCCTGCATCTTGCGCCGCGCGTGGAAGAGGCGCGACATGACCGTCCCCTTCGGGACGCTGGTGGCCTCGGCGATCTCCTCGTAGGAGAGCCCTTCGACCTCGCGCAGCACGATGACGGTGCGGTGGTAGGCGGGGAGCTCGTCGAGGGCCGACTGCATCGCCGCGGTGAGACGGGCCCGGTCGAGCGACGCGAAGGGGTCGGACTCGCCGCGGTAGGGGAGGAGCTCGTCGGGGGCTCCGTCGAGGTCGGTGCGGTCGTCGAGCTCGACCGCGTTGCCTGGGGAGCGGCGGCGGATGACATCGATCGAGAGGTTGTAGACGATGCGGTAGAGCCAGGTGCTGAAGCTCGCCTGGCCGCTGAAGTCCCCGAGGTGCTTCCACACCCGCACGAAGGCGTCTTGCACCACCTCGCGGGAGTCTTCGGCGTTGCGGACGATGCCGTAGGCCACGACGCCCGCGCGCCGCTGGTGGCGCCCCACGAGCTCGGCGAACGCGCGCTGGTCACCCTTCGCGGCGCGCTCGACGAGGTCACGGTCATAGGCTCGATCGCGGGCGGCATCGGCAGACTTGGACGCGCGCGCCGCCCGGGCATTCACCCGCTCGTCAGGGAGTTGGGCCGGGGTGTGCTCGTCGGGGATCGAGGCCGACGCGTCGCCTTCGAGGACGTTGTCTCCCGTGCCGGTCATCGCCGCGCGACCCTAGCACAAGATCCCGCGGCGCCCCTTCTCCTGAATGTTCGTCCAGTGGTAAAGCCCCGACCCATGGATGCAGCGTCGCTCGCGCGCGAACTCAACCCCCCGCAGCTCCAGGCGACGCTCCACCTCGACGGGCCGCTGATGGTGTTCGCGGGGGCGGGCAGCGGCAAGACGCGGGTGATCACCTACCGCATCGCGCACATCCTCGAGGCCACCGGGGTCGCGCCCTGGCGCGTGATGGCCGTCACCTTCACCAACAAGGCCGCGGGGGAGATGCGCGAGCGCATCGCGCGGCTGGTGGGGCGCGAGCAGGCCCGCGAGCTCTGGGTGGCCACCTTCCACGCGACCGGGGCGAAGCTCTTGCGGCGCTACGGCGAGGCCCTCGGGCTGCGCCGCGACTTCGCCATCTACGACGACAGCGACCAGCGCTCGGTGATGAACCGCGTCTACGAAGAGCTCAAGTACGACGACAAGTCCCTCGCCAAGAGCGCCGTCCTCCACGCCATCGACCGCGCCAAGCAGGAGGTGCTCTCCCCCGACGACCTCCTCGGCCGCGCGCGCACGCCCCAGGAGAAGGCCATCGCCACGGCCTACGCCTCCTACGAGAAGCGCCTCGCGGCCAACAACGCCGTGGACTTCGGCGACCTCTTGTCCAAGACCGCGTGGCTGTTGGAGCACGACGACGCCGTGCGGGAGGAGCTCCGCGAGCGCTTTCGCTACCTCCTGGTGGACGAGTTTCAAGACACCAACAACGCCCAGTACCGCATCCTCCGCGCGCTGGTGGGCGAGCACCACAACCTCTGCGTGGTGGGCGACGACGACCAGGCCATCTACGGGTGGCGCGGCGCCGACGTGCGCAACATCCAGTACTTTCGCCGGGACTACCCGGGCGCCACCGTCATCAAGCTGGAGCAGAACTACCGCTCCACCAAGCGCATCCTGCGGGCGGCCAACGCGGTGATCTCCAAGGCCGCCGAGCGCGAGGCCAAGACGCTCTTCACCGACAACGGGGAGGGCGCCCCCATCGAGGTGCTCCGCTCGGAGGACGAGCGGGCGGAGGCGCGGGCCATCGCGCTGCGCGTGAAGGGGGCCTTGCGGCAGGGCACTGCCGCCCGCGAGGTGGCGCTCTTCTACCGCATCCACGCGCAGTCGCGGCCGCTGGAGGAGGCGCTCCGCGCGGAGAACGTCCCCTACGCCATCATCGGCGGCCTGCGCTTCTACGACCGGGCCGAGGTGAAAGACCTCCTCGCGTACCTCCGACTGATGACCAACCCCAACGACGACGTGTCGGTGCTCCGGGTCATCAACACGCCGCCGCGCAAGATCGGCAAGACCACCGTCGACCGCGTCGTGGCCCACGCCGCCGCGGTGAACACCTCCGTGTGGAAGGTGATCGCCTCGGGGGATCTCCCCGACGACGTCGCGGGCGCCGCGCGCAAGGCCCTCGCGGGCTTCTACGCGCTCGTGAGCGCCCTGCGGCGGGAGGCCCCCGAGCTGCTCACGAAGCCCTGGGAGCTCGCCGACCTCGTGTACA
>JBILLV010000442.1:0-6487 GCA_044375895.1 Polyangiales bacterium | reverse complement strand
GGCCCCCGCGGCGCTGGCCATCACGGGCATCGTACTTTGGACGGGGGAGTACACCCGCGTCGCGCCGGGGATGGGCGTGCTGGTGGGGATCATCGCCGGGGCGGCGGCGGCGTGGGGGGCCGAGCGGCGGGCGGAGAAGTGAGTCTGCGTGACGGAAGCGAGCGCCCCCGGCCACACCGCCTGCATGGAGATCCTTCGAAGCGTGCGTCCCGGGCGGCTGCTGGCGGTGTTCGGTGCGGTGATCGGGCTCAACGCCTGCGGTGAGATCGCGGTCACGGGGAGCGACGCGCTCGTGCGGGGGGAGGCTACCGCCGTGGATGACGCACCGCCCGCGGACGCCCTCCCGCCGCCCTCCGACGCCGTTGCGGACGCAGACGCCGCCCCCGCTGACACCCCGATCGCCGACGCCGCAGTCGCCGACGCCGCGCCGCGCACGCCGGGCCCCTGGGTCGCGATGCGCAGCGACACCACCGGTGCGCTCTGGGCCGTGTGGGGGAGCGACCGACGCACCGTGTGGGCCGTCGGCGAGGGAGGAACCAACGGCGGCCCGAGCGCGGTGATGGTGCGCTGGGACGGGTCGGCGTGGGCGCGCGAGCCCGTGCCGAGCGAGCTCACCAGGCGAGGCGAGTTTCACGACGTGTGGGGCAGCGGACCCAACGACGTGTGGGTGGTCGGCGGGTACGTCATCTCGACCGAGGGCATGACGCTCCACTGGGACGGCCTCACCTGGACGCGCCAGAGCAACGCCGGTGAGCGCTACGACAGCGGCGGCGTCGGGGTGTGGGGCAGCGGCGCGCGCGATGTCTGGGTCGCGGGCGGATACGGCCTCGTCCACCGCTGGGACGGCGCGGCGTGGCAGAGCGTCCACACCGCGCGCGCCGGCGCAGGCGACCCCTTCGCGGTGTTCTTCCGCGGGGCGATCACCGATGTGTGGGGACACGAGGGCACCACGTGGTTTGTCGGCGAGGCGACCCAGGAGGCCGGCACCATCGTGCGTCGCGCCCCCGATGGCACCGTCACCGCGAGCGTGGCGGGACCGGGCAACCTCCACAGCGTATGGGGGAGCGGCGCCAACGACGTCTGGGCCGTCGGGGAGGCTGGCGCGATCGTCCACTGGGACGGGACGCGCTGGGCCCCCTTCGCCAGCGGGACCACCCAGCGGCTCAACAGCGTGTGGGGGAGCGGACCCACGAACGTGTGGGCGGTGGGCGAGATGGGCACCATCCTGCGCTGGCGCGGGCGCGCGTGGGAGGCCGTGACGTCGCCCACCACGCGAACACTGCGCGGCGTGTGGGGGACGGGCGCCGACGACGTGTGGGCGGTCGGCAACGAGGGCACCATCCTCCACTGGGCGGAGTGAGTCACGGCACGACAGTGATCTCCAGCTCGCGGCGGGCCGAACCCGCGTGCACCGTCGCGCGCGTCACGCCCGGCGCCCGAGGCAGCACGAAGACGTGGTCGTCGGCCACGCGCGCACCCTGCATGAACCCGAACTGCAGCTCGACCACCTCGCGGCCCGCCACCTCCCACACCACCGCGTCGTTGCCGTGGAGCCGCTGCCCGCGGGCGTTGCGCGCGAAGCCGGTGATCGACCCCTGCGCGCCCATCCGCACCGTCAGCCGCTGCGCGTCGGCGGAGAGTGTCCCCTGGCGGGTGTCCTCGTTGACGATGTCGATCGCCGTGGCGTCCTCGGCCCGCACGAACACCCGGTCGAGCACCGAACCGTCGCGGCGCCGGAGTTCGAGCGAGGCCGTCCCCGGCGCGGCCGCGTTGACGCGCCACTGGTAGGTGTGCGGCGAGCTGTCGTTGATGGGGCCGCCGGACGACACGACGGTCACCACCCCCGGGGCCGTGGAGACGAGCGTGAGGTCGGAGTTCGGGTCGTCGGAGGCAGACACCTTCACCTCCAGCGTCTCCGTGACGCCGGTCAGCAGCGAGCCGCTCACCGGGCAGCCATCGTCGAAGATGCCCGCGCAGCCCCGGCTGCTGCGGTAGGCGAAGGTGGCGTTGCCGAGCGCCCCGTCGCGGGGGTCGCTCGCGCAGCCGGCCAGCGCGCCAGCCATCATGAAAACAGCGAAGAACATCGAAGGAAACGAAGGGGCCGTGTGCTTGTTGCTCATGGCGGTTTCATGGAGCACGACGCATGCCGGAGTGTGCTAGGCCGTGAATTCGCGGCCCGCTCGCCACCCGTTGGGCGAGCGTGCGAATGGTTCCCGGCCCAGGTGTGCGTCGGCCTCACGCCCTGTGCTCGCACCGCACGCTCCCGTCGCCTCCCGCGCGCGTCTCCGCGCGTTTCGGCGCGGCACATCGCTTGCGGACGCTACGCTCATGATGCGACGCCCGCTCGTCCTCGCCGTGCTCTTCGCCGCCGTGTCTTCCTCCGCCTGCCTCGTCGGCGGCGCGTGTTCGACGCAGCTCGTGTTCTCCGTGTCGATCGAGGTGGTAGACACCGGCGGGACGCCCGTGCGCGACGCCGTGGTCACCTTCACGGTCGACGGCGGCGCCACGCAGCCCGCCACCTGCGACCTCCCCGTCGAAGGCGGCGGCTGCACCCGGTGGCACGCGGGGGAGGAGCGCGCGGGGCAGTTTGTGGTGCGCGCCCAGCGGGGCAACCTCGCGGCCACGGCGTCGACCGTCATCGCCGACGGCGAGTGCCACGTGCAGGCCCGCTCGGTGCGGCTGGTGGTCCGGTGAGGCGATCGTTGCGATAGAGTCCGGCGATGCACGCCGCCGGCACCCTCTCGAAGATGCGCGTCACGCCCGGCGAGCCCGTCGCGTACACGCTCCCGCTCGGCGACGACGTCATCGCCGTCAACGGCCTCCTCGGCGCGCCGCTCACCCTCACCTTCACCGGGGCGCGCTACTGCCGCGTGTGCGGCGAGCGCGTGGAGAAGCTCTTCGGCGAGGGCTACTGCTACCCGCACTTCCTCTCCGACCCGTCGGCCTCGCCGTGCATCATCCGCCCCGAGCTCTGCGAGGCCCACCTCGGCGGCGGGCGCGATCCGGCGTGGGAGGCCACCTACCACCACCGCCCCCACGTCGTGTACCTCGCCCACTCGGGGGGCGTGAAGGTGGGCGTCACCGGCGCCGATCACACCCGCACGCGCTGGATCGACCAGGGCGCCGCGGCGGCCCTCCGCATCGCCGAGACGCCCTACCGCAAGCTCGCCGGTGAGATCGAGGTGGCCCTCAAAGAGCACTTCTCCGACCGCACGCCGTGGCAGCGCATGCTCGCTGGGGCTCCCTGCGACCCCGACGAGCTCCAGCGCGCGCGGCGCGACGCCCTCGCGGCCATCCCCGCGTCGCTCGCGCCATGGGCGGTGGCCGACGACGCGGTGACAGCCATCGTGTACCCGGTGGCGCAGCACCCCGCGAAGCCGCGGAGCGTCGACCTCGGGCGCGACGGGTCGGTGAGCGGGCGCCTCGTCGGCGTGCGCGGGCAGTACCTCCTCTTCGAAGGGGGCGCGGTGCTCAACGTGCGACGCCACACCGGCCACCACGTGACGCTCGACGCGTGATCGCCGCCGCGCGTCTGGGGTAGGCTCGCGCGCGATGAAGATCCACCACCTCGACTGCTTCTCGATGTGCCCCTTCAACCAGGCGCTCACCACGCGCGAGGGGAAGGGGTGGCTCACGCGCGGCCGCCTCGTCGCCCACTGCCTGCTGGTGGAGACGGCGAAGGGGCTCGTGCTGGTCGACACGGGGATGGGCCTCGACGACGTGCGCGACCCGGTGCGGCGCATCGGGCGCGCGATGCTCGCGATCGGCGGCCCGACGCTGGCGGAGTCGGGCTGCGCCGTGCGTCAGGTGGAGGCCCTCGGCTACAGCCCGCGCGACGTGACCGACATCGTCGTGACCCACCTCGACCTCGACCACGCCGGCGGCCTGCCCGACTTCCCCCTCGCGAAGGTGCACGTCCACGGCACCGAGCTCGACGCCGCCACCGCGCGGGCCACCGTGATGGAGCGCGAGCGCTACAAGCCCTACCACTGGGCGCACGGCCCCGCGTGGGAGCGGCGCGCGGCGACGGGCGACCGCTGGATGGGTTTCGAAGCCGTGCGGGCGCTGACCGGGCGCGACCCGGAGGTGGTGATGATCCCGCTGGCGGGGCACACGCGCGGCCACGTCGCGGTGGCAGTGCAGGACGGCGCGCGCTGGCTGGTGCACGGCGGCGACGCGTACTTCCACCGCGACGAGGTGCACGGCGAGCCCGCGTGGTGCCCGCCGGGGCTGAGCGTGTTTCAACGAATGGTGGCGATCGATGACGGGCTGCGGCGGGCCAACCAGGCGCGGCTCCGCGAGCTGGCGCGCGCGCATCAGGACGTGACGGTGTTCAGCGCGCACGACCCCACGGAGTTTGACGCGCTCGCGGCGCGGTAGCGCCTCAATCGTCGGAGAGGTCGGGCTCGTCGGAGAGGTGGAGCGCCTCCCACAAGGCCGTCGCCCAGGCGAGCGCGAGGGGGCCGAGGATCACCCCGGGCACCCCGAACACGGTCACTCCGCCCACGAAGGCCACCATCATCCACAGGAACGAGAGCTCCGACGCGCCGCGGGCCAGCATCGGGCGGAGGATGTTGTCGACGCTCCCCGCGATGATCGCGACGACCACCATCACCACCGCGGCCCCGGTGCGCCCCATGAGCAGGAGCCACGCCGCGGCGCTGAGCGTCACCGCCGCCGTCCCGATGAGCGGCACGAAGGACAGCGCGAAGCTCGCGACGCCCCACACCACCGCGTTGGGGACGCGGAGCGCGAGCGTCGCCACCAGGACGATGGTCGCCTGCACCACCGACACGCCGATGTTGGCGAGAACGACCCCGTCGATCACGTCCGCGGTGGTGCGGCTGATGATCTCGCGCTCGCGAGGCCACGGGAGGAGCATCGGGAGCACCCGGTCGCGCATGGCCTTGCCCTTCACGGCGAAGGTCACCCAGCCGACCAGCACCACGAAGGCCGAGAAGAGGGCGCCGGGCGTCCGCGCGAGCACGCTCCCCGTGCCGCGCGCGATGGCCGCCCCGGCGGACGAGGCGAGCGAGCGGGCGCGGCTGGAGATCTCGCCCGCGGGGAGCGTCACGCCGAGCGAGGAGCTGCGCGCGCGGAGCCGTGCGGCGAGCCCGTTGAGGGCGCGCTCGAGGTGGGAGGCGTCGGCCGTGGCGAGGAGCCCGCCGATCTCACGGATGGCCACCCAGAGCGCGAAGGTTGCGGGGATCAAGAGCGTGAGTGACACCATGACCGCGAAGCCGGTGGCGGCCGCCCAGCGCCAGCGCGCGGTGTCACGATGGACGCGCCGGAGCATCCACGCGATGGGCCGCTCGGAGACGAAGCCGAACACCAGCGCCGCGCCGAGCTCCACCGCGAGGGGCCGGACGACGAGCGCGGAGAGGCCGAGCGAGCCGAGGAGAAGCCACGGGGCGGGGCGCTTCCAGAAGAGAGGGAGTTGCATCCAGGGCGCAGTGTACCGGACGATCACCCCGCCGCGACGCGAACGACCGTGAGCGCGTCTTCGGGGCGCGCGCGGAGGGGGTTCCGTTGGCGTGACGGGGGGTGCTAGCGTCGCCGTGTTTGTCAGCCTTCAGCAAGAACGAGCGCACGATGAGCGATGTCTCACCGCACCGTCAGGCCTTCACCTTCGCGACCTTGATCGTCGCGCTCGGCCTCCTCGGCACCACGCTCCTCGCCTTGCAGTTTGAGGGGCACATCGAGGCGCCCCCGCAGCGCGCCGTCCCGCAACGCAGCGGCTCCCTCGCCGTCGCTCGCGCCACGGAGATGCCCGCCTCCACCGAAGCCCTGCGCGAGATGCTCGCCGCCCGCCTCCGTTTGCACCCCGACGCGCGGTTCGTCGGCGCGATCCGCGAGCTCTCGCACCTCCACGGCCGCGCCGCGCCGCCCGTCGTCGCCGCCTCCTGGCGGGGCGGCCAGTGGGACCTCACCCTCGACGGCCGCCCCTTCGCCACCTTGCCCGAGGACGCGGACTTCGACGCCCTCCTCGCCCTCGTCCAGCGCGCCGCCGCCGTCACCGCCGCGGAGCGCCCCCTCGCCGACGCGCCCGCGCCCGCCGCCGTGGCGTGGCCCATCCTCACGCCGTCGCGCCCGGTCACGGCCACCCTCGCGGCCCTCGACGCCGCGTGGTCGCAGGGGGCTCATTCGCCGGCGGTCTTACGCGCCGTCGCGCGCTCGCTTGTCGCCCTCTGCGTCGAGACGCCCGACCGCGTCGACGCGGGCGACCTGCTCACCGCGCGGGCGCTCGCCGCCCTCGCCTGGGCGCGGCACGCGGGCCATGGCGACGTCGAAGCGGAGGCGCTCCTGGCCCGCCACATGGGCTACGACGCCGCCGCCGAACGGCTCGCCGCGACGCTCCCCTCCGACGCCCCCACGCGCCACTGGATCACGCGCGACGACGCGAGGCTGCGCGGCCTCGCGACCGCCCGCGACGCCCCGGAGGACGCCCGCTACCTCTGGTATCGCCGCCTCGTCGAGCTCGGCGACC
>JBILLV010000122.1:0-25133 GCA_044375895.1 Polyangiales bacterium | reverse complement strand
GCTTGCCCGGCAGCGAGGCGGCGTCGAGCACGCCCTTGCGGTTGATGAGCTCGCGGGCCTTGCGGGCGGCCTCGCGGGCCTGCGCCGCCAGCACGCAGCGCTCGATCACGCGCTTCGCCACCTGGGGGTTCTTGTCGAGGAAGTCGGCGAGCTTGTCGTTGACCACCGAGGCGACCATGCCGGCCACCTCGGAGGAGATGAGCTTCACCTTGTTCTGCGAGTTGTACATCGGCGACGGGTGCTTCACGGAGATCACCGCCGTGAGCCCCTCGCGCACGTCCTCGCCCTGGAAGCTCGAACCCTTGAGCTCCTTCACGAGGTTCTGCGCCGCGCCGTAGGTGTTGAGGCAGCGGGTGATGGCCGTGCGGAAGCCCTGCACGTGCGTCCCGCCGTCCTTGTTCATCGTGTTGTTGGTGAAGGCCAGGAGCGACTCGTAGAGCGAGTCCGTCCACTGGAGCGCCACGTCGATCTGCACCACCCCACCGCGCTCGTGGGGCACCTCACCCCGCAGAAACATCGGGTCGACGTGGAGCGCGGCCTTGGCTCCGTTGAGGTACCGCACGTACTCCGGGATGCCGCCGGGCTGGACGAACTCCAGCACCTCGCCCCCGCGCCGCTCATCGGAGAGCGCGAGCACCAGGCCCGCGTTGAGGTACGCCAGCTCGCGCAGGCGGTTCTCGATGATGTCGTAGGAGAAGTCCGTCATCGTGAAGACGGTGGAGTCGGGCTTGAAGCTCAGCGAGGTGCCGTGCTGGTCGGTCGGGCCCACCACCGCGAGGGGCGCCTGCGGCTCGCCGCGCACGTAGTCCTGACGCCACAGCTTGCCGTCCTGCGACACCTCCACCCGCAGCCGCTCGGAGAGGGCGTTGACGGCCTTGATGCCGATCCCGTTGGTGCCCGCCGAGACCTTGTACGTGGTGTTGTCGAACTTGCCGCTGGAGTGCAGCTTCGTGAGCACCACCTCCACCGTGCTCACGCCCTCGGTGGCGTGGAGGCCCGTCGGGATGCCGCGGCCGTTGTCGCGCACCGTCACCCCGCCGTCGGCGTGCAGCACCACCTCGACGCGCGTGCAGATGCCCGCGAAAAACTCGTCGATCCCGTTGTCGATCGCCTCCCAGATGAGGTGGTGGAGCGCCGTGCCGTCGTGGACGTCGCCCACGTACATGCCGGGCCGTCGACGCACGCCCTGGAGCCCTTTGAGCACCTCGATCGACGCCGCGTCGTAGACCTCTTCGCCGACCGCGAGGGTGCCCTCAGGGGCGCCCGGCTCACCGTTGTTCATCACCACGTCAACACCTCGGAAATCCTAGGGAAATTTCTACCACAGACCCCCCCGAAAAACCAGGACAGGATACGTCCCCGTGCCCGCTACTTCTCGGCCACCGACCCGTCGGTCACCACCAGGGTCTTCGCCCGGGGCATCAGGGCCCCGATCGCCGGGTCGGTGGTGCTGATCCACACCTGGCCCCCGAGCGTCCCCACGAGGGCGAAGAGCTGCTCGATGCGCCCCCGATCGAGCTCGCTCGACACGTCGTCGAGGAGGAGGGCGGGGGTGACCTTCGCGCGGGCTTCGATCACGTGGAGCTCGGCGAGGCGGAGGGCCAGCGCGAGGGCCCGCGTCTGCCCCTGGCTGGCCACGGCGCGGGCGGGTTGGCCCGACCAGCTGATGGTGAGGTCGTCGCCGTGGGGGCCGTACTGCGTGGCGCGGCGGGCCATGTCCCCGGCGATCTGGGCGGCGAGGGCGGAGGCGTACTCCACCTGGTCGCCAGGGGCGCGCGCGCGGTAGGCGAGGGTGATGGCCGTCGGGTCGAGCCCGAGTTCGTGGAGGGCGCGCTGGGCGGAGGCGACGAGGTCGGGCACAAGGGCGCTGCGTGCCCGCACCAGGGCCGCGCCGTAGCGCGCCAGGGGGAAGTCGAAGGCCTGGATGGCGCGGGCCTGCGGGTGCCGCTCGCGGAGGAGCTGGTTGCGGGACTTGAGCGCGCGGGCGTAGTTTTTGAGCGCCTCGCCGTAGCCGTCGAGCACGCGCACGAGGACACGGTCGAGGAGGCGGCGACGCACCTCGGGGGCCCCGCGCACGAGGTCGAGGTCGCCGGGTTGGAAGACCACGCACGAGGCCCCGCCGAAGTACTCCAGCGCCCGCTGCGGACGCTTGCCGTCGAGGAGGATCTCGCGCGTCGTGCGGGTGATCTTCACGCGGTACTCGTGGTCCATCGCGGCGGACTCGACGCGCAGGAGCACCTGGGCGGCGTCGCGCTCGTGGCCCACGAGCTGCGCCCGCGTCGCGCCGCGGAAGGAGCGCAGGGAGGCGGCGTAGTCGATCGCTTCGAGGAGGGAGGTCTTGCCGTGGCCGTTGGCGCCGAGGAGGACGTTGGCGCGCGCGTCGGGGACGATCCGCGCGCCGTGCAGGTTGCGGAACCCATCGACCACCAGCTCGGTGATGCGTACGGGCGTCACGGGTGCGTGGGGCGCTTCAGATGCGCATCGGCATGATGACGCCGATGAAGTCGTCGCGGCCCACCGGGCGGATCACGCCGGGGTCGAGCTCGCCCGACAGGTCGAGGGCCACGTCGTCGGTGACCAGCGCGCCGAGCACGTCGATGACGTACTTGCTGTTGAATCCGATGGTGACGTCGGGGCCCGTGAGCTCGGCGTCGAGCTCGTCCATGCCGGCGCCCACGTCGGGGTTCTCGCTGGTGAGGACGACGCGCGAGCCGCTCATGGCGAGCTTCACGCCGCTCGTGCGGTCGCTGGCGACGAGGGAGACGGCGCGGAGGGCGTCGAGGAAGGCGAGGCGGTTCATCCGGGCGCCGCGGTCGGTGCCCGAGGGGATCACCTGCTCGTACGAGGGGAAGGCGGCGTCGACGAGCTTCGAGCTCAGGGTGATGCCGTCGCGCTGGAAGAAGACCGGACCCTGCGAGCTCACGGCGCCGACGAGCAGCGTGGCGGGCCCGCCGTCCTTCTTCTCGGCCTTCTCGGCGCGCACCTCGTCGAGCAGGCGCTTCACCTCGTGGATGCCCTTCGCGGGGATGAGCAGCTTGGTGGCGCCCTTCATCCCGGAGATGGTGCGCTCGGCCTTGGAGAGGCGGTGGCCGTCGGTGGTCACCATGCGCAGCGTCTCGCCGGCGATCTCGAAGAGGGCCGCCGCGAGGTGCGGGCGCGTGTCGTCGCTCGACATCGAGAACGACGTGAGCGAGATGAGGTCGGCGAGGTCGTCGATGGGGATCGCCGTGAGGCTCGTCTTCCCCGGGTCGGGCATCGTGGGGAAGTCTTCGCCGGGCATCCCCGTGAAGTCGAAGCGGCGCTTCCCGGCCTTCAGGCGGGCCGTGTAGTTCTTCTCCACGGTGACGGTGATGTCGCCGTCGGGGAGGGCCTTCACGGCGTCGAAGATGTGCCGCGCGTGGAGGGCGACGGAGCCGGGCTTCTTCACCTCGGCGCGCATCGAGCCCGTCACGGACAGGAGCAGGTCGGTGGCGGACAGGCGCACCGAGCCGCCGGACTCCGCCACGATGAGCACGTTGCCGAGGATGGGCATCGCAGACTTCTTGTCGGCGACGCTCTGCACCCGGCTCAAGCCCTTCACGAAGTCCCGCTTGTTGACCACGAACTCCATCGATCGGCTCCTATGACTCTCGTCTCGTTCGGTGACCTCCGTCGGGTCTGGGCGGACTCCCAGGGACACGGTCGGACCGGAGGTCTCTTCTACTCTGTTTCTTAGAGAGAAATAGATAAAGAAATAGTCTCTAGTCCATAGGGCCTGTGGAGACGGTGGAACGACCCGTAAGTCGTTGAAACCACTCCACATTCGAAGGGGACAGGGAACCCCCCGTGGCCTGTGGACGGAGTGGGGACGAAAACGCCTCCCAGTTGTCCACAGCGACCCCCCACAGGGATCCCCTGGGGAGCGCCCCATACCCTCCCACAGGGTTGTCCACAGGGGATTCTGTCACGATCGCTCCGGGGCCCCTTCGGCGCGGGCGGACGAGCGCATCTGGAATCCGAGCTTGAGCGTGAGGGTCTCCACGGCCCCCTGCACCTCCAGGTCTTCCCCGAGGAGCTTCTCCACCCGGCGGACGGCGGACATCACCGTGGTGTGGTCCTTCCCGTCGAACTTCGCGCCGATCTGGGGGAAGGAGGTGCCGAGGTGCGTGCGGGCGAGGTACATCGCCACCTGGCGGGCGATGGCCACCTCGCGGTGGCGGTCCTTGCCAATGAGCTGCTGCATCTTGAGCCGGTAGTGCTCGCAGACGGCGCGCTGCACGTCCTCCACGGTCACCACCGTGGGCTTGGGGCCCACCCGGAGCGTCTCGCGCACCATGGCCACGTCGATCGCCGCGCGGCCCGTGATGCTGGCCTTGATCGCCAGCTTCATGAGCATCCCCTCGAGCTCGCGGATGCTCGTCGCCGCGGCGCCCGCGATGGCGAAGGCCGCGTCGTCATCGAGCCGCACGTTCTCCTGCTCGGCCTTCTTGCGGAGGATGGCGACGCGGGTCTCGATCTCGGGGGTGTACACCTCGGCGACGAGGCCCGACGCGAAGCGCGAGAGCAGCCGCTCGGCCATCCCCTGGAGCTTCTGCGGCAGCACGTCGCTCGTCAGCACGATGGGCGCGTCGCGCTGGTAGAGCGCGTTGAAGGTGTGGAAGAACTCCTCCTGCGTGCCCTCCTTGCCCGCGAGAAACTGCACGTCGTCGATGAGCAGCGCGTCGCAGGCGTTGCGGTAGCGCGCGCGAAACTCCTCCATCTTCTTCTGCTGGATCGCGCCGACGTACTCGTTGGTGAAGGTCTCCGCGGAGACGTACACGATGCGCGCGTCGGGCTTCTGCTCCAGCACGCGGTGCCCCACGGCGTTGGACAGGTGCGTCTTGCCCAGGCCCGTCGCGCCGCAGAGGAAGAGCACGTTCATCCGGCGGCCGGAGAGGTTGGAGATGGCGAGGGCCATCGCGTGGGCCACCTGGTTGGACGGCCCGATGACAAACTGCTCGAAGGTGTACTTGGGCGACAGGCCCGCCGCGACCGAGCCCGCCACCGCGCTCACCGGCGCCGCCGCCGGGATCGTTGCTGTGCGCGCCGCCACGGGCGCCGCCGGGGCCTGGAGCGTGAGCGGGCGGGGCGCGGGCGGAGCGGTCTTCGGCGGGGCCTTCGGGGCCGGCGAGAGGCGCGGCATCGGGGCGCCCGCGGCCACCACGCTCGCGGCCCAGTGGAGCGCCCAGCGCTGCCCCGTCACCACGCGGAGCTGCTCCTCGATGGCCGCCGTGTAGGCCTTCGACACCCACTCACGGGAGAAGTCGTTGGGCGCGCGCAGGAGCAGCACGCCCTCCGCCGCGTCGAGCGCCTCCAGAGGCTTCAGGAGCTTGTCGATCATCTGGGCGCCGACGCGCCCCGTGAGGGAGGCCAGCACCTTCTGCCAGAGCTCGTTCGCTTCGTTGCTCACCGTGACGTGACCTTCGCCCTTGCTCGTTCGATGCCATCCACAGGGTTATCCACAGCCCGCGGCGCAGCTTCGTCTGGGCTCTCTCTTCGCTCAAAGCCCTTCGGTTCGCGAGAAATCTGCGACGATTCTCCGCGCGGGGGCTGGAGCTCGCGGGGCAGAAGTTGTCCACAGGCGTGGAGGGGCTGGTGTGGAGGGTGTTGCTACGTGCCTTCGCGGAGATGCCTCCACAACGCGCCGCGGTCGATGTCGGCCAGGGCGCGGTGGGGAGAGCGCCCGACGCGTGTACCCCAACCGCCGGACTGACGGTAGGGAGTTCCGTCTACCCAGGTGCCGATCTCTGGGTGCAGGTGGCACACGGCCGCGGTCGGGTCGTGGAACATCTTCTCGGGGTGCCCTTCGAGGTACATCGCCATCACCTCACGAAGCAGCTCACCCGCGCGGCTCTTCGCCCGCGTCGCGGTGATCGCGTCGTGCACCTCGCGGTCGTACACGATGGTGTGGCAGACGTTCTTGCCGACGAAGCGCGTGGGGGTCGCCGACTCGAGGAAGCGCACGGCGCCCTTCACGTCGCCGTTGAGGTTGAAGGTGGGCACCGTCTCCATGCCCTCGAACTTCTGCAGGTGCATCACCGGGTGCGCGTGCGCCGTGTACGCGAGGAAGCCTCCCTGCACCGTCGCGCGCCGGAAGGGGGTGGGGTCGAGCGCGAGGTGACGCCCGACGTTGAGCATCGGGCCGCAGATGAAGAGCTCGACGTCGGGGTGCTGCGCGCGCACGGCGGCGATCACCTCGTGGCCCGGGCCGTCGGGTTCGCGGCGCGTGGCGAACGCGTAGCGCTCGAGGAAGCGCAGGTGCACGCCGCCCGCGGAGAGCTTCTGGCTCTCGGGGCGCGCCGAGCCGACGGGGATGTCGAGCCCGAGCTCGGCGAGGAGCCCTTTGGCCACGGCGATCTGGTCGCGATCCCCGGGGGAGATGACCAGCGCCCGCAGCCTCACCCCAGCGTCGACGAGGTAGCAGAGCGCGAAGAAATCATCCGGGTCGCGACCGAGGTCGGTCTCGACGATCAGATCCACCACAACGAGGGGGAGATTGCACCGATGCCGCGCGGAGCGCCAGAGGCACCGTCACGGTCGGGTGGTGAGGGGGCGCGAAGGCCCCGCCAGCTCAGTGAACCTGGAGGCGGAAGAGCTGCTGGCCGAGGAGGAGGAAGTCGCCGTTGGTGAGCGTGCGGGGGCCGCGCATGCGCACGTACGTCCCGTTGGAGCTGCCCACGTCGAGGAGGCTCACGCGGTGGCCCGTCACGACGAGCTGGCAGTGGAGCCCGGACACGTAGCCGTCCTCGGGGAAGAGGATGTCGCCGCGCTCGCGACCGAGGTAGATGCCCGAGATGGGCACCGGGAAGGCGTTGCCCACCGAGTCGCGGCCCGTCACGAGCGACACGCGACCCACCAGCCCGTCGGTCGCGGCGCCGATGCGCTCGGTGCCGTCGGGCTGCGGCGTCACCGCGGGGAGCGACTCGTAGCGCAGGATCTCCTGGCCGATGCGGAACACGTCCCCGTGCTGGATCTCGATGGGCACCTGACGCTCGACGCGCACGTACACGCCGTTGAGCGCGCCCTCGTCGCGCACCGTGATCATCGCGCCCGAGAAGGTGAAGGTCGCGTGGTGCGGCGAGAGGTACGAGTCCGTCGCGAACACCCCGCCGGTCTCGCGGCCGATGCGGTTCTCGCCGTCGTGGAGCGGGTGCGTCGGCCCCTCGGAGCCGTCGGGGCGCACGAGGATGAGGCGCGCGCGCTCGACGGCCGTCGCAGCAGGCGGGGCCACCGGCGCGGCGACGGGCGGCGCCACGGGGACGGGCGCGGGCATCGGCGCGGCGGGTGAGGCCATCGGCGTCGGGATGGCCGCGGCGACGGGCGGCGGGGCGCCGAGCGGGGAGGCCACGTGCACGTGCGCGGGCGCCGAGGTCGCGACGGCCGACACGGCCGCCGGCGCGGAGGCCGTGGACATGTCGAAGCCGCAGGTGATGCAGAAGCGGTTGGCGCGGGGGTTGGGCGACGCGCACTGCGGGCACACCGTGGGGTAGCCCGAACCCGCCGGCGACGTGGTCATCGCCGCCGCGGCGGGCGCTGCCGCGACGGGCGGCGCCGCGACCATCGGCGGTGCCGCAGGAGCGACAGGTGCCGCGGGGGCGACCACCGGCGGCGCGAAGGGCGCGGCCGCCATGGGGGCTGCGACGGGCGCGGCGACCGGCGGACGCGGCGCCTGCGGGGGCGTCACGGCGGGAGGCGTCGGGCGCATCGCGGCCTTCGCTTCGCGCGGGAGTTCGTTGCCGCAGCCCAGGCAGAACTTGTAGTGGTCCTGGTTTTCCTTGCCGCACTTCGGACAGATGATCACGGGCAGAGCCTCCGTCTACGGTCTCGTCTCAGGGGTCCGTCACTGCCTACGCGGAGATGTCCACGCGCAGGAGCTCACGTCCGATGAACAGGTAGTCCCCGTGCCCGAGCTCGCGCTCGCCGTGGATGGCGAGGTACGTGCCGTTCTTGCTCCCGGTGTCGGTGAGCTGGTAGGCGCCGCTCGCCGTGAGCTCCACCTTGCAGTGGCGCGTGGACATGTACGGGTCGTTGGGGAAGTTCATGTCGCAGCCCTCGCGGCCGACCGACACGGACGCCTCGCGGGCGCAGACCTGCGTGGCGGTGACGCCCCCGCGGAGGATCTGCACCAGGCGGAACGGCGACGGGCGCTTCGGCGACGAGTAGAACTGCGTCCCGTCGGGGTCGTTGCCGTCGCTCGCGCGCGGCGTCGTGTCCACCCGAAACACCTGCTCCCCCGCGAGGAACACGTCCCCCGGCTGGATGGTGGTGGTCCCCTTCGTGCGCACGAACACCCCGTTGAGGGACGCCTCGTCGCGGATCATCAGCTTGCCGTCATCGCGGTAGTAGAAGGTCGCGTGCAGCGGCGAGACCCAATTGTCCCGGTCGAAGAGGATGTCGCCCTGCGTGCGGCCCGCGGGGTGATGCCGACCCCCGAGGAGGAAGGCCGTCTCGTCCGACGGGTCGGCCTGGAAGCCTTCGCCCTTGATGACCACGAGCTTGGCCTTGCCCGGCTCGAGCATCTTCGAGAGCAGCAGCGTCTGCGCCGTGAGCACCTCGCGGGGCACGGGCTCGCCGCACCGTCCGCAGAACTTGTGTCCCTGCGGCACCGGCGAGTAGCACTTCTTGCACACGTAGCTGCGAGCCTGATCCATCAGCGCCTCCGAAACCGCGAACCGGGCCGGGATCTTGACCGGCCCCACGAAGATCTTCTCGGGTGGGGACGGGACATCGACCTTCTCGGGGAAGAGGTCGGCCCGTTTGAACGTAGCGGAGGGGTTGGGGACGACATCCCCGAAGAGCCCCGCCAGGGAAGAGCCAGGGTTGGACGGAGAGGCTTTCTCTCGCCGCCAGGACCCAGTGTCTTCCGGCGGTTGGAAGTCCAGCGCGACACCACAGCACGGGCAAGCCCGAGCGCTGAATGGCGCGAAGGTTTCGCAACTGCCGCAGACAAAACCGACATCGAGCTCCATCGAATTCGCCGTGCGTCGCCGCGTCGGTCACCCTTGAAACGCCCCGCACACTAGGCGCTCACCCGCCGCCGCGTCAACGCAAACTTCTGCCTCCGGTTGCGGGTCCGAAATCGCCTACAGAAGAGGCCCTGGCGTGCGCTTCCCAGGCGCGGAAGAGGGGCCACGGGGCGAGGCAGAGGGCGGCAGAGGCTGAAAATGCGACGGTGGTCCCCGCCTTGTCGCCGAGGGCCGCGCCGGCCATCCCCCCGAGGCCGATGGCCAGCGCGTTGAGGCTCGTGAGCACGGTGTAGTGCAGGGCCGCCCGCTCGCGCTGCGTGGCCGACATCAGCGCCGCGAAGAGCACGGCCGTCCCGAGTCCGCTCGCCGCGTGCTCGACGGCGACCGCCACGCTGGTGAGCCCGTGGGGGCAGCCCCGCGCCGCCGCCGCGATGAGCGGGAGGATCGCGAGGCCCTGCAGCACCGCCCCGACCTGGAGCGCCTTGCGCTCGCCGAGCGTGCGGTGGAGCGCGCCGCCGAGGATCGATCCGACCACAGCCGCCGCGGCGCCGAGCGAGACCGCGAGGCCGCCGATGGCCTCGTGCGACCAGCCCGCATCAACGAGCATGGGCTTGATGAGCGCCGCCGCCGCGTGGAGCCCGAGCTTGTACGTGAGCGCGACGAGGGCCACCGGGAGCGTGGCCGAGCGGGTCATGTGGTGCGCGAGGGCGCGGACCTCGGCGCCGTGTCCGTGCGACGGCGGCGCGGGCGCGGGGGGCTTCTCCGCGGGCTTCTCGGCGGCGGGCGCGTCGCGGAGCGTGAAGGCCGCGAGCGAGAGCAGCGCGATGACGGCGCCGCACGCCACCAACGTGGGGCGCTCGCCGACGAGGCCCGAGAGGGCGAGCATGCCGCCGCCGCCAAGAATCATCCCGACGCGGTAGCCGCCGACCTGCGCGGAGTTGCCCCAGCCGCGCTCCCCCTCGGTGAGCGTGCGGACGGCGAAGGCGTCGACGAAGATGTCTTGCGTGGCCGCGACGAGGGCGGCGACGGCCGTGAGGGCGAACCAGGGGACGTAGTCGCGCGATGATCCCACCAGCGCGTAGGCGGCCATGAGCGCGGCGAGCACGAGCTGGAGCGCGAGGAGGAAGCTGCGCGCCCGCGGACGCACGTCGCGGTGATCGGCGAGGCCCGCCCAGAGGAACTTCACCTGCCACGGCAGTTGGAGCCACCCCACCGTGGCGATGGCCGCGCGCGACAGGCCCGCCTCGCGGAGCACGACCGGGAGGTACTCCGCCGCGAAGCCGAAGGGGATCCCCTGCGCGGCGTAGAGCAGCGCGAGGGAGCTGAGGACCGCGGCGCGGGGGCGGACGTCAGGGGTCGGCGGGGAAGACACGGCGCTCCAGGAAATCGATGACGCCGCGGTTGATGAGGTCGGGCTGCTCGATGGGCGCGGCGTGCGAGGCGCCCTTCACCAGCAGCAGCTCGGCGTCGGGGATCTGTCGGGCCATCTGCTCGGCGTAGCGGACGGGGGTGAAGGTGTCGCGCTCGGCGGCGACGACCAGGGTCGGCGCCCGCACGCTCGTGAGGAGCGACTCCGCCGAGTGCTCGCCCGCCGCCCGCAGCATGCGGAAGAACATCGCCGGGTCGATGGCGGAGAAATGTTCGAAGTACGGGAGGACGTCTTCGACGCGGATGCGCAAGGCGTCGAGCTCACCCATGCGCCGGGCGACGGCGACGTAGAGGGCGGCCGGGCCGCGCGACCACAGCGCCCGCGTGAGGCCCGGGTGCGCTTCGAAGAAATCGATCACGTCGGCGATGAGGAAGGAGAGCGCGTCGGTGCTGTGGAAGGTGCGGGTGATGCGCCCGTAGCTCCCGCAGAAGAGGCAGAGCCCGGCGACGGCGTCGGCGCGCTGGCGGTACGCCTCCAGGCACACCTGCGTCCCCATGGAGTGCCCGGCGAGGACGGCGCGGGTGACCCCGGCGTGCTGGAGCACGGTGTGGAGGTCGCGGGCGTGGTCGTCGATGGTGATGCGGGCGGGGTCGGCGGGGGGGCCGCTGCGTCCGTGGCCCCGGTAGTGCCAGTGGAGCACCCGGTAGCGGGCGGTGAGGACGGGCTGGAGGTACTTCCAGATGAAGCCGTCGCAGGCGATCCCGTCGGAGAGGACCACCACGGGGCCGTCGCCCGAGACTTCGTAGAAGAGCCTCGTGCCGTCGGCTGCGGAGGCGAAGTCCTGGGTACCGCTCACGGCGGGGGGTCAGTCTTCGTCGTCGCGGCCGCGGGGATCGTCCGACGCTTCCATGTCCGGCACGTCGTTGACGGAGGGCAGCTTGCGGATGTCGGCGCGCGACAGCTTCCACGCGCGCTGCATCACCCAGGAGAGCGAACGATCAAGGCGCGCGGCCTCCTGCTGGATCTCCAGCAGCATTGACTCGGGGAAGTAGAGGCTCTGCTTGCGCTTGTCGCTCTGCGACATCGATGGGCTCCTGATGGGGGACGCGGCGCGCGACCTCTCCGCGCCTGATGGTGGCACTAACCGCGTGCGGCATTCCCTGTCAAGCGTGGGCGTCACGCGCCTGCGCAAAAGTCGCGCTCACGGTCACGCCGTCCCCTGCCGTGTCACCGCACTCGCGCGTTGCGTTCGGCGCCGGGTCGGTGCGACCCTTTGGCTTGATGAGCACGACCGCCACCGCTCCCCAGTCCAAGGCCAGCGCGGCGTGGCTCGCCCGCGTCCCGATGTTCACGGGGCTCGCGCCGCGGTCGTTGGAGCAGCTCCTGGCGATCACCACGGAGGTTCGCTTCCCGGTGGGCAAGGTGCTGTTTCGCACGGGCGACCCGGGCGATCGGCTCTACGTCATCGTGGAGGGCCGGGTGCGCATCTCGCGCGACGTCCCGGGGATGGGCGAGGAGGCCCTGGCGGTGCTCGGCCCGGGCGACGCGTTCGGCGAGCTCGCGCTGCTCGACGACGCCCCGCGCAGCGCCGACGCCCACGTCCACGAGAGCTGCACGATGCTGGAGATCCGCAAGGACAAGCTCGAGCACCTGCTCTACACCAACCGCGACATCGGCTACGAGGTGCTCTGGAACCTCGTTCGCTACCTCTCCACGCGGCTCCGCGAGACCACCGACAAGGTGACCTTCCTCGCGGTGACGGGGCGCTTCTCCTAACGCTACTTGGTGTTGCGTCCGCGGGGGTCGACGGGGATGGGGCCCGGCGAGCCCGGGAGCTGCGTCGGCAGCGCCGACGGGAGCGACGGCGCCACGTTGGGGAGCGCCTGCGGCAGCGCGGCGTCATTGGCGTCGTTGGGTGCGGGCGCGTCGCCCGAGCCGCTCGAGAAGAAGGCCACGGCCGCGGCCACGAGCACCACGAGCATCACGGCGCCGACGAAGAGCGGGACGCGCGAGGGCGCCTCGGCGGGGCGCGGGGGCGGCGCGGTGGGGGCCTGTGCCACCGGGCGAGCGGGCGTGGGCATCCGCGGCGGCGCGGCGGGCGAAGGGGCCACGAGCGTGGGCGCCGAGGCGATGGCGGCCACCGCGGGGGGCGTGTTGGGGAGCGGCGGCGACACGGCGCCAGGCGGGAGCGTCTTGGACGCTTCGAAGGGCTTGAAGTAGGGCGGCGCGATGGCGACGAGGGCGTCGGTCATCTCGCGGGCGTTGGCGAAGCGCTGCTTGGGGTCGCGCGCGACGCAGCGGTTGAACCACCCGTCGAAGCCCATCGGGAGGAGCAGCTCGCAGCCGAGCATCTCGGCGCGGGTCGAGGCGGTCACAAGCGGTTCGGTGACGAGCTCGTGGTAGAGCCAGCCGAGGTTGAGCTCGGCCTCGTTGGCCGCGAGCCAGTAGAAGCGCCCGGTGAACATCCGGAAGCACACCAGCCCGACGGCCCACACGTCGGCCGCGGGGGTGATCTCGGTGACCTCGTTCTGCTCGGGCGACATCCACAGGGGGGTGCCGATGGCGGTGGTGCGGTTCGACTCGGGCGAGGCCGGGTCGATGCGCTTGGCGATGCCGAAATCGAGGATCTTCACCGTGAAGGGCGCGTCGCTGCGCGGGGTCGTGGTGATGAAGACGTTCTCGGGCTTGAGGTCGCGGTGCACCACGCCCTTCTCGTGGGCGGCGATGAGGCCGCGGCAGAGCTGGGCGAGGACGATCCACGCCTCGTCCTGGGGCAGCCCCTGCGTCGGGAGGTACCGCTGGATCTTGCTCGCGAGCGTCTGCCCCTGGAGCAGCTCCATCGCGAGCCACGGGACGCCCGACTCATCGACGCCGGCGCGCACGACGTCGACGATGTGGGGTGAGCCGATCCACGCGCCGACGCGGGCCTCCTGGGCGAAGCGCTGCCGGAGCTTGGCGTCGCCGAGCTGGCTCGGGTGCATGAGCTTGAGCGCGACGCGCTGGCCCGTCTCGGTGAGGGTGGCCTCGTAGACGGCGCCCATGCCGCCGATGCCGAGCGTGCGCTCGATGCGGAAGTCCTTCGCGAACGTGGAGCCCGCCGCGAGTTGCTGAATCGATGCCATGGCGCGGCGCGATCGTACGCGACGCGCGGGGAGACACAATCCCGTTACGGAGCTTCCGGCGAGAGCGCGCGGAGGCCCTCGGCGATGGCGCGGGCGATGTTGGCGAAGAGGTCGGGGCGGGCGTTGACGACCCAGACGTAGGGGGTGAGCGCCCAGAGCTCGCGCTCGAGGCGCGTCGCCGAGCCCGGTCGTCCCCGCGCGGTGCGCACCTCGTCGAGGAGCGGGATCACCCGGTCGCCGAGGCGGAGCGCGGTGTCGACGGCGAAGACGGTGACGTCGGGGCGGAGGGCGCGCACCCGGTCGAAGAAGGCTCCCACCTCGGGGTGCGCGAGGTGCTTGGGCGGCGAGGACTTCAGCTCGACGTACACGAGACGTCCGTCGGCCACCGCCACCACGTCGAGGTCGCCCCCCACCCCCGGCGCGTGAAACTTCACCCCCACGCTCACGGTGAAGCGCAGCCGGCGCGCGAGCTCGCGGGCGACGTACCACTCCAGGGTGCTGCCGAAGCTGTTGGGCGGGTGCGTGAGGTGGTAGCGCCCATCGGCGCCGACGGTGGCGAGGTCGAGCGCGAGGAGCGTCTCGCACATCTCGCGGGCCGAGGCGCCGCCGAGGAAGCGCGTGGCGTCGTCGGGCGCGAAGCCCTCGGGGTGTTGGATGGCGCCGCGCAGGAAGAGGCGAAACGCGTAGTGGCGGAGCGCTTCGACGAGGCGCTGCTGCTGGGCCTCGGGGTAGGTGTCGGGGTCGAAGGGGAGGTCGAGCTTCGCGCGGGAGACGTCCGCGAAGCCGCGGCGCACGAGGGCGGCCATCGCGTCGTCGTGCGCGGGGTCGATCGTGGGGACGGCGGGGTGAACGGGCTCGCGGGCGGCCTGGTGTTCGAGCTGCTGTGCGGTGTCGTGGTCGCCCATGAAGGCGCAGAGGGTAGCGCGGGCGGAGGGGGAGCGGAGGGAGAGAGACGAAGGCGGAGGGTGCGGCGCGGTGAGGCGCCGCGGGCGATCAGGCGCCGCCGAGGCCGGAGACCTGGCTGTTGCCGTTGTTGATCTTGCTGACGACGGTGTTGCCGAAGGTGCGCCAGGCCACGATGCCCACCACCGCGATGAGCATGAGGAGGATCACGTACTCGACGGTGGAGAGACCCTCGGTGTTGCGGCGGAGCGAGCGGGTGTTGGTCTTCATGGTCGGTGCTTCCTTCGGTGATGAACTTGTGAGGGGAAAGTCTCGCGGGCGTTGAACCCGTCGGAGAAGAGTAGAGCAAGGCACGGGCCAGGGGGTAGCGGCGGGCGGAGGTACCGGAAAGCCGGGGGTGGTGGGGCGGGGATGTGGGGGCCCTGGGAGGAAAAGCTCCCACCCGGGGGCGGTGGGTGGTGGGAGGAAATGCTCCAGTGGGAGTGGCGAGTCCCCGGGGCGAAGGGGCAGGGCGGTGATTGAACAGCGCGGCGGGGCTATCTCGGGGGGCGGCGGCGACGGAGCCCGACGAAGCGGTCGCCCTCCAGGAGCGCGGCGGCGACGAGCTCGCTGTAAGGGCCGGGCATGTCGACGCCCTGGTGCGCGAAGAGCTCGTCGAGTTCGTAGGCGAGGTGCGCGATGAAGGCCTGCCGACCGATAAGGGGGGCGAGGTCGCGGTGGTGGATGGCGCCGTCGGTGAGGGGGTCGCCGGCGTTGACCCACATGCCGTCGAAGACGATGCGGGCGCGGGGGCGGCGCGGGAGCTTCACGATGGTGGTGACGCCGTCGTGCACGATGCCGAGGGAGCCCGCGGGGACGTCGGCGTCGGTGACACGGCCGGAGACGGGGGCGAGGATGGCGCGGTGGGGGTGCGGGCTGCGGCCGTCGAGGAGCTCGTGGAGGCGGGCGTCGCCCTGCGCCTTGGGGGGCGGGTTGTGTGTTCGGTTGCGGACCGCCGCGAGCAGCGAGCCGCGAGCCACCACGGCGCCCTCGTATGCATAGAGCAACGCGCCGTCGGGCAGCGTGATGTGTACCGCCTCCCAGCGCGCACCCTCTGCGCGCGGGACGAGCTCCACCGCGGGGAGCGCCGCCGACCCATCCTGGGGGATGACGACGTAGCGCCCGGCCGGGTACGGATAATCGAAATCGCTTTCGTCGAGGAGAGTCTGGCCGGGCACGAGGCCATGGTACCGGACGACGGCCTCCTCGCCCGCGGGGTGAGTCGCCACGCGGACGTGGTGGTGGTCGGGCCGTTCGAAGAGCCCCGTCCCCGGTGCGACGTGCGCGCCGTCCGCGACGAGGACGCGATCGAGCGCGCGGAGCCCGTGCTCCTCCGTCCGCTCGCCGTCGTCGAGGACGAGGCAGCCGCCGTCGACGACGACCTCGTCCACGTCGCTGCTCCAGCGCCGGAGCTCGATCGCGCGGTAACGGACGCGCAGGGGGCGCCGTGCCCGCACCCACTCCACCCATTCGGAGTTCGGGCGTTGCGTGACAATCCGCATGGTGAGCTCGGCCACGATCAACACCCCACGTGGAAAGCGCGGCGTGTCATGAAGCGCGCGACGTGAGCGACGCGGAGGGCGACGGCAAGGCCAGCGTGGCGCTCGCGCGTGTCGAGGGGGCCCATGCACAGTCGGCACACGCCGTCGCGGGCGCGGCAGGTGGCGGGGCTCCGCACCTCCACCTCATCGGGCCAGGAAACGAGCGACGTCGCTGCGGCGTCGTCGAGCGGGATACCGGCCCGCGCCAGCACCTGCGAGCTGTACGGGTCGACCACGTCGGCGACGAGGACGCGACCGCGCAGGAGCCGTTTGAACGGCGCGCCGGCGTAATGGTAGGCCACACGGCGGATGCGGATCCCCTCCACGGCTCCGCAATCTTCCTCCGTCACGCGCACCTTGCCGAGCCGCCGCACCAGCCGTCGGAGGAGCGCGTCGGACCTTGCCTCGCGGGCCTGTGCCTCCGCGAGCTGCCTTCGCGCCTCGGTCGCCGTCACAAAGAACTCGTGCGACGTGTAGCCCTCGGCGAGGGAACGCCGTATGGGCAGCTCGCAATAGGACCCGTCGGGACGCGCGCAGACGCCGCGCATGCCCACGAGGATGAGGGCATGATGGGGCGAGACGACCCCGGCCTGACGCAACGCGCGGAGGCGGCCGTGCGGCCCGACGCGCTCCGAGAGCGTCCTACCGATGTTGTTTGAGGCATCGGCCCATAGGTAGATGAGGCTGCGGTGTCGCTCCCTGTCGAGGAGGACCCCTTCGAGGTAGCGATCGTGCACCGCGGCGGCGCGGCGCTCGGCCTCCGCGACGATCGCTCGCTTCTCAGGCGGTGCGGCGAGGTCGTCGAGGCACAGCGACGCCTCCGCGCCGAGGGCGGCCACCGCCTCGCCTCGCCGGTTGGAGAGCGGTACGTCATGGTCCACCCGCGCGAGGAGCGCGGCGCGTGCCTCGTCGCGCAGGGGCATCACCACCAGGAGAGGCTGCACCTCCCCGTCGTCATCGACGAGGTGCAGGAGGCGCGACGGGTGGAGCGAGACCGCCTCGCGGATCACCGGGCGGAGAGCGACGACGTGGCGGGGGGAGGTGGGGCGCTCGCGGACGAGGAGGACGGGGTGCGTCGCGAGGAGGGCTTCGATGACGTCGAGGGCTTCGCCCGCGCGGCCGAGCAGCGCGGCGGCGAGCGCGGGGGACACGCCAACGGAGCGGACGTCGAGGGTGGGGTCGGTGGCGCAAGCGTCGACGCGGAGGGCCTTGCGGGGCATCGGAGGGCCGCGAGGATAGCGCGGTTGGGGCGCGAAGGGGCTGGGGTGCGTGGTAGCGTCGGCGGCGTGATCGAGACGATCTCCCTCCAGAACTACAAGGGGCACACAGACACGACGATCCCCTGCGCCCGCCTCACCGTCCTGGTGGGCGAGAACGCGAGCGGGAAGACCAGCGTTCTGGAGCTGGTGCGCGACGTGTGGGGGGGGATGGCCGACACCCTGCCGCTCGACACGCTGCGGCGCGGCGCGGACTCGCTGCGCTACGAGCTGGTGCACACCTCGCGCGGGAGGCGTCACACGCTGCGCGCGGAGTACAAGCCCCACGAAGACGCCGAGCTGCGCGCCGAGCGGAAGCAGGTGACGGACGATGACGGCGGGCTGGGTCACCGCCCCAACGTGGAGGTGCTCTCGCTGGACGCTCGCGCCCTCGCTGCGTCCTCGGCGCCCCGCTCCTCGCGCCCCGCGCTCGGCCCGAAGGGAGAAGGGCTCGCGTCGGTGCTGGCCCACCTGCTGCTCACCGATGGCGAGCGCTTTCGGCGCGTCGTCGAGCGCTTGCGCGCCGTCGTTCCCATCGTGCGTGAGGTCTCCTTCCAGCGGGTCCCGAAGACGGAAGATGTCGTTCGATCGATCCAGGTCGAGCGGCAGCAGGTGCAGATCACCGAGAAGGTCACGTCGATCCACGACAGCCTGCTCCTCTCGTTCGTCGACGCGCCGCGCGTGCCGGCGGCGCAGGTGAGCGAGGGGACGCTCGTGGCCCTCGGCATCTTCACCGCGCTGGAGACGCTGGAGCGTCGCGACGGGGTGATCGACGAGGGCCGGATGGTGTCACCCGCGGAGGTCGTTCTCCTCGACGACATCGACCGCGCGCTCCATCCACGGGCGCAACTGGACCTTGTGACCGCGCTCCGGGCAGTGCTGACGGAGTCTCCGGGGCTCCAGATCCTGGCGACCTCGCACTCGCCCTACCTCATCGACGCGCTCACGCCGGAGGAGGTGGTGGTGCTGGGGCGTGACGCGCAGGGCGTGGTTCACGCGAAGCGCCTCGAAGACTTCCCCGACGCGCGGATGAAGAAGATGCTGTCGTCGGGCGAGCTGTGGATGACCGAGGGCGATGCGTGGGTGAGTCGGTGACGCTGCGCGTTCTGGTGGTGGCCGAGGATGTGCTCGGCATGACGCTGGCGCGTGACCTGTGCGACCGTGTGGTCGTCGAGCGAGGTCCCGGTTGGTTGGCGGATCTCTGGCACGACGTCGTCACGCGAGAATCGCAGCGTTGGTGGGGGGGCCTCGACGCCGCGGCGGGGTTCGTGACGTGGGGAGGAATGAAGGAGCTCGCGCAGCGGCAGGGGTTGCGCACGCACGGACTCGGGATGTCGGGCGGCGCCTTCGAGGCCTACCGGACAGCGCACGCAGCGGCGATGCTGACACCGCGCCCCGACGTGCTGGTGATGTGCCGAGACACCGACCGCACCCCAAACCTTCGCACGGACATGCTCGCCGGGTTGGAGCGCGCTCGGGTGGAAGACGTCCCCATGCTCCTCGCGGTGGCACGTCCAGAGGCCGAGGCTTGGGTGATCGCGGGCTTCGAACCCGCGGCGACCCACGAGCGCGAGGCCCTGACGGCGCTCACGCAGACCCTCGGCTTTGATCCCGTCGCGGAGCCGCACCGGATGACTGCCAATACGGGTGATGCGCGCGACACGAAGCGCTGCTGTGATGTCCTCCTACCGCGCGGCGTGCACTCCTCCCGTGGGGAGTCGTGCTGGTGGAACACCCCGCTCGACGATCTCTCCAGGCGAGGCGCATCCGCAGGGCTCCCCGAGTACCTCGCCGACATCGAACGCGTGCTCCTCCCGCGCCTCTCCGGCGAGCCCGCGCCGCGCGCCTGACTTCCCTCAGCGCGACGCCCGACGTCCCCGCGGCTGCGGCACCGACAGCACCTCCAGCTCGACCCGCACCACGCCCGCGCGGAGCATCTGGAGCGCCGCCGCGGCCGCCCGCGACAGGTCGATGATGCGCCCGCCCGCGAAGGGCCCCCGGTCGTTGATACGCACCACGACGCTCCGGTCGTTGTCGATGCGGCGCACGGCCACGCGCGTGCCGAAGGGGAGCGTGCGGTGCGCGGCGGTGAGCTCGCCGGGGTTGTACGACTCGCCGTTGGCGGTGGTCTCCCCCGCCAGCGAGTCGCTGTAGTACGACGCCGCGCCCACCTGCGTCGTGCCCGTCGCGACGGGCGTGCCGCCGCCCGTCCGCACCACACGCGACGCCGAGGCGCCGCAGCCCGTCAGCACGAGCGCGCCGCCCGCGACCACCAGGGAGAGGATCATCGCCTTCATGACGCGATCATCGCGCGGGGTCGCGTCGGGCGGCCACTTCGCGGCGACGGTTGCCTTCCGGGGGAGCCCGACCCTACCCTCGCGCGCATCTGGAGGTGACGATGCGGAAGGTGCTGGTGGCCGGCGCGACGGGCGCGCTCGGTCGACACGTGGCGGCGGCGCTCGCAGGCCGCGGGTGGACGGTCCGGGCCCTCGCGCGCGACGGGGAACGCGCGAAGAAGGTTCCCGGCGTCGCCGAGGTGCACGTTGGCGACGCGCTCGACCGGAGCTCCATGGCGGGCGCGTTTGACGGGGTCGACGTCGCGTTCTCGTGCGTGGGGGCTAGCATCGACCCTTCGCCCTTCAAGGGCTGGTCGAGCTACCTCTCCGTCGACCTCCCCGCCAACGTGAACCTCATCGACGCCGCCAAGACCGCGGGGGTCGGTCGCTTCGTGTACGTGTCGCTCTATTGCGACGACGCGATGCGCGCGGCGCTGCGCTACGTCGACGCCCACGAGCGGGTGGTCGATCACCTCCGGGCCTCCGGGCTCGACGGGCGGGTGCTGCGGCCCACGGGGTTCTTCTCCGCCTTCGGGATGCTCTTCGACCTGGCGAAGGGCGGCGCCGCGCCGCTGATGGGCGACGGCACCGCGCGGAGCAACCCCATCCACGACATCGACCTCGCCGACGCCTGCGCCGACGCGGTGGAGGGCCACACCCCCGCGGAGCTCTCCCTCGGCGGCCCCGAGGTGCTCACCCGGCGCGAGGCCATCGACCTCGCCTTCGCCGCGCTGGGGCGCCCTCCGCGCGTGGGCGCGATGCCGGTGGGGATGGTGGGCGCGATGTGCACCCTGATGCGGCCCTTCTTCCCGCGCGCGGCGGACATCACCCGCTTCGTGGCCCACGTGAGCGCGCACGACTGTGTGGCGCCCGCGCGGGGGTCGCGCACGCTGGCGGCGTACTACCGCGAGCGGGCGGCTTCGTCGTGATGTTGCGTTCGGGGCACTGCCCGCCAGAAGATCGCGCGCGATGAGCGAAGACTCCAGCTTCCAGGTGCGCCGCCCGGTGGTTCGCACCTACCTCCCGAAGTACCTCTCCAACGCGGCGAAGCATGTGAAGGCCGGCGGGCTCGCGGTAGTCCGTGACGTGCGCGCCTGGTACCTCCTGCTCCCCTGCGACGAGGACGGCGACATGCCCGAGCTGCCCGCCTGGGCGCTGCTCGACATCGGCGTCGAGCGCTCGACGCGGGTGCGCGACGGCGCGGCGAAGGGCCTGCGGCGCGCGGGCATCCCCAAGAACATGCGCGAGGTGGTGGAGGGGTGGTGCGAGCGTGACAGCGCCGAGCCCGAGTCCACCACGATGCAGACGCTCGACTGCCGGGCGTGCGGGGCGTGCTGTCGGGACAACGACGTGCTCCTCGGCGGCGACGACTTCGCGCGGTGGCGCGAGGCCGGCCGCAAAGACCTGGAGGCCCCCGAGTTTCTCCGCGCGCGGAAGAAGAAGCTGCGGGTGCTGCCGAGCGGCGACTGCGTCCACCTGCGGGGCAACGACTGCGGCATCTACGAGCTGCGGCCCGACAACTGCCGCGCCTTCCCCGCGGGCAGCGAGTGCTGCCTCTTCGCGCGCGACGAGCAGATGGAGAAGCGGGCCGCCGCGAAGGCGTAGCTCAGCGGACGGTGAACACGTCGCGGGCGAGCTCGCGGCCGTCCAGCGTCTCGATCACGGCGCTCCAGGTGCCGGGGGTGCGCACCCGCTCGGTGCAGCCCCACGTACGCCACCGGGGCGCCGACGGAACCGGCAACCGCACCAGCCCCACCGACCGACCGCGCTCGCCCTCGGGCTCGAAGCGCACCCGCACGCCGCTCGCGGCGCCGCGGTTGGAGAGCTCGACGACGGCGCAGAAGCGCGTGTCGCTGGCGAGCTCGTACTCCGACGCGTGACCCGTCGCCTCGCGGTTGACGATGCCCGTTCCCACGGTGAGGCGGCGCACGGCGAGGGGGCCTTCGCTCGCGCGGATCACGGGGGCGGCGACGGGCGCGGGCGTCGGCGCGACGGTGGGCGCGGGCGTCGGCGCGGCCACGGGGGTGACGGCGGGCGCGGCCACGGGGGTGACGGGCGCGGTGACGTGACGATCGCGCGGCGAGGCGTGGAGCTCGGCGCGCCACATCGCGACGCCGGAGAGAAGGAGGGCAGAGACGCTGAGCGAGATCGTCGTTGCGGTCGAGGCCATGGACACATCCTCCGCGGGGCGTCGTCGCCCCGGCGGAGGGAGGAAGTGCAGTGCGTGTGCCGCCGACGATCGCGCGGAAATGCCGTAGGAGAAGGGGGTTGGCGGTGTGTCCGGGGGAGGACGGCGGTGTGGGCGCGGCTACCGCGTGCGGGTGCGGGCGCAGCGGAAGCCCACGATCGGGCTGCGCGTCGTCGGGCGGAAGGCGTCGTCGCGCGAGGCCCCCGACAGCAGCGGCGCGTCGACGGAGAACCACGACCCGCCGCGGATGGAGGGGTAGCCCGTCCCGTTGGTGCCGCAGCGGGGGTTCTCGCGCGTGGCGCCGCCCCAGCACGTGCGGTCGCTGTAGAGGGCGAAGAGGTCGCCGGTCCACTCCCAGACGTTGCCCGCGAGGTCGAAGAAGCCGGCGCTGTTGGCGAGCGATCCGACGCGCCGCGTGGCCCCGCCGTCTTCGCCCGGGCAGCGCGCCCAGTGGGCGCGGGTGCAACCGCCGACGGGCGAGGCCGTTCCCCAGGGGTAGAGCCGGTTGGGGGAGAGCCCGACGCCCGGGTGCTGACGCGCGGCAAACTCCCACTCGGCCTCCGTGGGGAGGCGTCCGAGGCCGTTGCCGTCCCACGCGCAGAAGGCCTGCGCGGTGGGCCAGTCGACGCAGTTGAGCGGGTGGTAGTCGCGGCCCATCGCGTTCCAGTTGCAGGTGGCGTCGGCGGTGGGGCCGAGGGGTTCGGCGACGGCGCCCGTCCAGGCCACGGCGCCGCTCGGGTACGCGAGGGACATGGGCGCGGGGTGCCCTGCCTCCCAGAAGCGACGGAAGCGCGCGACCGTGACCTCGTACGCGTCGAGCACGTAGCCGCCGACCCCGATGCCGCTCTGCACGGGCGTCGCGCGGCTCGCCATCGCATCACCGAGCGTGAAGTTTCCCCCGACGAGGAACACCACCCCGCACCCCGTCTCCGCGGCGCTCTCGCAGCTCCGCTGGTCGCTCATGCGGCACATCCCGTTGCCGTCGCACGACCCGCCCGGACACGCCGTCCCCGGGGGCTGGTTGCCGACGCGCTGACACACCTCCCGCCCGTCAACACAGCGGATGCGCGCGAGCTCGCACGGCCCGCCGGGGCTGGCGCAGACCGGTCCCTCGCGGCAGTCCGACACGTCGAGCGGCGCGGGCAGGTCTTCGGGGGCGGGGAGATCGGGCGGGGGCGTCGCGTCGGGCGGTGGCTCGGCGTCGGGCGTGGGGGCGAGGTCGGCGATGGCGTCGGGCGCGGGCGCCACGTCGTCGGGCGCGTTGAGGGGCGTGCGGGAGCCGCAGCCGAGGGGGATGAGCGCGAGCAGGAGCGTCAACGAGGGAGAGCGCACGGCGCGCGGACGCTATCACAGACCGCACGGCGGTCATTCGCCCGACGGGATCGCCGGCGCGATAAGCGCCTCCACCTGGGCCTCGGAGAGCATGGTGTCGATGCGCCGGACGATGACCCCCGCGCGGTTGAGGAAGAAGAGCGTCGGGACGCGCTCGATCTCACCGAGCGGAGAGCTGCCCGCGCGCACCTCGTCGCTCGCGAGGGCGAGCGTGACGCGCTCCAGGGCGGCGACGTCGCGGTAGGTGTCGAGCACGAGGCGGAGGGTGTCGGGGGGGTGCTGGTCGCCTGCGATGGCGATCACCGCGAGGCTCTCCGGGTGGTGACGGGCGACGCGCTCCAGCGTGCGGACCATCGCCTGGCTCGCGAGGTTGTCGGTGGTGAAGGCGAGCACGAGGAGCGCCTTGCCGCGGTGGTCAGCGAGGTCGACGTGCTGCCCCGCGGCGGTCTCCAGCACGAGGCGGACGGGCTCCTGCCGCGGGGGCGCGACGAAGCTCTCCGGCGCGTGATCGCTCGCGGCGCGCGGCGCGGCGCACCCCAGCGCGAGCGCGGCGGCGAGCTCAATCCTTGTCAGCAGCGCCGACGAAGCGGTCTTCTTCATCACGGAACAGCACGTTGAACGTCGTGAGCGACCCGTAGCATCCCGTGACGTACTGCTGGAGGGTCACCTTCTCGTCGTCCGTGAGCTTCGGGTTCGCGTTGATCTTCTGCTCCAGCACCCGCAGCTTGTCGCGCACCATCACCACCTTGTGGAGCAGCGCGTCGATGGGGATCTTCTTCTCCTGCGTCCCCACCTTGCCGGGCTTGACGATCACCTCGCCGCCGCGGAAGCGCTCCGCGATGGGGGCGTCGCTCAGGCTCAGCTCGTCCTGAATCACCTCACGGAGCACCTTGCGAAACGTCTCTTCGTCCATGTCGACCTCGATCTCGATCGGGGGCCGCCGCGGGGTCTCCGGGGCGGTGGTGGTGCGCGCGCCGCCCGCTCGTCGCCGCGCGGGCGGCTCGCGCCTCGCTTGCGCGGTGAGGGCGCCGTGGGGGACGTAGTCGGGGCACGACGACGTCTCCGGTCGCACGGGCGGGTACTGCCCGCTCGAACAGTCGCCCACGGTCACCCCCTTGGCGGGGTCGATGCGGGCCGAGTGCCAGTACGCGCAGGAGCCGCAGCGCCCTGCGAGGGGGTCATCGCTCACGGCGCGCGACCCTATCACCGATCGCGCGCGGGTTGACAGAGCGCTGTCACTTCGCGCGGCGCGGCGTTTGCCCCCGCTCGCGCTTCCGGCGTAGCGTACGCCCCGATCGCGCCCTCCCTCACCCCTTCGAGAGCCACAGACCCATGAGACCCCTCGAGAAACTCTTGACGATCGCCGCCCTGGTGGCGCTCGTCGGCTGCGGTCGAACGGAGCTCCTCGCCCCGCTCGACGACGCCTCCGTTGACCTCCCTGGCCCCGACGCCGACGCTGACGTTCCCGACGAGGACGTCATCAGCGAGGACGTCGTCGACGACGACGTCCCGATCACCCCGGACGGCGGCTGTGTCAGCAACATGCAGTGCGCGGGCGACCCCCGCGGCCCCGTGTGCGACGTCCCCACCGGGCGCTGCGTCGAGTGCGTGAGCCCGTCGGACTGCCCGTCGCCGGGCTTCACCTGCCAGTTCAACCGCTGCGTCCGCACCGACTCGTGCAACGGCGGCCCGCTCTGCACGCCGGGGCTCTCGTGCTGCCGGAGCGGCTGCACGGACATCACCTCCGACCGCAACAACTGCGGCGCGTGCGACGGCGTCTGCAACGCGCTGGAGACCTGCGTCCGCGGCATCTGCGTGCGCCAGCCGGGGTGCCCCATCGGCTGCCCGGCGGGCTCGACGTGCTGCGGCAACACCTGCGCGGACACCACCAGCGACCGCGCCAACTGCGGGATGTGCGGCAACGCCTGCCGCGACGGCTCGTCGTGCGTGCGCGGCAACTGCGTCGCCGACCCCGCCTGCGGCCGCGGATCGCCCTGCGGCGTCGGCCAGAGCTGCTGCACCGACCGCTGCGTCGACACGCTCTCCGACCGCGCCAACTGCGG
>JBILLV010000441.1:0-6515 GCA_044375895.1 Polyangiales bacterium | reverse complement strand
GGGCGCGCGACCCACGACAGCCCCGCGGGCGTCGCGCCGTAGCCCGCCGCGGCCTCGGCGACCCCGCGGGCGTCACGAATGCCCTCGCGGTGCCGGGCGACCACCATCGCCTGCACGGGGCTCCGCGGGTCTTCCACCTGCGGCGCCGGGAGGTGATCGGGCAACCGCTGTCCCGCACGCTCCAGGGCCTCCGGGTAGCGCGCCTCCATCCACCCGCTGCCGACGGGATTGGTGAAGCACACCTCGTCGAGCAGCGCGCGCCCCTCGTTGTCACGCACCGTGCTGCGTCCACCGAGAGCCATCTCCCAGCGCATCGGGACGCTCGTCGCCTCGCGCGGCTCGGTGAGCGACCACTGGGAGCCCTCCCGCACAAACCACCGGGGGCCGCACACCGTGAGGGACTTGTCGACCACCACCGCGGCCGCGCCGTCGCGCGCCACCGTCGCCCGCATCCGCACGGGCCAGCGCGGCGCCGCGACCCCTTGCGGCGCGTGGGCGGTCGCGCGCACCACCAGGTCGCAGCGGGGCTTGAAGGCCGCGAGGTCGCTCTCGGCCTTGACGCTCGACGCGTTGACCTCGCCCTCGTACTGGTCGGCCACGCACAGCTCGCCCGCGGGGTGATCGCGCAGCAGCTCGCAGCGGTGCGTCAACACCGCGTCGCCGAGCCCGGGGACCGCCTCGCCCGCCGCCGTCAGCGCGTAGGCGACGCGCAGCGCGACCACGTGGTGCTCGCGGTCGTGGACGTCGTAGGCGCCGTACGCGAGGGCGTGAAAGGGCGTGAGGTTGCGAAACTCCATCGGCGCCTCAGTTGAGCTCGATGACCTCGCCGTTGACCGTCACCGGCCCCACGGACGAGATCGACACGTTGGTGCCGGACAGGCTGATGTTGCCCATCGAGTCCATGGTGAAGGTCGACGCGCCGCAGTTGACCACCACCTGCTTGCCGACGGTGACCGCGAGCACCTTGCCGACGTTGACGGTCTCGTTGGCGTCGACCGACACCGACTGCCCCGACGCGCCGTGCACCTCGGTCTCCTGGTTGCCGTCGACCGTGAAGGTGTCGTGCTCGACGATCTGCGTGGCGCGGTTCTGGTGCACGGTGATCCGCTCGTCACCGCCGATGTCGCGCGTGCTGTGGCGCCCGACGGTGAGCGTCCGGTCGTGCTTGACGAGGGTGTCCTGGTCGCGCTCGGCCTGCACGTACATCTGCTCGCGCCCCGCGGCGTCTTCGAAGCGGATCTCGTTGTAGCCGCCCGTCGCCGGGGTGCTCAGCGTCTTGATGGTGCTGCGGGTCTTGTGCTCGGGGAGGTTGTACGGCGGGTGGTTCTCGCCGTTGTAGACGCAGCCCGTGACGAGGGGTCGGTCGGGGTCGCCGTCGAGAAACTGCACCACCACCTCCATCCCGATGCGCGGGATGAAGACGAAGCCCCACTGGGCCCCCGACCACCCCTGGGCGCAGCGGATCCAGCACGAGCTCTTCTCGTCCTCACGGCCCTCGCGGTCCCAGTGAAACTGCACCTTGATGCGGCCGTGCTCGTCGGTGTGGATGTCCTCGCCCGCGGGGCCCACCACCCGCGCGGTGTGCGGCCCCTCCACCACCGGTCGCGCCGTGGCCCGCGCCGGCCGAAACGGGACCGACGACGCCTCCTGCTTGAGCCGATGGGTCACGAAGCGGTTGCTGTAGCGGTCGTCGAAGCCGTCGGGCGCGTCGAGGCCCGCGTCGACGAGCATCGCCCGCACCCGCTTGCTGTCGCGCAGCCCCTCGGGCAGCACCGACCACGCCTGACCGACGTGCTCGGCCTCGGCGACGACGTAGCCCCGGTCGAGCTCGGGCCGCGCGTGGCCGGTGACGTCGAGCGAGAAGCCGGGCGTGATGCCCGTGACGTTGCCCTGACCGCCGCCGAGCCGCGTGCGCGTGGCGATCTCCTCGGCGCGGATCTTCGTGAGGCGCGGGGTGTCGTGGGCGGTGAAGCGACGGGCGCCGCGGTCGTACCCGCTGAGCGTGGTCGGCGACGGAAACTCGTAGCGCGCGAGCTTGCCGACGTCGCTCGGGTGGTGCCCGGTCATGTCGAGGGCGGCGCGGGGGCGGGTGAAGTCGAAATCGCGCAGCGTCACCCCCGAGGTGCGCACCTCGTGGCGCTCGTCGAACCACCGCAGCGTCTCCACCGCGTGCGTGCTCGCGCCGTCGTCGAGCACGCGCAGCGCCGCGCCGTCGAGCGTGGCCACCGGGGCGTAGGCGTGCTCGGGGCCCGCGAGCACCAGCGTCTCGCCGCCGTCGTCGTCGTGGCGGAAGTAGAAAGGGACGCCCTCGTGTTCGAGCAGCCGACGCACAAAATCGAGGTCGGTCTCGTTGTACTGGACGCAGAACTCCCGCGCCGGGAGCGCGCGGAGCGAGGGGTCGATCGCGAGGCGGGCGCCCTTGTAGAGCTCGGCGCGGTGGAGCACCTCCTCGACCACCCGAACGGCGTTCATGTCCTGGAAGATGCGCACGTCCGAGCGCTGCGAGAGGAGCCAGAGCGACGGCACCACCTCCATCAGCACGAAGCGGTGCGCGGCGAGCTCGCCGAGCGCCTGGACGCGCCGCACCACGCCCTGGAGCGAGCGCCGCGCGCCGCCGCGGTGCGTGTCGAGCCGGGCCGCCGCGCCCAGGAAGGTCTCGATCGCGACGTCCGCGTCGGTCGCCACCACCACCGTGCAGGTGAAGGGCGCCGACATCGCCTCCTTCACGTGGACGTGGGTGACCACCCAGAGGTCGTCAGCGACGCCCCCCGCCGTAAAGCGCCAGAACACCTCCGGAAGCACCGCTTCGCTCGCCATCGTGCGCCTTCTCCCATCTCCGGGTCGATACGACGTCGCCGCCGACCGCGGATGATGCGTGACTGTATCGCAGCGCCGTTCGAATCGAGAGGATTTCTCGCACCCACAAGGCCCTTTGAAGCGCCGGGGTGGGCACTCCAGTGACCACACCGCGGGTCACGGAGCCGTCGGGAGGGGGCTCAGAACAGCGTCATCTGCCCGACGCCCACGAGGGTGCCGAACTGCTTCTCGTCGAGGATCTCGATCTTCTTGCCCGACGACTGGAGCTTGCGGGCCGCGGCGAGCTTGTCGCCGGCCTTGCCCTTGTTGCCGACGACGAGGTGCGTCACGGAGTCGTCCACCGCGTCGACCACGGCCGCGCCGAGCGCTTCGACGCGCCGCGCGGCGTCCCCCGCGCTGATCGACACGAAGGTTCCGGTGAACGAGAAGCGCTTGCCCGCGAGGGGCTTCGCGGTCTCGGCCTTCGGCGCTTCGACCTTCGCTGGCGCGGGCTTAGGCAAAGCCTCCACCTTCGCGGGCTCCACCTTCGCGGGCTCCACCTTCGCGGGCTCCACCTGCGCGGGCTCCGCCTTCGCGGGCTCCGCTGCGGGGGCCGCGGGCGCACCGGCCGCAGCGGGGGCTGTGGGGGCCTTCTTCACCTGCTCGATCATCGCGAGGAAGTCCGACTCCGAGATGACCTTGAGCGTCGCCCCGGCGGCGATGAGCTTGTCCGCGGCCTTCTCCTTCGTGGACTTCTCGCCGGGCTTCTTCAGGTCGCCGACGACGAGGTAGGTGAGCGTCTTGTTGACGCCGTCGAGGGCCTCGCCGCCGAGGCTCACCACGAGCTCCTCCGCGGGCTTGCGCTCGAGCGTCGCCATCTTCCCCGTGAACACGAACGACTGGCCCGCGAGCGCGCCCGCCCCTGCCCCGCCGGCACCCGCGGCCCCGCCGCCGACGGCCGCAGCGGGGGCGGCGGGCGCGGTGATGGTGACGTGCGTGCGCAGCTCCTCGATGAGGGCGGCGTTGTCCTTGAGGCCCTGCACGACGGTGCGGGCGATGGTGTCGCCGATGCCGTGCACCTGCGAGAACTCCGCCTCCGTCACCAGGAGCACCGCGTCGAGGGTCTTGTACTTCTGGGTGAGGATCTTCGAAACGTTCTTCCCCAGCTCGGGGAGGCCGAGGGCGCGGAGGAAGGTGGGGAGGTCGAGGGTGCGCTTCTTGTCCACCTCCTTCACGAGCTTGTCGGCGAGCTTCTTCCCCGAGCGATCGAGCTTCATGAGCTGATCGGCCGTGAGGGTGTAGAAGTCCGCGGGCGTCTTGAGGAAGCCCTGCGCGTAGGCCTGCTCCAGGATGTTGTCGCCGAAGCCCAACATGTCGACGGCGCTGGCGTAGTGGGCCAGCATCCCGATCGCCACGGCCTTGCAGGTGCGGGTCGACGTGCAGAAGAGGAAGTCCTTCTCCCAGCGCACGGGGCCGCCGCACGCGGGGCACGCCGTGGGGATGGGGACGGGGCTCGTGCCGGGCTTCGACACCGACTCCACGTTGGGGATCACCCCGCCGCGGCGCATCATCACCACCTCGGCGCCGATCGTGAGACCGAGCTTGGTGATGAAGCCCGGGTGGTGGAGCGACGCGCGGGTCACCGTCACCCCCGACAGGGACACCGGGTCGACGATGGCCACCGGGGTGATGGCGCCCATGCGGGCCACCGACCACTCCACGTCGCGCAGCACCGACACCCCCGAGTCGCCCTGAAACTTGTACGCGAGGGCGTAGCGCGGGTGGTGCGCGGTGGCGCCGAGGCGCTCCTGCTCGGCGATGCTATCGGCCTTGAACACCACCCCGTCGATCTCGTAGTCGAGGGTGGGGCGGCGGGTGGCCATGCGCTGGTAGGCGGCGGCCATGTGCTCCTTCGGCACGAGCTCCCAGTCGATGGGGGAGAAGCCCATCTCGACGAGGCCCTTGAGCTCGTCGCCGTGCGTGGCGTGGTCGGTGCCGAGGAGGTCGTAGGCGGCGAAGCTGAGGTTGTAGGCCGCGCTCTTCTTCGCGTCCTTCTGCTTGATGGCGCCCGCCGCGAGGTTGCGCGGGTTGGCCATCCCCTCGGCCTTGAACTTCGCGAACACCGAGAGCTTCTGGAAGATCTCGCCGCGCACCTCCACCGCGACGTCCGTCGTGATCTTCTTCGGGATGTCGGCGATCTCCCGCGCGTTGGCGGTGATGTCGTCGCCCGTCACGCCGTCGCCGCGGGTGGCCGCGAGGGTGAGCTCGCCGCGCTTGTTGTAGTGCAGGGCGCACGCGATCCCGTCGAACTTGGGCATCATCACGGCGGCGCCGAGGAAGCTCGCTCCCCACGAGTCGAGGTCTTCGTCGGAGTAGCACTTGTCGAGCGAGAGCATCGCGTGCTTGTGCTTCACCTCCGAGCCCGGCGCGGCGGGGGCCGAGGGGCCCATGTGCGACAGGATCGGGTGCTTGGGGGCCGCGGCCTTGAGCGCGTTGACCAGGCGGTCGAAGTCGTAGTCGCTGATCTCCGGGTCGGCGAGGTCCCAGTAGCGGTGGTTGTGGTGCTTCACCAGGGCGGCGAGCGCGTCGACGTCGAGGGTGTCGAGGGCGGGGAGGGTCTTCATCGTCGTGGGCTCTGGGCGTGTGGATTTCAGTGCTTGCGGGCAGGCGCGTGGGCCCCCGTCGGGAGGCGGAACGATCGCAGGGCGTCCGGGATGTTGTCCACCTCGGTGTCTTCGTCCCCCTGGGTATCTTCCGGGCGGAGGGCGAAGCGGTCGCTGCCGAAGAGGTCGGTGACGGGGTCGAGCGCGGCGGGCGCGCGGGTGACGCTCACCTCCGCCAGGGAGCCGGCCAGCGACCGGAGCGCGTCGGCTCGCTCGACCGACGCGACCCACGCGGCGTCGATGCCCGAGGCCCCTGTCATCGCGCCGGCCACCGCGCCGGCGATGCACGCGATCATGTCGCTCGCGCCCGACGCGTTGGCCGCGCGCAGCACCGCCTCGCGGAATGAACCGTCGGCCCGCGCCACGCACCAGAGCGCGCATGCGAGGGCCTCTTCCCCCACGCGAGCGTCGCCGAACAGCTCACACGGGTCGGCGGCCTCGCGCCCCACGCTCGACGCGGCGCGGTCGATGGCCTCGAGGGCCTCACGGTTCCCGACGTGTTCGACCACGCTGGGGGCGCAGCCGACGCCGACGAGGAGCTCGGTCGTGACCGACGCCACCGCCCCGCGCACGTGCTCGAAGAGCCCCGCGACGCCGCCGCCGCGCATCGCCCACGCCACGGCGGCCGCCGCGCCCACGGCCGAAGCCACCGCGGTGGGGTGCGCGTGGGTGATGGCCGACTGGGCGGCGGCGAGGCGCACCACGGCGGCGTCCTCCGCGTGGAGCGCCATCCCGACGGGGGCGGCCCGCGTGGCCCCGGAGGCCCCCTTGGAGCCCTTCACCCCCGCCTCGCGCCACGGGACGCCGCGCACGAGGTTGCGGCAGGCGGCGATGCACGTCCCGCTCGGCGCCCGGTTGTTGAGCGGCGACCGCGACCAGGCCACCAGCTCCTCGCCGAGGGCCGCGAGCGTGGCCTCGGTGTCGGACGCTCCCGCGCGGACGATCGCGCGCGCCACGGCCACGGCCATCTGCGTATCATCGGTGAACGTCCCGGGGGGGTGCTTCCCCGCGGGTTCGAAGCCGACGATCCCCGCCGCACCCCAGCGCTCGCGGATG
>JBILLV010000121.1:0-25196 GCA_044375895.1 Polyangiales bacterium | reverse complement strand
CGAACGGCTTCCAGTGCGTGTGCCCGCAGTCTGACAACGGGCAGCACACCTGCGACGAGCGCGCGCGCATCGATGGCAGCGCGGCGTGGGTGACGGGCACCTTCGGGCTCGTCGCGGCGTCGGTGGTGGTGCGTGAGCTGCGCGGCGAGAGCGTCATCGACCGCGCCAACCTCCACGACCCGTGGGAGCCCCTGAAGACCTCGAAAGAAGCCGCGCGGGCGGCGCGCGACACCGCGGGCTGACCGTCCGTCCCGTGTCCGACTGCGTGTCAGACCGCGTGTCCGAGACAGCGCGGAGAACGCGCGTTCGCGTGAGGTCCGCGCTACACTGCCGACGTGGTCAGCACCTTCCGGGAGAACGGCTCCGACGACGCCCGACGGTCGCGGGTGATCGTGTACACGCTTCGTTACGACGACCTGCTCGCGGGCGGTGAGTCGGCCTTCGTGGTCGATGACAGCGCCCTCCCCTTCCACCTCGGGCGGGCCGCCGACGAGTCCCCGCCGCGGCTCGTCTCGCCGACGCGCCTCGCGCTCCCCGACCGCTGGGCGTCGAGCGAGCACTGCCGCATCGAGCACGTGGGCACCTCCGACGTGGTGCTCGACGACGGCAGCCGCAACGGCACGCTGGTCAACGGCGAGCGGGTCGAGCGCTACCGCGTGCTGACCGACGGCGACCTGCTGGAGGTGGGCCACTCGCTGCTCTGCTACCGCCTCGTCGAGCCGCACACCGCCGCGGCCCTCGCCGAGGTGGGCGGCGCCACGCGGTGCCCCGAGCTCGCGGCGATCCTCCGCGACCTGCGGCGCATCGCGGCCTCGCGCGAGCCCGTGCTCCTCATCGGGGAGGCGGGCGTCGGGAAGAAGTCGGCCGCCCGCGCCGTGCACGAGTGGAGCGGCCGCGGGGCGGAGGCGCGGCTCGTCGAGTGCGACGCCGCCACGGACGTCGCCCGTGACGTGCCCATCGCCCCGGGGACGGTGGTGCTCGACGGTGTCGACCGCCTGAGCGACGCCGCGCAGTCCGCGCTCCTCCGCGTCGTCGAGAGCGAGCGCGCCCGCGAGGTGCGGTGGGTCGCGACGATGAGCGACGACCCCTTCGCCGTCGCCACCTCGCTCCGCTCCGATCTGCTGCGCGCGGTGGCGGGTTACGTCGCGCGCCTCCCGCCGCTCCGCCGCCGCCGCGAAGACCTCGGCTCGCTGTGCGCGGGCATCCTCCGCGCCGCCGACCTCGGTCGGGTGTCGATCACCCCCGCGGCGGCGCGCGCGCTCTTTCTCAGCACCTTCGCGGGCAACATCCGTCAATTGCGCACGGTGCTCCGCGCCGCCGCCACGCTCGCGGGCGGTGACGCGATCGACCTCCGCCACCTCCCGCCGCTCGACGCGGTGGCGAAGACGCCGCGCCCCGCTCCCATGTCGCTGCCCCCCGTACGCCGCGCCCCCACCGTGGAAGAGATCGTCAATGCCCTCCAGACCACCGGCGGCAACATCGTCCGCACCGCGGAGTGCCTCAACACCCACCCCCGCCAGGTGTACCGATGGATCGAGCGCCATGAGATCAAGCTCGACCAGTACCGCCGCTAGCGCGCGCCGACTGAGCCTCCTCGCGTTGTGCGCGACGGCCCTGTCGTGCGCGAAGCCCGCCACCCAGATCGCCTTCCGCGTGCTCGCCGAAGACCTCGTGCCCGGCTGGTGCGACAACGCCGCCTACCGCAACGACCCGCGCTGTCCGGCGAGCGCGTACCGCATCGAGCAGATCCTGGTGCGCGTGTGCCGCGGGGGGCCGTGCCGCAGCCCCACGTCGATGACCTGCGTCGACGGCGACCTCTTCTGCCGCACCTACGTCGACTCGCCGCGGCCGACGGTGTTCAGCCTGCTGCCGGGCGACGTCACCGTGTCCCCGAGCGACCCGTCGGCCGGCGGTCGGGTGGGCATCTCGGTCATCGCCACGGTGCGCGTGCCGGGCGCTGCCGGCGACCCGCCGACGCGCGAGTACATCCCTCGGCGCTTCGTGGTCCCCTTCGTCGCGGAGACCACGCAGCTCGTCGAGGTGTGGCTCACGTCCCTGTGCATCGGCGCCCTCTGCCCGCCAGAGACCACCTGCGGTCGCCGCTCGTGCGAGCGCGAGGACAGCCCGATGACGCAGCCCTTCACGCCGCTGCCGGCGCCGGGCCCGGTCGATGGCGGCGACCGCGACGTCTCCTTCGACGTGCGCCAGGCCGACGCCGTTGCCGACGCGATGGACGTCGCCCCGCCAGACGTGGTCCCGATGGACGCCATCGACGCGACCGCGCTGGACGCCATCGACGCGACCTCTCAAGACGCCATCGACGCTGCGTCCGATGGCCCGGATGCCTCCGGGGACGTTGTCGCTGAGGACGCCTCGGCCGCCGACGGCGATGTCATGGGGAGCGACCTGCCCGACGACAACGTCGCTGTAGCCGTCGACAGCGGGGCGGGGGGGGTCGACGCTTCAGAAGGCCCTGACGGCGCTGACGGCGTCGCGGTCGATGCGGGGTTCACCTCTGCGAGCGGCGCGTCGTCCGTCGCCGCGGGAGGCCACCACACCTGCATCGTCCGGAGCGGTGACGTGTGGTGCTGGGGCAAGAACGGGGGCAACCGCCTCGAGACCGCGGAGGCCTTCGACGCGACGCCCTCGCGCGTCCCGCTGCCCGGCGCGGTGCAACGGGTCGCGGTCGGCGCCGCGCACTCCTGCGCATGGTCGCCCGGCGGCGCGATCTACTGTTGGGGGAGCAACGACCAGGGTCAGCTCGGCGGGGGCACCGCGGGCCACGAGCCGATGCGCATCGCCGTCAGCGCCGTCACGGCCCCGCGCGATGTCGCCGTCGGCGGCCGGTTCACCTGCGCGGTCGACGGGATGGGCGCGGTCTACTGCTGGGGCGCAAACACCTCTGGCCAGTGCGGCGTCGCGCCGTCGCCCTCGGTTGCACCGACGGTGGTGCCCGGCGTGACCAATGCGCGGCGCGTCGCTCTCGGCTCGGACCACGCTTGCGCCCTCACCGACGACGGCGCCGTGTGGTGCTGGGGCGCCAACGGGTCTGCGCAGCTCGGTCGCGAGGTCACGTCGCCGAACACGCCGATGGCCGTCGCGGGGATCGTCGGCGCCCGCGACCTGTTCGTCGGCGCGACCCACTCCTGCGCCGTCGTCGCGGATGGGGTGCACTGCTGGGGAGCGGCGGATCAACTGCGCCTCGGCGCCTCGCGCCCCTCGGCGACCGAGCCCACGCCGCAGCGCGTGCCTGGCATCACCCTCGCCATGGGCGCCGCCTTCGCAGCGGGGGACGACTTCTCCTGCGCGGTGTCCAACGCCGCGGGCGAGGTACAGTGCTGGGGCGGGGGCGCCTTCGGTCAGCTCGGGCACGCGACAGGAACGGTCGGAGAAGCCGCCCCCTCCGCGGGGACGGTCGGCGGTCTGCGTGGGGTGATCGGCCTCGCCGCCGGCGCCCGCCACGCCTGCGCGCGCACGGCGGACGGAGTGTTCTGCTGGGGCGCCGACCTGTGGGGACAGCGCGGCGACCGACTCGCCGCCCGCCCCCGCGCCGAGCCCGTGAGCCTGCGGTTCGCGGGCGGGATGCCGCGGCTGTCGACGTTCGCGGCCGGGGGTGCCCACGCCTGCGCTGTCAGCATGGGTGCGGTGTGGTGCTGGGGCGAAGGCACCGCCGGCCAGCTCGGCAACGGCCAGACCGGCAACGCCGCCGCGCCCGTCAGGGCGTCTGCGCCGCCATCGGCCAGCTCGCCGACGGCGCTCTGCGCAGGCAACCGACACACCTGCGCGTTGTACGGAGACGCGGTCTGGTGCTGGGGAGACAACACCCACGGCGCGCTCGGCAACACCAGCGTGACGGGCGTCAGCGCCCGACCGGTGCAGGTGACCGGGCTCCCGAGTCCGCCCACGCGCCTCGCCTGCGGCGCGGATCACACCTGCGCGCTCGTGGAGGGCGGGGCTGACCCGCAGGTGTACTGCTGGGGCGACAATCGATCGCTCCAGCTCGGGGCCATGGGCGTCACGAACCGCGCGGGCGCCGACGCGACGGGGATCGCGGGTCGGGGCCTCGGCGCGGCCGCTGCGACCAACTGCGCGACCCAGGCCGACGGCTCGCTCTTGTGTTGGGGGCGTGGCGGTGGCGGCGAGCTCGGCAACGGGTCCTCCATGATTGCTTCGCAACACACCCCGATGATGGTCACGGGCGTGGCGGGCGCGGCGAGCGTGGTGGGCGGGGCGCGTCACTTCTGCGCGTGGAGCACCATGCGGGCTGACTGCTGGGGTGGCAATGAGGCCGGGCAGCTCGGGCGGAGCACGGGGTCACCGTTTCTGCCCGCGGCGCCGGGTCTGGTGCCTTCGCTCACCACCCCGGTCGTCGCGATGGCCGCGGGGCCGAAGCACACCTGCGCGATCCACGGGACGGCGCTCTCGTGTTGGGGGTCGAACGTCAACCGTGAGTGCGGCGTCAACGGGACCGAGCGCGGCACCGTGACGTCGACGGTGCCGCTCCCGACGACGCCGACGGCCGTGGTGGCGGGCGGACGAGGGGGGGCCTCGCTCTCCCCCGCGTCCTCGTCGTTCACCTGCGCACGGGTCGAAAGTGTGCCGTGGTGCTGGGGCAGCAACGAGTTCGGCGAGCTCGGCGACGGCGCGGCCTTCTCCGTAACCCCGATGGAAGTGATGCTTCCCGCGCCCTGAACACCGCGCGGGTGAGGAGTGATCCTGTGGATCGCGTCAGTCAGGCAATGAACCTCGTCGGGAACGCCGTCGGCGGCAAGTACACGCTCAAGCGCGTGCTCGGCATCGGCGGCATGGGGGCGGTGTACGAGGCCGTCCACGCGTACACCAACCGCCGCGTGGCGGTGAAGATCCTCGAGCCCGAGTACGCCGCGTCGTCTGACGCCACCGCGCGCTTCCTCCAGGAGGCGCAGGCGCCGTCGTCCATCGGGCACCCGAACATCGTGGAGGTGCTCGACGCCGGCGAAGACGCTGCGGTGGGCCTCTACGTCGTGCTCGAGTACCTCGACGGCGAGGACATGGAGAGCGCGGTGGAGCACGGCAACCTCGACCTCGCCGCCCTCCTCGACGTGACCCTCCAGCTCCTCGACGCGCTCGGCGCGGCCCACGCGCGCGGCTTCGTCCACCGCGACATCAAGCCCGCCAACGTCTTCCTCGTGCGCGACCGCGCGGGGCGCCTCCGCGTGAAGCTCCTCGACTTCGGCATCGCGCGCAACGTGTCGCGCTCGCTCACCGTCGGCAACATCGTGATGGGGACGCCCCACTACATGGCCCCCGAGCAGGCCAAGGGGCTCCCGGTCGACGCCCGCGCCGACCTCTGGTCGGTCGGCGCGATGCTCTTCCACGCGCTCGCGGGTGTGCCCCCCTTCGACGGCGACAACCCCAACGTCATCATGGTGAACATCATCATGCAAGACGCGCCGTCCCTCGCCGCGCAGCGCCCCGACCTCTCGAAGACCCTCGTCCACGCGGTCGAGCGCGCCCTCTCCAAATCCGCCGACGCGCGCTGGGCCGACGCCGCGCAGATGGCCGCGCAGCTCTCGGCCGCCCCCGAGCGCCTCGACGGCGCGCTCAAGATCACCACCACCTTGCGCAACCGCGCGGGCGTCGTCTCGGAGATGCGCCCGAGCGCGCCGTCGCGCACGATGGAGGTCGACGCGCTCTCCGGCTCGTTCAGCGGCCCGGAGGTGAAGCCCCCGCCGCGCACCGGCACCCTCCCCGACGAGCCCCCCCCCGCAGGCAGAACGCTCGCCTCGCTCCCCGCCCCGCCCTTCCCTGTCACCGTCCCCGTCGCATCGCCCGCTTCGATCGCGGCCGCGTCGGCGATCCCCCCGGCGGCTCCCGTCCCACCGCCCCCGGCCCCGAAGCGTCGCGCCCTGATGGTCGCCGGAGTCGCTGCTGCCGTCGCAACGATCGTGGTCGTCGGCGCGATCGTCGCCCGCACCTCCCCCCCCACGACGGCCTCTGCGCCCACGCCGATGGCCCTCCGCGCGGCCGCTCCCGCGGCATCACCGCAGCCCCCGGTCGCGCCACCCGCCGTCGTCCCGGAAGTCCCACCGCCGCACGTCATCGTCGTAGCCCCCGATGCTGCCGTGGCACCTCCGCCCGCGAGCGCTCCATCGCCTCGACTCACGCGCGGCCGTCACCGCCCGCGCCAGGCACTCCCTGACACGCCCGCGGCACCGGCACCGACCGCCGCCCCACCCCACGTGACGACGCACATCAGCGGCGTCCCCATCGGCAGCTATCAAAGCCCATGAGCCCGCGCCCCTCGCTCACCCTCGCCCTCGCCCTCGCGCTCACGGCGGCGCCGACGCTCTCTCACGCACAGGACGCGGGCGTCGCACCCGCCGTCGCCGCCCCCACCGACGAGCCGCGCCGACTCTTCGAACAGGCCATGGAGCTGCTCAACACGCAGCGCTTCGCCGAGGCGATGCCGCTCCTCGAGCGCTCGGTGTCCTTGCGCGAGCACCCGGCCGCGCTCGCCGCCCTCGCCGCGTCGTATCGCGGCACGGGGCGCTACCTCCGCGCCATCGCGACGCTCGAACGCCTCCTCGCGATCAGCACCGATCCGGCGCGTGACGCCGAGGTCCGCGGCGTGCGCGCCGAGTGCGAGCGCTCCCTCGCTCACGTCACGCTGCGGGTGACCGGCGAGGCGGCCGAAGTGCTGGTCGACGGCGAGCGCGTGGCGACGGGTGACGTGACGCGCACGATCCCGCTCGACCCCGGCGCGCACACCTTCGAGACGCGCCGCGCGGGCTACGAGCCTCTCCGCGAAGAGCGACGCCTCGACGTGGGCGCGCAGGCCGAGGTGGCCCTCGACGCGTCCGCGCGACCGCTCCCGGCGACACTGGTCATCGAGACCCCGCAGGGCACCACGTCCATTCGCGTGGGCGGGGTGTTGGTGGGCCGCGGTCGCTTCTCGGGCCCCATCCGCGCGGGGCGTCACGGCGTGCAGGTGGTGTGGGACGACGGCCACTCGCAAGAGCGCCTCATCGAGCTCGCGCCGGGCGCCCGCACGGTGATCACCGTCAACCCCGACCGGCCCCGTCCCGTCACCGCGCGCTGGTGGTTCTGGGCGGGCGTGAGCGCCGTGGTCGCGGGCGCGGTCGTCGGCGCCGTGGTGGTCGCGCTCCAGCCCGACGCGACGCCTACGGGAAACTGGGGCCACGTGCCCAACGCGGTCTACAGTTGGTGACCGCCATGACCGCGCGCACGCTCCACCTCGAGCCCGTCACCCGCGACGCCTTCGCCCCCTTCGGTCAGCTCATCGAGGCGGCGGGCGCCGCCAAGGACGCCAACCAGGGGACGGCCGCCCGCTTCGATTTTGCGGCGCAGCTCGCCAACCTCCGCCCGCACGCGCGCCCCAACGTGGCGGTGTTCCGCGCGCAGCCGAGGCCCCTCCCGCTCGAGATTCGGCTGTTGGAGAAGCACCCGGGCTCGTCGCAGATGTTCGTCCCGATGACGGCGCCGCGCTACGCCGTGCTCGTCGCCCACGCGCGGCCCGACGGCGCGCCCGACCTCGACTCGCTCCGCGCCTTCGCGTGCGCTTCGCACCAGGCGATCAACTACAACGCGGGGACGTGGCACCACCCGATGATCGCGCTCGACGCGCCCTCGGACTTCGTGATGCTGGCGTGGGAGGACGGGACGCCCGGCGACTGCGTCGAGCATCCCCTCTCGGAGGCGTGGACGCTAGCGGAGTGAGGCCGGGGCGCAGGCGTGGTTCACGCACGCCACGGCGGGCGGCGCCATGCAGCGGTAGAGGGGGCAGATCTGGCGCGACGAGGCGCAGTGGCGCTGGTACGCGCGGTCGCGGCGCTCGGCGGTGCTGACGTTCATCGCGGCGACGGGGCAGATGCGGCAGTAGCAGTCGGCGCTGGAGGCCACGTCGCGGGTGTTGGTGCCCATGACGCAGTCGGCGTCGGCGACGCAGTACTGCGCGTCGCTCACGCCCGCCGACACGCGGAGGTAGAACTGGCTCGCCGTCACCGCGCGCGCCCCGCTCGCCGCCGTCACGACGTCGCCCGCCACCAGGAGCCCCGGCTCGCGGTCGAGAGCGGCCGTGCCCCGCGACACGCCCGACCGCGTGACGCCCGCGACCCGCGTGAGGTCAACCGACGTGAGCGTGGCCGTGACCGTGCTGTTCAGACGGAAGGCGTCGAGGCTCGGGCACGGCGCGCGGACGCACACCCGGTGCGCGTCGACCACGCGGTGCACGCGACCGGTCGGCTCGGCCCCGTTGATCGCCGACCAGCCCTCCACCGCCACGAGCGAGCCCATCGTCCCGAAGGAGCCGAAGGGCTTCGGCGCGATGCGCGCGCGGAGGATGAAGGGGCGCCCTTGAAAGCCTTCCAGCGCGCGGTCGGTGAGCCCGAGGCCCGACCAGTCGATCTCCGCCACGTAGCACTCCGCCGCGCTCGTCCCGTCCACGCAGCGGAGCGTCCGCTGGTTGACGCGGCTCACCCAGTAGCCGCCGCACAGGGGCGACACGCAGCGACGATCGTCGTGGCGGACGCGGACGTACACCGCGCCCCCGACCGCGACCTCCTCGCTGGTGGAGTCCTCCCCGTCGTCCGCCTCGATGGGCGCGCAGCCGGTGGCGTGGAGCGCGAGCGCGAGGCCCGTGAGCGTGGCGAAGCGAGAGAGCGAGCGGATCATCGGCGTGTGACCTCGGTGGGTGTTTGGCGCTCGGCGGGTCCCTCCGCCTGACGCGGCGCGGCACTTACACCACCCCCAAGCCGTTGTCACGCCCCCCTCGGTCGATCACTCCAGTTCGCGCACGATGTCGACGGCGAAGCGCTGCACCTCGCCCCCGGTCACGATCTCCCCACGGATGGTGTACGTCGACTCCGTGTTGTCGCCGTCGAGGTCGCCGATGGCGCGCGCATAGAAGTACGCGCCCACGTCCCCCGTGGTGGTCGCGAAGGAGTTGTACGCGTAGTAGTGCGCCGTCGGGATCGCGAAGCCGATGGCCGACCACTGGGGGTCTGACGTCCACAGGCGAATGTTGGCCGCGTACTTCGCGGAGCCGGGGTTGTTGTCGGGCGTGAAGAGCGGCTGATTGACAAACCGCGACTGCGCGTACCGCTCCCCCGAGAGGTTGTAGTAGGCCACCTGCCCCATGTAGATGCGGGAGATGTTGCCCGTCGCCTCGGAGGTCTTCGTGCGCTTCACGTAGCGGGTGTAGGACGGCAGGGCCACCGCCGCGAGGATCCCCAGGATCACCACCACGATCATCAACTCGACCAGTGTGAAGCCCATGGCGTTACGCGCGCGTCGCATGGGCGGGGATTCGACACGGGCACGGCGCCGTTGTCCAATTTCCGGTTTCTGTCTACGCGGTGGCGGCGGTCGCGGTGGTCTGGGCGTAGCGCAGGAGGGCCTCCTGAAAGCGCGCGAACCCGATGGGCTTCGAGAGGTAGCCGTCCATGCCGGCGGCGAGGCAGAGTTCCTCGTCGCCCTTCATCGCGTTGGCGGTCATCGCGAGGATCGGGAGGTGCCCGCCGCGCTCGGCCTCCCGCGCCCGCACGGCCCGCGTGACCTCCAGGCCGTCGATCAGGGGCATCTGGATGTCCATCAGCGCGAGGTCGTAGCCGCCCCGCTCGATCGCCTCGAGGGCGGCGCGGCCGTCGGTCACGTGGTCGATCTTGTGCCCCAGGCGCTCGACGAGCACGCGGACGATGCGCGCGTTGGTCTCGTTGTCCTCGGCCAGCAGGACGCGGAGCGGGCGCTGCGGGTGCGTCGGGTGCGTGCCGGAGACCTTGCGTGCCTTCACGACGCCGTGGTCCGTGACGAGCTCGTTGGCCTCGGGGAGCGTCAGCGCGACGCGGAAGAGGCTCCCCTCCCCCACGCGGCTCTGCACCTCGATGCTGCCGCTCATGAGCCGAACGAGCTCGCGGCAGATGGTGAGCCCGAGCCCAGTGCCGCCGAAGCGCCGGGTGGTGGTGCCGTCGGCCTGCGTGAAGGCGTCGAAGATGGCGCGCTGGCGCTCCTCGGGGATGCCGATGCCCGTGTCGCGCACGGCGAGGGTGACGCGCTCGGGGCGGTCGGGGTCGCAGCTCACCTCGACGCGCACCTCCCCCCGCTCGGTGAACTTCACCGCGTTGCCCACGAGGTTCACCAGGAGCTGGCGCACGCGCACCGGGTCGCCGAGGTAGCGGGGCACCACGTGGTCGTCGAGGGCGGCGTACAGCTTGATGCCCTTCTGCTGCGCGCGCGGCGCCAGGAGCTGGATCGCCTGCTGCACCACCGTGCGGAGCGAGAAGGTCACCGCCTCCAGCGTGAGCTTGCCGGCCTCGATCTTCGACAGGTCGAGCACGTCGTTGAGGATGCTGAGCAGCGTGGCCCCCGAGTTGTGCGCCACCTCGAGGTAGTCGCGCTGCTCGGGCGAGAGCTTCGTCTCGAGCGCCAGCGCGGTCATCCCGAGCACCCCGTTCATCGGCGTCCGCAGCTCGTGGCTCATGTTGGCGAGGAACATCGACTTCGCCCGCGACGCCTGCTCCGCCGCGACGCGCGCCCGCACCAGGGCCCCCTCGTACTGCTTGCGCTCGGTGACGTCCTGCACGCACCCCGTGAGCCGCACCGGCCGGCGGGCCGCGTTGAACACGCAGCGCGCGCTCCACCGCACGTGCCGCTCCTCGCCGTCGGGCCGGATGATCCGGTACTCCACCACGTGCTCACCCTCGCGCTCGATCGCCGCGCTGAGGCGCTGCTGCACCGCCGCGATGTCGTCCGCGTGCACCAGCGCGAGCCGAGCCTCCGCGGGCGGCACCGCGCCGTCCGCGTCGAAGCCGTGGATGAGGAAGAGCTCGCGCGACCAGATGGTCCGCTGCGCCAACAGGTCGGTGTCGAAGCTGCCGATGTGCGCCGTCACCTGCGCCTCCTCCAGCCGCCGGTGCTCCTCCGTCAGACGCTCGCGCACAAACTGGAGGTAGTCGGCCAGCAGCGCCGTGCGCGTCACGATCATGTACAGCACCACCGCGAGCGCGAAGGCCGAGTACCCCGTGCGGTCGCTCGTCACCAGCGAAGGAATCGCGTGCGCGCGGCCGAGAAGCTCAGCGAGGACAGTGATCCCCAGCGTGACCGCCATCAGCCCGTTGCGCAGCCGGCGCTCGTGCGCGTCAAACAGCGTGTAGAACAGCGGGATCGACCCGATCGGCACCAGGTGGACCTGGGCGTCGGTCCCGAAGATCAAGATGACCCCGATGGCGAAGAGCTGCGTGGCGAGCACGAGGAGCACCCGGGCCACGCGCCAGTCGCGCGCGATCGAGCGCCCCGCCAGCCCGTACACCACCCCGAGCGGCGCCATCGCGAACACCGCCGGGTCTCGGCTCAGCAGGTAGAGCCCGGGGAGGACCGCGGCCAGCATCACCGCGTTGCGCCGCACCTCCGCCCGCATCGCCGAGACGCGCCAGGCCGTCTCGACCGTCATGGGTGAAACGTTGCGGCCCGTGAGGCTCGATCGGTCGTCCGGTTGCGACATGACGCATGAGCTTCAACGGCCACGCCCCGCGGAAACATGAGGCCCCTCCGCCCAGGGGTTTGTGGGATCCAGACATCGTGTTACGGTCCGCCCGTTTCGTGACACGCCACCCTTCCATCGCCCCGCTGCTGGCCCTGGCCCTGCTGCTCACCCCGCTGTACGCCCGCGGCCAGTCGGTGGATGACGCATCGGTGGCGACCGACGCGGCCGTCGCACCGCCCTCCGCGGAGGGGACGGCGACGGTGCGTGCGGAGGCCCCGCGCCGCGCCCCGTCGGACTACACCTTCGACGTTCGCACGCTGCGCGCGGTGCCGCGGTCGAGCGCGGCGGAGTTTCTCACGCTGGCGCCGGGGTTTCTCCTCTCGCAGCACGGGGGCGACGGCAAGGCGCACCAGATCTTCCTCCGCGGCTTCGACGCGCAGCACGGGCAGGATGTGGAGTTCACCGTCGGGGGGCTGCCCATCAACGAGGTGTCCAACGTCCACGGGCAGGGCTACGCCGACCTCAATTTTATCATCCCCGAGGCGGTCGACCGGGTGCGCGTCCTCGAAGGCCCCTTCGACCCGCACCAGGGCGATTTCGCCGTCGCTGGCAGCGCCCGCTTCGACCTCGGCGTCGCCGATCGGGGCACCCTCCTCCGCGCGAGCTACGGGATGTTCAACACCGCCCGCGCCGTGGCCCTCGTCGCGCCCGCGGGCGAGCGCCGCGAGACCTTCCTCGCCGGCGAGTACGCCCGCTCCGACGGCTTCGGCGACAACCGCGCCTCCTCTCGCGCCGCCGCCATGGGTCAGTACGCCCGCGAGCTCGCCAACGGGGCCGTCTTCCGCGCGCTCGCGTTCACCTACGCCGCCCGCTTCGACAGCGCGGGGGTCGTGCGCGAAGACGACCTCGCCCGCGGCCGCGATTTCTTCGCCACCTACGACACCCGTCAGGGCGGCTTCTCCTCGCGCCACGGCGCCGTCGTCGAGCTCACGCTCCCGCGCGGCCGCGACCGCACCAGCCTCTCCGCCTTCGTCGCCCTCCGCGCGCTCCGCGTCCGCGAGAACTTCACGGGCTTCCTCCTCGACCCCCGCGGCGACCGTTTCGAACAGACCTACGACGCCGTCACCGCGGGCCTCACCGCCTCGCACCGCGCGTCGTTCACGCTCTTCGATCGCGCGCAAGCGTGGGAGTGCGGCCTCACCGCGCGCCACGACGTCACCACCCAGGCGATGCGCCGCCAGCGCGCCGCCGACGACGCCACCTACGCCACTCCGGTCGACGCCGACGTCAACGCCACCGACATCGGCCTCTTCGTCGACCTCGAGCTCCGCCTCCTCCCGCGCGTGACCCTCCGCGGCGGCCTCCGCGCCGACGCCCTCGCCTACCAGATCGACGACCGCGTCTCCCGCGACTCCACCAGCCCCGGCGCTCCCCCGCGCGGCCGTCGTGATGCGCAGGGGCTCCAGCTCGGCCCCCGCGCCACGGTCGACGTCGACCTCGGCCGCGGCTTCTCCGTGACGGGCGCGTACGGCAAGGGCTTCCGCTCGCCGCAGGCCCTCTCGCTCGGCGAGGGCGAGAGCGCGCCCTTCGCGGTGGTGCACGCGGGCGAGGTCGGCGGGCGCTTCCGTCAATGGTTCGGCAGCGCGTCGGTGACCCTCTTCGCCACGCACGTCGACCGCGACCTGGTGTTTGTCCCCGAGCTCGGCACCAACGTCGTCAACGAGATGGCCGCCGCCACCACCCGCCTCGGCGTCGCCGCCCTCCTGCGCGCGACCCCCATCCGCGGCGTCGAGGTCGTCGTAAGTGGCACGTGGGCGCGCGCCACCTACGACGCCACCGGCCTCCTCGTCCCCTACGTCCCGCCGCTCGTGGGGCGCCTCGACGTCGCGTTCTCCCGCGAGCTCACGCGCGTCTTCGATCGCCCGCTCACCGTCTCCGCGGGCCTCGGCGCCACGGCGGTCGGCGAGCGCCCGCTCCCCTTCAGCGAGCGCTCTGCCGCGTGGCTGGTGCTCGACGCGGGGGCCAGCGTGCGCCTCGGCCCCGTCGAGCTCGGCGCCTCGGCGCGCAACCTCACCGACGCGCGCTGGCGCGACGGCGTGTTCGCGTACCCCTCGGATTTCTCCCCAGGCCCTGGCGGCAGCGTGGTCCCCGTCCAACATTTCACCGCGGGTCGTCCCCTCACCGTCCTCTCGTCGCTCACCCTCTACCTCTGACATGAAGCTCCGCCCGCTCTCCCACGTCGCCGCGCCGCTCCTCGCCGCCCTGGCGCTGGTGTCGTCGGCCCATTGCGGCGACGACACCACCGGACGCGAGCGGGTGAGCTTCGAGGTGTACGCCACCGCCCTCCGCGCCGAGTCCGACAGCTCGATGGGCTGGCGCGTGCGCATCGAGCAGGCGGCGGTCGCGGTGGGCCCCATCCGCTGGTACGAAGGGGCTCCCCTCTTCGGCGAGCTCCGTCGGATGTTCACGGGCGTGGCGTGGGCGCACCCGGGCCACTACGTGCCGGGCGGCGCGCTCGCCGACATCACCACGCGCGGCGTCGTCGACCTCATGGCCGCCACCCCGGTGCGCCTCGCGACCGCGACGGGCGTGTCGGGCGCCGTGCAGTCGGCTCACCTGGAACTCCACCCTGCTGCCGACGACCTCGGCGCCGCGGGTGCCGCCCTCCGCAACGGCTCGCTCAGCCTCCGCGGCACCGCCACGCGCGGCGACGTCACGGTGCGCTTCGAAGCCGCCCCGCGCATCGACGTCAACATCGAGGGAATCCCCGCGGAGGCCACCCTCGACGGAGCGCCCGGTCGCTTCGTCGTGGGCGTCGACCTCGGCGCCCTCGTCGATCGTGTGGACTTCGCCACGCTCCCTTCCTCGTCTGCGGAGACGGTCGCCTTCCCCGCGGAGGGTCAGGCCTCCAACGCGCTCTACCGCGGCGCGGTGTCGGGCGCGAGCTGGCGCTTCACCTGGGTCGCGGGCAGCGCGCCGTGAGCCCGCGGCAGCAGACGATCGTGCGCCGACACCGGGTCTGAGCCGCCACCGCGACGCCACACCGCGCGTCGCCCCCTACGCACTACACGCCCTTCTCCGCCCGTGTTACTCGCGCTCGTGATGCAGCTCCACGACGCGCCGCGCGCCCCCTCGTCCCACCCTCGCGAGCTCGAGGTCGTCCCGGTCACGCCGCCGCCCGCCGCCCAGCGCGTCCGCCGCGAGGCCGCCTTCGCCGCGTCGGGCGAGAAGCGCACCCGCTACTCGCTCCCCGCGTCGATCGAGAGCGCCTCGCCGGTCGGCTACCGCACGCGCGTCTCGCTCACCCGCGACGAGGCGGCGCGCGCCCTCCAGCTCCTCTCCCTCACGCGGCCGACGGGCTTCGACCCCGACGCGCAGGTCACCGAGTCCGAGCTCTTCGAAGAGTGCGCGCTCGGCGTCCTCTCGTCGCGGCAGTCGACCAACTTCCGCGGCCATCGCCAGGTCACCCTCGGCCCCGCGGACTCGGCGCGCCTCACCGAGCTCCTCCGCGCGCTCCCTGAGCCCGACGCCGCCCCGCTCGACCACGCCCTCTACACCCACGTCGTGCTGACGCGCCCGTACCGGACGCCCTTCACGATGCTCCTCACCTTCATCGGTCACCAGCAGCTCACGAGCCCCTTCACCGTGGCGAAGCGCGCCTGGGACAAGCGCTTCCACCACCGCGACGACATCCCCACCATCGGCTACCTCCAGCACCTGCACCTCGGCATCCTCGCCGAGTCCATGGAGCGCGCCGCCGTCATCGCCTCCCACGGCACGCGGCGCGCGCAGGTGTCGCTCGCGCCGCTGCCCACCGCCTCCGCCCACGCCGCGACCGTGCGCGCCATCGAAGACCTCGTGGGCCTCACCGCCGCCGAGCGGCGCCTGGGCTGGCGCGTCGGCGTCGTGGCGCAGGTGGGCGAGGCGCTGCGGCACGAGCGGGTGCAGCTCTCGCCGGCCCTGTGCCGCAAGCTCGGCGCCAACCTCCTGGCCTTCCGCAGCGAGCGCATCCAGCCGGGCGTCAACGCCGAGGAGAGCGCGCCGCCGCAGTACCAGACGCGCCAGGACATGGACGTCCCCGCGGCCTTCACGGAGATGGCGGGCCGCGCGGCCTTCAACGCCTTCGCGCACTGGACGGGCTGCGACCGCGAGCTGGCGAAGAAGCTCCTGCTGCTGGAGCGCGTCGACGTGCTCACGCCCGACGGCAAGCGCCGTCTCCGCGAGGTGCGCGACGAGCTCGGCGAGACCACCGACGCCACCGCCCGCGACATCCCGCTGTGGGCCGACCTGCCCACGGGCCGCGCGCTGAGCCGCAACATCCTCCGCGGCCGCAAGGCCTTCGCGCTCGCCGGGCAGCGCATCTACATCGGCGGGCTCTCGCGCCCCGAGGTGGAGGCCGCGGGCTACGGCTTCGACCACGCCGTGCGGGCCTTCGGCGCGGCCGCCGCACGCAGCGCCCTCTTCGTCGAGCTCATGGGCTGCGTCGACCTGCCCGACGACTGCGACCTCCTCGCCGGCGTCTGCCTCATGGCGGGCCCCGTCAACCAGAACGACGTGGGGAAGCAGTTCTACGGCAAGCGCGACCTCCTCGCCGGGGCGCACCCCGACCGCGACCCCACCTCGCTGCTCGTGTGGACGGTGAAGGCCAAGACCGTCGCCGACCCCATCGGCAACGAGGAGCAGCTCATGAACCCCGCGCAGAAGGGGGCCCTCGTCGACCTGCGCCTCGGTCCGCACGAGGCCGTCGCGCTCCGCCTCGACGGCGCCCTCGCCCCGATGCGCGCGCACGAAGGAACGCTCAACCGCGAGCGGGCCTTCGGCGACGTGGGCAACTTCGTGACGGACCCGAGCGGCGCCGACATCCCCGGCAACCGCGGCAGCGTGTGGCCCGAGGCGCTGCGGCGCGCGGTGGTGTTCCAGCGGTCGCGCGGGAGCTGATCGGCGCTCAGCGGCGGCCGAGCATCGCGGTGTCGATCACGTTGCCCACCTGCTCGCGGAAGGCCGCGCCGGTGGACGTGCACGTCAGCCCCATCGACACCGTCGGCGTGCACCGCGCGGAGAACGAGCGCCCCGTCCCGCGGATCCCGTTGGGCGTCATCGTGCAGCGCTGCACCACGTAGATGCAGCGCGCGCCGGACTGCCAGTTCTCCGTCCACCGCGCACAGACCGGCGACGAGGTGCGCACCATCATGTCCATCGAGCCGCGCGCGCCGGTGTTCTCGATGACGTTGCCGCTCCACACGCCGTCGCACGCGTGCACGAAGGTCGGCCGCGGGGGCGTCGGGCGCGGGGTGGGCGTCGGCGGGTAGGTCGGCGTGGGCGTCGGCGTGGGCGTCGGCGAGGGGAGCGGCGTGAGCCCGGGCTGCGGGTACGTCGGCTGCGGGTACGTCGGCTGCGGGTACGTCGGCTGCGGGAAGTTGTTCACCGCCTGCGTGCTGACGCAGGCGCGCTGGGTGCGGTTCCAGCGCGACCCGTTGGGGCAGCAGTGACCGTCGCTGCGGTGCTGACCGCTGTCGCACGAGGGCGAGAACGCGAAGTACGCCGCCGTCCCGCCGCCACACAGCAGGAGGAACGCCCCCACCGCGATGCCCACCATCAACCCGACGCCCGATCCTCCGCTCGGTCGCGGCTGCTGCTGCTGCTGCCACGGCGCCGAGGTGCCACCGTACCCCGGCGCGGCCCCGTACATCGGCGGCTGCGGCGCGCCGAAGCTTCCCTGCGCGGAGCCGTAGCCACCGCCGCCCTGCACGGAGCCGTAGCCGCCGCCCTGCGCCGAACCGTACGCTCCCTGCGGCGCACCGTAGGGGCCCTGGGGGGCGCCGTAGGGCCCCGGCGACGAGCCGAACGCGGGCGGCGGCGCGTACGCCGTCGACCCCGACGAGGGCGCTCCGCCGTAGGGCGAGGCGGCGGGTGCGGGGCCGAACGATCCCCCCGCGGACGGCTGCGACGCGCCCTGGAACGGCGACGGCCCCCCCGGGAATCCCATCGCCTCAGGCGACCACGCCATCGTGCTCTGCGGCTGCGGCGCGGGCTGCGGCGTCCCGAGGCTCCCCTGCTGCGGCGTCGGCATCGCGGGGATCGCCATCGTCGCGGGGATGGACGACGCGCTCGCGGAGGCCGCGGGCGTCGCCATCTGCGGCATCGCGGGGACGCCGAGCGTCTGCAGCAGCGTCCCCACGCACTCTTCCACCGTGCGGAAGCGCATCGCCCCGTCGCGCTCGACGCAGCGGGCGAACCACGCGTCGAAGCCCGGCGGCACGAAGCCCCCGAGGCCCTGCTCGGTGGCGCGGTGCGAGGCCGGCACGAGCGGCGCCGCCATGATCTCCCCCACCACCTCGGGGAGCGAGAAGTTGTCGGTGCCCGCGCCGCGCCAGTACGGGCGGCCCGTGAGCATCGCGTAGGCGAGCAGGCCGAGCGCCCAGATGTCGGTGTGCGGCCCGAGGATGCCGCGCGCGTCGAGCTGCTCGGGCGACATCCACAGCGGCGAGCCCACCACGGCCGTCGACTGCCCCGGGCGGCTCTCCTGCGCCCACTTCGCCACGCCGAAATCGAGCACCTTCACGGTGAACGCGACGTCGCTCCGGCGCGAGGTGGCGATGAAGATGTTCTCGGGCTTGAGGTCGCGGTGGACGACGCCGATGCGGTGCGCCGCCGACAGCGCGTGCCCGAGCTGCTTCATCACCTCGCCCACCTCGGCCGGCGGGAGTCGTCCGCGCTCGCCGAGCACCACGGAGAGGTCGCGGCCCTGCAGGAGCTCCATCGCGAGCCACGGGGTGTTGGTCTCCGCGTCGACGCCCGCGGCGATCACCTGCGCGGCGTGCTCGCTCTCGATGCGGGCCGCGATGCGCGCCTCCTGCTCGAAGCGCGCGCGGGCCTTCGGGTCTTGCGCGTACTCGGGGAGGATCACCTTGAGCGCGCGCGGGTGCCCGGTCGGGAGCTGCTCGACCTGATAGATCGTGCCCATCCCGCCGCGGGCGAGCTGGCCCACGATGCGAAACTGTCCCGCGAAGATCGACTGGGGCACGAGGCCCGAGGAGGGATTCACCACAGCGGGCGGATCGTACAGCGTTTCAGGGCGGTGTCGCGCCCCAAGGTGAGCGCACCCCGACGGGCGGCGGCGCGGGGGCGGCGGCCGGCTGCGACCACGGCGCGCGCGTGACGGTGGGCGCGTCGCCCGCGACCCAGCGCACCGCGACGCCGACCCCGGCGAGCTGCACGCTCCCCATGTCGAGGCGCACGGCGAGGACGGCGTCGCAGCCGAGCGCCGCGGCCTCGTCGCGGAGCCCCTGGAGCACGTGCCCGTCGTTGGCGTGGTCGCCGCGGCCGATGGCCTGCACCACCGCGACCTCCGCGTAGTTGGACGGCGGCGCCTGCCCCACGAGGTACGTCGGCACGAAGCGGCGGTGCGCGGGCGCGGCCACGCCCGTGATGGCGTGGGCGGTCATGGTGGTGCCGCAGCCGCAGAGCGCGGCGACGAGGGCGAGCGCGCCGAGCCTCATCGCGGCCCCACCCGGAAGGCGCGGCCCACGGCGCGCAGCGTGGCCACCTCCTCGTTGACGATGGACGTCCGCATGCACGTCACCGGGAAGCGGAACGACCCACAGTTGTACGAGGTTGTCACGGGCCGCATGACCCACTCGAAGCGCGTGCCGATCTCGTCGACGCGCGCGAAGTCCCCGCCCAGCCCGGCGACCCGCTCCACCACCTCGGGGATGAGGTCGTCGACGGTGCTGTACGTGGTGGCTTCGAAGCGACCGAGCTCGACGCCCCCCGGCGGGTCGCGCGTGAGGCTCACCGCCACGGCCCCGCGGTGCGGCGCGAGGCGGAGCGACGAGGTCGGGAGCGCGCTCGATCGCACCGACGAACAGGCGGCGGTGAGGGCGGAGGCCAGGGCGATCGCGCGGAGTCGGCGCACGTCGCGGGACGTACGCGGGGAAAGCGGGGCTGTCAAGCGAGGCGACGCGCTCAGCGCCGCCGACGCATCTCGCGCTCGGCCTCGTCGGCGCCCGCGAGGTCGCCCGTCGCGCGGAGGTAGTCGCGGAGGTTGCGCCACGCGCCGGGGCGCTCGGGGTCGAGCGCGAGGGCGGCGCGCGAGAGCGTGATGGCGCGGGCGACGTCGCCCACGCGCGCCGCCGCGACGCCGAGGTTGGTGTACGACGAGACGTGCTCGGGGTTGACCGCGAGGGCCGCGCGCCAGAGGCCGACGGCGCCGGGGAGATCGTCGCGCGCCACCCGCGACCCCGCCGCGAAGAGAACCACCGCGCCGACGTAGCGCGCCCCTGCCCCCCGTGACGGCGCGAGGCGGGCGCCGACCCACGCCGCCGCGCCCCGGTCGACCTCCGTGACGGGCGCACCCACGCGCGCGAGCACGGGGGTCTCGCCGCTGCCGAAGCGCCAGCGCGCGCGGAGGCTCGGGTGCTCGCCGTCCCCCTGGCCCTCCCAGCGCACGCGGTCGCCGAAGCGCTCCAGCAGGAGGTGCGCGCGCGCCACGGTGGCGGCCGCATCACCGTCACGGCCGACCGGGTCGACGCGCTCGCCCACGCGCTCGGGCCGGAGGCGTCGCCACGTCCACGCGAACGCGAGGTGCTGCCGCGGGAGCACGACGACGTCGGGCCGCTCCCCGGCGACCCACTGGGCGTACGCCGACACGCCGCAGAGGTCGTCGGAGGCGCACAGCACGAGCGCGCGCGGCGGCGAGGCTCCGACGGCGCCGCCGAGCACCTCGTCGGCCGTCCACCCGTCGGCGCGGCCCACCCACGACGGGTCGCGCCACGCGAGGGAGACGGCGACGGAGACCCCGGCGATGAGCGCGGCGGCGTGGCGCCAGCGGGTGCCGGCGACGCGGCGGTCGAGCGCGACGAGGGGGAAGACGGCGAGGAGCGCGAGGGTCGCTTCGAGGTGGAAGAAGGTCTGCCGGTCTTTTATCCCCATCGGGTTGACGAGGACGGCGTAGACGAGGTCGATCGCGCCCACCGCCGCCAGCAGCCGAGCGCCGCGGTGACGCACCGTCGCGAAGAGCCCGAGCACCGCGAGGACGAGCGCCACCGGACCGAGGTCGTCCCACAGCAGGGCGGTGGCCTGCGCGAGGTCTTCCGGCACGCGCCACGCGACGAACATGCGGTGGGCATACGCGGCGCGGATCGACGCCGCCGAGAGGTGGCGCGCGACGGCGGGGAGGGTCTCGGGGTCGTTCCAGTCGATGGGGCCGTTGCGGCGCGAGGCGATGGGGAGCCAGAGCACGAAGGGGACGGTCGCCGCGGTGAGGGTGAGCACTGGGAGGCAACGCCGCACGAGGGCGCGCAGCGAGCCGACGCCGTCGAGCGTGAGCACCGCGAGGGCGAGCGCCACCGCGGGCCGGACGGACGTGTGGAGCGAGAAGAGCGACACCCCCGCGAGGGCCGCGATCGAGCGACGGCGCACGGCGACGGGCGCGTCGTGGTCGAAGGCCCACAGCGCGCCGAGCGCGAGGAGGAGCGCCGCGGCGTACACCTCCACCGCCGTCCACACGCGCACCATGGAGGCCGAGGCGAGGAGCGTCACCACCGGGGTGAGCGCGCAGGCCCAGCGGAGCGCGGGGGAGCCTTCGCGCGCCAGCCGCACGCCGAGGGAGGCCACGAGCGCGCAGGCCAAGGTGCCGAGGGCGGCGACGGCGAGGTTCATGCGGAGCGCGACGTCGCCGAGGGGGACGAGCGCGGCGAAGCGCAGCAGGGCGAGGTCGAAGGGGCAGCCCGTGGGGTGGGCGACGTCGATGCGGAAGGCCGCCGTGGCGAGCTCCCCCGCGTCGCGGTCGGTGACGGTGGGCGCGGCCCCGAGGCACAGGGCGACGCCCGACACGAGCGTGGCGGCCCAGGTGGGCGTGAGGGCGAAGGGCGGGCGCGGCGTCTCCACGAGCGGGCGCGATGATGGAGCAGCCCGGCGCGGCGCGTCACGCGTTCTGTGCCCTCCGCCGCACCCCGCGGAACGTATTGCGCGCCGCCGCTCCCCTTGGTGTACCGTCGACCCCACCGCATGGCACGCCGATCGCTCATCCACAACCGGGAAGGCGTCTCCACCACGGAGTACGTGATCCTCCTGCTCGTGGTGGCGTGCATCGGCATCGCGGGCTGGCGGCTCCTCGGGACCACGGCGTTCTCGCGCGCCACGTCGGCGTCGGGCGACATGAGCGGGCTCGGCTCGAGCGGCGACGGGTCGGGGCGCGGCGGTGGAGGGGGCGGTGGCGGTGGCGGCGGCGCTTCGTCTGGGAGCCCGCGCACCCGCCTCGAAGACGCCACGGCGGACGCCACGCCCCCGCCCGACCCGAAGGACGAGCTCGTCATGCCCTTCACCCTCCTCGCCGGCGCCTTGCTCCTGCTCATCGCGATGGGCGCGAAGCGCATGAAGAAGGGCGACGGGGGCGGAGGCGGCTCCGAAGGCGGCGAGCCGAAGACCGGATGATCCACCAGAGAGGCGACACCATGATGCGATCCCTTCTTGTGCTCTCGGCGGTGGCGTTGGGGTGCGACGCGGGCGGCGACCGGGTGACCTTCGGCCCCACCGGCAACGCCGACGCGGGCGCGGGCGCCGACGTCACCAGCGACTCGCTCTTCCCCAACCTCGACGCCTCGCGCGACGCCATCCCGACGCGCGAGACCTCGATGGTCATCCCCGAAGACGCCGCCTGCGCCACGGCCACCGCCGACGCCATGCAGCGCCCGATGAACCTCCTCATCGTCCTCGACCGCTCCGGGTCGATGAACAACACCCCCGCCAACCCCACCCGGTGGGTCTCGGCGGTCAACGCGCTCCGCACGCTGCTCACGCGGCTCGACGACCAGACGCGCGTCGGCATCACCTTCTTCCCCGCCGCCGCGCAGCCCGACACGGCCAACGGCTACGCGACCCCCGCGGTGCCCGTCGCCCCGCTCGCCACCACGCGCGCCACGATCCTCTCGCGCCTGTCGAGCACGACGCCCAACGGCAACACCCCGATGACCTGCGCCATCCAGGGGAGCACCGCGTACTACCGCGGCTTCACCATGGACGGATCGCGCAACGTCATCCTCATCACCGACGGCGTCCCCACCGAGGAGTGCACCACCACCACCGCGGACTGCGGGCCCCTCCCGCTCGACTTCGCCGCGCTCATCCAGTGGACGATGTGCCGCGATCGTATCGGCACCAACGCCGTCCGCGTCGCGGTGGGCCTCGCGCAGCGCGAGACGCCGCCCATCCGGGTGTTCGTCGCGGGCACGCCGGAGGCGTCGGACACCTTCCTCTCCGACCTCGCCGTCATCGGCCAGACGCCCCGCACCGCCGACTGCCGCGGCTCGATGTCGTGCCACTACTCCCTCCGCGCCGGGAGCTTCGAAGCCGACCTCACCCGCGCCCTCGACGAGATCCGCGGCCGCGCCATCTCGTGCGAGTTCGAAGTGAACGCCGACCCGTCGCGCGTCGACCCCACGCGCGTCAACGTCAACTACCAGGGGGCCGCCGACGCGATGTCGCGCCTCATCGTCCGCGACGTCGACCACCGCGACGGCTGGGACTACGCCAACGGCATGCGCACCATCGTGCTCTACGGCCCGGCCTGCGACCGCGTCCGCACCGACTCCGGCGCGCGCGTCCGCATCGTCTTCGGCTGCCCCACCGCCACCCCCGGCTGAGCCCGCCACCCCGCCACCCCCTCGCCACCCCCGCCGCCACCCCTCGCCACCCCGCCGCCGCCACCCCTGGCGCGGCGAAACTCCTTTGCGCGAAGGGTTTCATCGCCCTGGCACGTCGCGTGGAATTCCCCCGCGGCATGAGCACCGACATCCCCCTCGACCCCGACGTCCCCTCCACCCGCCTCCGCCGCGTGTCGCTCGACGTGATGAGCGACACGGAGGTGCTGGCCCTCCTCCTCGGCGACGACGCCGCCCTGGCGCGCACGCTCCTCGCTGCCCACGACGGCGTCCGCGGCGTGTGCCGCCTCGGCCGCGGTGAGCTCGCGCGCGACCTCGGCGACCGCCGCGCCGCCCGCGTCGTCGCCGCGATGGAGCTCGCCCGCCGCGCCGCCGCCCAGAGCCTCGCCCGCGCGGTGCCCTACCGCTCCAGCCGTGACGTGATCCGCGCGTACGGCCCGCGCCTCCTCGACGCCGCCGAGGAGCGCGTGCTCGCGGTGCTGCTCGACGTGAAGCGCCGCCCCGTCGCCGAGCGCTCCCTGGTGTGGGGGAGCGTCGGTTCGGCCGCCCTGATGCCGCGTCAGGTGTTCACGCTCGCCATCCGCGAGGGCGCATCGGCGGTGATCCTCGTGCACAACCACCCCTCGGGCGACCCGACGCCCTCCGCCGAAGACATCAGCTTCACCCGCCGCCTCGCCCACGCGGGCTCCCTGCTGGAGGTGGAGCTCCTCGACCACGTGATCGTCGCCCGCGAGGGGAGCTTCTCCTTCCTCGACGCGGGCTTGATCGTCCCGGGGGCAGTCGGATCTTGACGATGCCCCGGTGGGGGCGTTCACACTCGGGGCCACGTGATGCGCTTCGCTTCCCTCCTGTGCCTGGGTGTCGCCCTGACGGCCGCGTGCGCGACCGCGCAGGAAGACCCTGTCGACGCGCGCGCCCGCGCCGAGCTCGCCGACGACGTCCCCTCCGACAAAGAGCCCATGGACGTCCCCGACGAGGCCGCGCTCGACGCCGCCCCCGAGGCGTCCCCGCTGGACACCCCCACCGAACCCGACGCGGCGCTCGACATCCCCGCGGACGAAGCCGCCGCCGCCGAGATGCCGGTCACCTGCACCGGGGCCATGGCGATGTGCGCGGGCCGCTGCGTGTCGCTCACCTCCGACGCGCAGCACTGCGGCCGCTGCAACAACCCCTGCATGGACGCGCTGTCGTGCGTGGGCGGGACGTGCGCGTGCCCCGCCGGACTCACCTCGTGCAACGGCGCCTGCGTCGACGTGCTCACGAGCCCCGGCCACTGCGGCGGCTGCAACCGCCCGTGCCCCTCGGGGTCGAGCTGCGCGACGGGGACGTGCCGCTGCGCCGCCGGGACGCTCTGCGGGACGGCCTGCGTCGACACCCAGACCAACGCGGCCCACTGCGGCGCCTGCGGCCGCGCCTGCCCCTCGGGCACCAACTGCGTCGCGGGCGCGTGCCGGTGCAGCGGCGGCGGGCTCACCGCCTGCGGGACGACGTGCGTCGACACGCAGACCGCCAACGCGCACTGCGGGATGTGCAACAACCAGTGCCCCACCGGCCAGGCGTGCTCCGGGGGGATGTGCGTGGCGGCGTGCACGGGCGGGCTGGTGCGGTGCAGCGGGGTGTGCGTCAACACGCAGACGAACGCGGCCCACTGCGGCGCCTGCGGGCGGGCGTGCTCGGGGGCGCAGGTGTGCAGCGCGGGGCGGTGCATGACCAACCCGTCGTCGTGCAACGGGGCGGCGTGCGGCGCCTGCACGCGCATCACGGGCTGCGGGTGGTGCCTCTTCGGGAGCCGCTGCGAGCCGGGAGACGCGACGATGTCGTTCGGGTCGTCGTGCGGCGGCACCAACTGGGCCTTCGGGTCGGGCACGCCCGCGTGCATGGGGATGTAACGAACCCCCGATGCGCACCGCCCGCCCCCTCCTCCGCGCGTTCTCGCTCCTCGCCCTCGCGCTCCTCGCCTCGTCCCTCACCGCGTGCCGCCGCTGGCGTCCGTTCCGCCGCGCCCCCGTGGCCAACGCCCACGTGCGCCACGGCCGCGCCCTCTACAACCGCTACTG
>JBILLV010000440.1:0-6552 GCA_044375895.1 Polyangiales bacterium | reverse complement strand
ATCCCGTCCCACTCGGCCCACACGACGAGGTGCGTGGCCCCGGCCTGCTGCGCGATGCGCGCGATCGCCGCCCCGCGCCCTCGACCGCACGTGGGGAGGGTGAGCGCGCGGTGCGCGGCGGCGCTCGTGGGCGCCTTGAGCCCCACCAGATCGACGATGCGAAACGGCGTCGTGACCGACAGGTAGCCGATGTCGTGGGCCATCACCACGGCGCCCGGCGGGAGGTGACGTCGGCTCCACTCCGACACGCCGCGGAGCTCCTCGCGGGTGAAGCGGATGCGGGCGGCGCGCTCCGCGAGGTGCGTCGGCGCCCACGCCGCGTTGCCGACGAGGCCCAGCACGAGGAGCGCGCGGGCGGTGGTGCGCACGCGAGCGCTCGCCTCGCCCAACCCGAGGCCGACGCCCGCGAACACGGCGGGAAGCAAGAGGTAGAGGTAGCGCTGCGTGTTGTGCTGGAGCGCGCCCGGCAGGTAGAGCCAGTACGCGCCGACGACGCCCGCGCAGAAGGCCGCCGCCGCGAGGCCGACCCCGCCCCGAGCCCGCCGCAGGAGGAGCGCGAAGCCGAGCGTCGGCGCGCCGACATGGACGGCGAAGCGAGCGAGGGCGAACGCGACGGTGAGCGCCCGGAGCCCGCCAGGGACGCAGGACTCGGCGAAGAACGCGCGCTTCACCCCGACGGTGGAGGGCACCACCGCGCCGCTCGTGAACCCGAGCACCGCGAGCCACGGGAGCGCGGCGACCGAGGCCACCGCGACGTCGCGCAGCAGCGCCGCCCCGGGCGACGCGTCGACAGCGCCGCGACGGTCGTGCGCGCGGAGGGCGAGGACGAGGGCCGACAGGAGGGCGAGCTCGGGACGAATGAAGGGCATCACGCCGCACAGCGCGGGGACCACGAGGCGGGCGGCGGCGCGGTCTTCCTGGGCCAGCGCCAGGACCCAGGCGACGGCTGCCATGGCGGCGCTCGTCTCGAGGCCGTTGGTCAGGTGCATGGGCCCGTACCCGGCGGTGAGCCCTGCGACCGCGAGGGCGACGGACCATCGCGTGGAGACGCCGCTCGCGAGACCGAAGCGCACCAGGCCCGCCCCGAAGAGCCCGGCGCCCAGCCACGAGAGGCACTGCATCCCGCGCGCGAGCGGGAGGACGATCGAGACCAGCGCGGCGAGGCAGAGGTGGAAGACGCTGGTGGACCCGGTGGTCGCGGCGGCGCCGGGGAAGCTCGGGTCGACACCGTGGCGCAGGACGAGGGCGTTGTGGGCCGTGATGTAGGCGTCGTCGAGCGGAAACACCGGCTTCCCCTCGGCGAAGGACACCACCACGCCGAGCGCGGTCACCACGACGGCCACCGCGAGCGGCGCGAGACGGTCGGCGCGCGAGGGCGGACTGGGGACCAGGGCGGGCGAGGGAGTCAGGGACATGGGGGACTTTGACGGCCTCCGAGTCTACGCGAAACGAGGCCGGGTCACGGCGGGACGCGCTCCCACTCCACGAAGCCCAGGGCCTCGCCGACGGGTCGGTAGCCACGGAGCGCGGTGTCCGTGAAGCCCGTGGCGCGCAGGTAGTGCGAGAGGTTGAAGCCGGGCGGGCAGCCGAAGGTCCAGGGCCAGGGGGCGCTCGTCGCGACGAAGATGAGGGCGGGACGGAGGCGCGCGACGTCCTCCGACAGCTCGCGGAGAAAGCGGCGCTCCGAGGGGGGGCGTTGGGCGTCGCTCCGGTAGGCGACCCGGCCCTGCACGTCGCGGGGCGCGTTGGCGTACAGCATCGCGATCGGGAAGGCCCAGAGGTAGCGCGAGCCCGGGAGGCGGCCGCTCTGCAAGAGGACCGGCGCCGCGGGGTCCACCGTCGTGGCGACGAAGAGGACGCGGTCGCCGGGCCGCGTCCGCGCGCGGATCCGTTCGACGAAGGGCCGGTCGACGACGCGCCAGTACGGCCCGCGCCGCTCGACCTCGCTCGCCTCGTAGGCCCCGAAGGCGCCGCCGCACCCGACCAGCGCGAGCAGCGCGAGCGGCGCCCGCGGGAGCCTCGCGTCGAGCTCCGCGGCGACCACGGACGCGAGGGCGACGGCGCCCATCTGCAGCGGGATCCGGTGCTGGAAGCCCTTGTGCTGCACGAGGTAGCTCGCCGCCGAGGCGACGCAGAAGCCGACGAGCGCCCGCAGGAGCGCGGCGCGGGGCCCGGGGGCGACGAGGCTGGCGACGACGCCCACGACCGCGACGGCGACGCACGCGCGGAAGGAGTCGTTGACGAGGCGCGAGAGCGGGGCGTTGTAGGCGCCGTAGCCGCGCGCGATCAGCGGGACCCAGCGCCCGAAGAGGCTCTCGCGCGCCGCCGCCGGGAGCAGGAGGAAGTGAGCGCCGTAGGCGATGCCGGTGGCGACGAAGGCGAGCGCGTCGAGGCTGAGGTGGCGGCGCGGACGACGCGCGGAGGCGAGGAGCGCGAGCTCGACCGCGAGCGCTGCGACGAGGAAATGGGGCTTGATGCAGGCCCCCAACGCGGCGGCGACCCCGAGGGTGACCGACTCCGCCCGCCCGACGTCGAGCCCCGACACGCGCCGCCAACGCAGCACGAGGAAGGGCAGAAACAGCAACCCGAAGAGGTGCTCCCGCTGGCCGAAGTCGAGCCGCGTCCAGGCGTACCAGCCGTAGACGCACCAGAGCGCCCCGAGCGCGGCGCCCGCCGACGCCTCCCCCGCGCGTCGGAGCTGCGCGAAGAGGGAGCCCGCGGACGCGCCGGTCAGCGCGACGACGCTGAGCGAGAAGACGGGGATGGGGTCGGCTCCGAGCGCGCGCGCGAGGGCCACCGGGAGCGCGCTGAGGTACATGATGAGGGGCGGGTTGAGTTCGAAGAAGTCCACGTAGGGGACCGCCCCGCGCAGCAGGAGGTCGCCCGCGGTGAGGTAGAGCGCGGCGTCGTGGTGGACGCGCTGCGGGCTCAACCAAACCCCAGCGATGACCACGAGCAGCGAGCCCGCGGCCACGGCCACGCACGCCGCCCGGAGCGCCCCGGTCACCCGTGGGGCGGCGCCGCTCACGCCGAGCGCCACCCGTCGCCCTGGCGGAGCGCGCGCATGAACGTCAGCGTGCGGCCGATGTTGCGCGCCTTCGACCGCCAGTTGAACGCCCACTTCGACTCGCCGTGCTCACGGGCCCCGAAATGGACGTCGAGCGTGCGCACCGCGAAGCCGTGACGGCGCGCGGTGAAGAAGAGGTAGAGGTCGAGGCTGAGGTCGACCGGCGGCCGATCGGCGAGGGCGAGGAGGTCGCGGTGGAAGGCCTTCGGCTGCGCGTTGATGTCCGGGAGGCTCTCGCCGAGCAGCGCGAGCGCGGCGGCCTGCATCCCCGCGGTGAACAGCGCGTCGCGCAGCGCGCGCCCGCGGCGGCGGCCCTTCACGAAGGTGCGCCGCGGGTCGGGCGACGTCGCGAGGAGGTCGAGCGCGGCGAGCGTGTCGGCGGGCGGCGTCTGGCCGTCGGCGTGGGTCCACGCGAGCCACTCCCCGCGGGCCGCGCGGAGGCCCGTCACGATGCCGTGCCCGTAGCCGACGTTGGGCGGCGTCACCGTCACCACGCGGAGCCATGGACCCTCGGCGGCCGCGAGGTCGCGCAGGATGTCGCCGCTGCCGTCGGTGCTGCCGTTGTCGACGAGCACGAGCTCCCAGGGGTCGCCGTCGATGCGGCCGCGGAGGGCGCGGAAGCGAGCGACGAGGTTGGGGAGGTTGCGCGCCTCGTTGTAGCAGGGGACGACGATCGATCGCGACGGGGTCATTGGGGGGTGGGGCAGGCGACTGCTACGGAGCTGTCGAGCGTGCGCGACGATACAGGATCGCGCGCCGTCTTCGCCAGCGCAACGGCCTATCCCTGCCGCGACGATGCGTGTTAGCTGTCGTGGAAGAGTCACGCGTTGCCAGCCGTCGACCAGCCCGAGCACTCCGAGGCACCCCGACCCCCCTCTGTGATGCCCTCGCCTCGCCCCCCGTCGACCGACCCATCGTCAGACCTCCGACCGATGGGGCTGCTGGCCCTTCTGCTGGTGGCGGTCCTCGCCGTTCGCGCGTGGGGGGCCGAGGTCGCGCAGTTCAGCGTCGTCGCTCGGATCCTGTTCTTCAGCAACCACGTCCTCTGGCTTGGCCTCGCGTGCGTGGTGCTTCGAGGGCTGCTCGCCGTGCCCCGCCTGCGTCACGTCAGCCAGGTGCTCATCGGGCTGAGCGAGCCTCGCCCCGCCACGCACGACGCGCCCGCCGCCACCTGGCTCGCGTGGGGTGGCGGGGCCGTCGCGACGACCGGGCTCGGGGTGCTGATCGTCGAGCGCACGTCGCGGTACTACTTCACGCAGGACGACAACCTCACCCAGTTTCTCCCGGTGATCGTCCACGGCTGCCGCAGCCTCTTCTCTGGCACCTTCCCGGTGTGGAATCCGCATCAGTTTCTGGGCGCGCCGACGGCTTCGGTGGGCACCTACGCGCTCACCTACCCGATCACGTGGGCGTCGTACGCGCTCGCGCGCTGGGGACTCGGGGACGAGTTCGCGACGCTCGAAGTGTTCTGCGCGGCGCACCTCATGGCGGGTGCGGCGGCGTGCACGTGGGCGCTGCGGGAGTTTCGCGCGAGGCCGGCGATCGCTGCGGCCGGCGCCGTGTCGTTCGCGTTGAGCGGGTACTTCCTCGTGACCGGCCGCTCCTGGTTCTACATGACGCCCGTGGCCGTGTGGGCGCCGCTCCTCTTCGGTCTGGTCGAACGCCTCCGACGCGGCGAGGCCGGCGCCCGCTGGGCGCTCGCTACGGCCGCCGTGGTCGGCTGCTTCTTCCACGCCGGCAACGCGCAGATGTGGGTGTACGCGCTCATGCTGGCGGGCGTCGTGGTCGCCCTCGCGTCGGTGACGCGCTCTTTGCGCCCAGAGGCGTTCGCTCGTTTCGCGCTCGCCGTGGCGCTCGGGGTGGCCCTCGCGGCGCCGCTCCTCGTGCCTCAGCTCGACCTGGTGCGCGACGTTCGGCGCGTGGGCGGACGGGGCTGGGGGATCGCAAGCGGCATCGCGCACCTCTTCCTCCCCTGGCCCATCGCACCAGGTCACCGAACGTCGGAGTGGGGCGGCACCCAAGACGACGTCACCTACCAGGGCGAGGTGTATTTCGGCGGGACGGTGTTCATGGCGCTCGGGCTTCTCATGGTGGCGCTGACGGTCGTCCACCGCTGGCGCGCTCCCTTCGTTCGGGCCAACCCGTGGTCGCTCGCCGCCGTCCTCGCGTTCGTCCTCGCGCTCGGCCACCAGGGCATCCTCTGGGCCGTGATGAGCGCGCTGCCGCTCTTCAACAAGTTCCAGGGGCCGGTCAAGCTCCTCCCGTACGTCACCTTGTTGCTCGTCATCGCCGCCGCGACCACGATCGAACGCTCCCCTCTCCCGCTCTCCTCGCGCCGCGCGACGGTGCTCGCGGCCGTCACCGCCGCGCTCATGCTCTACCACTGCTCGGTGGCGCGTGGGTCCCACTACTCCTTCGCCGACGCCCCGTACCCCCCCGTCCCGGCGCCTGTCCTCAGCCGCATCGTCGGCTCGCAACGCCGCGTGTTCTCCATCGCACCCGAACGCAACACTACGGCAGGACTGCTCCGCGCCGCGACGCACAACACCGCCACCGCCCAGGGACTCCTCGCCATCCACGGCTACGACCCCATCGTGTCAGGCACGCGGGAGAGCATCCCGATCTACGAGCGTGTCATCGACGACGCGATGGTCTGGGGCATGCTCAACCTCCGGCGCCCCGGGACGCGAGCGGGGTACGCGCCGGAGGAGGCGTTGCGCGCCTACGGCGTGGGGTGGCTGCTCGTGCACCGGGCGGCCCGCGAGCGGCGGCTCGGCGCCAACGCGTTCTTTCACAAGCTGGAGGTGCTCGACGCGCTCGGGCGGGTCCAGCTCCAGCGGCTCGACGAGTCGACCGCACCGGTCGTCACCTCCGGCGACATCGAACTCCGTGCACTGCGCGAGTGCGCGCCGCTCGCGTTCGCCGTCGACGCGCCGACGCACGGGCTCCCCGTTCGCTTCGACGCGGCCGGCGCGACGGTCAACGCGAGCGCTTCGCCCCCGCGCGGCGACGCTGTGATCAACGTACTCTGGCGCCCGCGCTTCATTGCCCTCGTCGACGGACGCCCCGCGCGCGCCTGGTCCGACGCTTGGGGCCGTGTCCGCGTAGAGGCGCGGGGCGCCCACATCATCCGCGTGACCTATCGTCCGCCGTGGGCGCGCGGGTTCGCCGCGTCTGTCGTGCTGGGCGGGGGCGCGCTGCTCGGCCTGCGAGCCCTCTCGCGCCGTCGCTCGGTGACCCGCGGGAGAGACGATCTCCTGCCGAACGAACCCACCCCTTGAACGGTACGGTGGCCGAATCGGGGGCGCTGTCCCAACGGGGCACGACGAGCCACTTCCAGCTTCCGGAGCCAGAAGGCCGGGAGGGAATGGTACGCGTAAGCCTCTAAGGAGCCGCGCAGAATTAACTTAACCATTTGATTGGCGTCGAAGTTCGTTTAGAGCTCCAGCGATGAACTCCGAAGTTGAGGCCATGATCCGCGGCAA
>JBILLV010000439.1:0-6564 GCA_044375895.1 Polyangiales bacterium | reverse complement strand
GGAAGCGCTCGGGGACCGAACGGACGTCGCCATCTCCCCCGGTTGGCTCGCCGCGCTCCGAGGCCGAGCCGGAGCCACCAGGCGGCGTACGTTCGGGGTCCGAGCGCTTCCGCGCGTACGGTCCGTCATCCGCGTTCCGGCGGCCGTAGGGAGCCCCAACGTGGCGACGAGGCTACGCCCCCGCGGCCCGGCGCTTGATCTCCGCGAGGAGCGCGGTGAGCTCGGTGGGGACGCCGGTGGTGCGCCAGCGACGGGCGACGCGGATCGCGAGGTCGACCTCGGGGACGGCGAGCTTCGCGAAGCGCCCACGGAGGTGTTGGAGCACCTCCTTGCCCGAGAAGGTCTCGACCCACTTCCCGTTGGTGACCTCGCCATCGAAGGTATCGTGGTGTTGGTGGACGAGGGCTTGGAGCGCTGCGGGAGACCAGTGTTGTTTGACCTTCTCGCCGAGCCCCTGCCAGTACGTCTTCTCCCGCACGAGGGAGACGGCCGCATCCACCGTGAGCGGCGTCTGCTGGCTCGGCCCGGGGAGCTGCGGGAACCGCTCCGTCAGCCCCTGGTTGATCTCGTGGAGCGCGCGCCGCGCCGCCATCCATGGGCAGCACGCGCGAGCGAACGCGGTCGCAGCACCCTCGACGGTTGCGCGTGAGTCGCTCGCGAGGACGGCGAGCGCATCGAAGTCGAGCAGGTAGTTCTCCGCTTCGTGGCGGGCGAGCCGGAAGATCGGCGAGCCCGCGGCCCAGCCAGCAGCGACGGAGAAGTCCCGGTCGACCACGCCAAACACCGTCGTCGTGTCGGGCCGGTGCGCGGCCTTCACCATGCCGCGCACCGTGGCCTCGCCACCAACATGGTCGACCCGCACGCCCACTTCGCTCCACGTCGTCGAGAGCAGGGCCTGCGTGAGCTCGTCCTCGACGAGGACGTGGGCCTTCGCGAGATCGACCCACCAGGGCTTCGCGCTCACCGCGAGAGCTCCGCTGCGACCTGCGGCTTCCGGCGCGGGTCGCTCCGCGGGAGCAGGTACGCGAGCTCCGTGCTCGTCACCGACTGCATGAGGTCGAGCGAGTGCGTGGCGACCACGAGCTGCGTCGCCGGGGAGAGCTCGTGGAGCGCCGACACGATCACGCGCTGCCACTGCACGTGGAGGTGCCGCTCGGGCTCGTCGATCAGCGCGATGTCGGGCGGGCTCTCGCTGAAGAGGAGCGGCTCGGCGAAGGCGAAGAGCGCGAGCTGACCCGAGCTCAGCCGGTCGATGGGCAGCACCACGGGGACATCGTGGTGGTCCAGGGCGCGAGCCCGCGCGTCGGCGAGCGTGGTCACGCCGTCGGGGAGCTCGCCGCGGCGCAGGACGACCTCCTGTCCGTTGCGGTCGCTGTCGTCGACGAACATCACATCGACGGTGGCGTCCTCGCCGAGGAAGCGCCGCACGAAGCGCTGGAGCCGTTCGAAGCGGTCGGGGCGGTCGTCGGCGGTGTGGGGCCGCCGCGCTTGCTTGCGGTTGTAGAGGCTGATGAGCGTCTTCTTCAGTGCGGCGATGCGGTGGGACTCTCCGGCGAGGGGCGCGTTGTCCGCGTTCGGCGCACGAAGACCGTCGGGGTCGCGGTGCGCCGAGACGTAGACGACGCGTGGCGCCATCTCGCCGACCCTGTGCCAGAAAGGGCCGTTCGGTCGCGCTTGGACGTTGCCGGGTCTTCGCATCGCGCGAGCAGCCGCCTGCGCAGGAGAATCGCCAATGTAGCTATTGGCCACGAGCACCTCGGGCTGTTCGAGCACTGCGCGGTTGGACTCCAGACGCAGATCTCGCTCGTCGCACGCCACCGTCAGCGCGATCGAGAAGTCCCGGCACCCGAAGCGCACCTGCTCCGCGAGCGTCGCGCTGTCGGGCGGCAGCAGATCGCCGCACCCCAGCCCCAGCGCGAGCGCCTCCAGCACCGTGGTCTTCCCAAAGCCGTTGTCGCCGCCGAGCACCAGCGCGCCGCCCTCGCCGGGCGCGTCTCCCTCGGGGAAGTCGAGCTCCAGCACGTCGATGCCACGGAAGTCCCGAATCGTGGCGTGTCGGACGTGCAGCGGGCCTCGGGTCGTCATGGGAAGTCGGTGCTCCTTCGCGACGTCTACCGCCGCCGCCCGCCCGCCGTCCAACCCCCCGTCCCATCGCCCCGCTTCACACCCCTTCGCCTCCGCCGCCTCGCCCCGCGTTCACCCTTCGGACAGCGGCCCGCACATTCGCTCGCCGCGCGGCGCTTCGCCGTGGAGACGGCCGTCGCCCGCGTGCGACAGAGGGAGTGCGTGCGCGTGAGAGCCACGACGGTCTCGGAGGCAGATTCCCATGTCGATCAAACAGTTGAACAACGGCGAGATGACGGCCCTCTCGTCGGCGCTCCTCGATGAGCAGCGTCACCGGCCGACGTTCCTCTCCATCCCGCTGATGGCGGCGCTCGTCGCGGAGGTCGAGGTCGCCCACGCGGGCCTCCTCGTCGCCGCGCCGACGGCCGCCCCCGACGCCTAGGCCAACGCCCGCGCGCTCGCCGACGTCCAGGCCGAGGGCCGCGGCCTCGACGCGACGCACGACCGCAAGGCCATCGGCATTCACACCGTGCTCGACGGGGCCGCTCGCCTCGCCGACGACCCTGCCGACGCCGAGCGCCTCGCCCGCACCCGCGACCTCCTCTTCCCCGAGGGAACCGGCGTGGTGATCCTCAGCTACCTCGGCGAGGCGGGCGAGGCCGAGCGCGCGGAGGCTCACCTCGCCGAGAAAGAGGTGCAGCAGACGCTGCGCGAGATCCACGTCCGCAAGGGCGTCACCCTCCTCGACGAGGTGCGAGCCTACGTGACGGCGGGCCGCGCCCTCGGCGTCGTCGAGTCGCGCAAGGCGGCCCTCGAAGCCGCCACCGCCGCCGCGCCGGCCCCGACGACGTCGCGGGCGGCCACGCTGGCGGCGCGCAACGAGTGGGTCCAGACGCTCAACCTCGTGCTCAGCACCGCGAAGCGCCTCCGGGGCGATCACGCCGCCCGCTTCGCCCCCGTGCTCCGCGAGATCGAGCGCGTGCAGGGCAAGGCCGACGCCCGCAGCGCCCGCGCCAGCGACGCCGAGGCGAGCAACGACGACGCGGACGCCGACACCACGACCACCGAGACCCCGGTCGAGACCGTGGCGAAGACCGGCTGAGTCACCGCCGCACCGACCCCCGACCGACTTCCCAGGTCACTCACGCGCACGGGAAGCCGGTCGGAGGTCGGTGGTGGCACCCACCCGAACGTCCGATACCCCGCTCCCGACCCGCTCTCCGACGGCTTCAAACTGACGCTCCCCCCGGTCGCGAGCGGCGTCACGGGCTCGCTGCGGTGGGGGAGAGCGGCTTCGAAGCGGTTCATCGAGCGCGTGGACGCCCGCGGGGGTCGGTCGAGGGCGGGTTCGCGACGGTTCGAAACCGTCGGCGAGCGGGTCGGGAGTCGCTTCCCGCCGATGTCTTGCGCCGCGGAGGCGGGATCGCCTAGCGTCCCCGCCGCCCCGCGATGCTCAGGAAGCTCTCGCTCACCCACGTCGGCCCCGCCGCGCGCCTGGAGATGAACCCCGTCGCCGAGCGCTTCAATCTCATCACGGGCGACAACGGGTTGGGGAAGTCCTTCTTGCTGGAGCTGGCCTGGTGGGCGCTCACCCGAACCTGGGCGGGATCGCCAGCGGTCCCCGCTTCACAAGACGACGCCGAGATCGGGTTCGCCTTCGACAGCGACGCGGGCAAGGCCCTCGCGCCCCAGCCCGCGCGCTGGGATCGCAAGGCGCAGGACTGGAAGCGCAAGGCCGGGCGGCCGCCCAACCCGGGCCTCGTGCTGTACGCGCGCGTCGACGGGTCGTTCTCCGTGTGGGATCCGATGCGCAACTACGCCCTCTACACGCGCCAGGACGGCGCGAAGGAGGAGTACGTCCACGCGTTTCACTTCAGCCCCGACGCGGTGCTCAGCGGTCTCCGTCGCGAGGGGACTGGCGCGGTCCTCTGCAAGGGACTCCTCGATGAGTGGACCCTGTGGCAGCTCAGCGGCGACCCGGCCTTCGCGCTCCTGGGGCGGCTCCTCGCATCGCTCGGTCCCGAGGGGGCGCCGCTCACGCCGGGCCAGCCCGCTCGCCCCTACGCGGGCGACGACCAGCTCGTTCCGACGATCCGAATGCCGTACGGCCAGGACGTCCCCATCACCTTCGCGCCCGCCGGGGTGCAGCGCATCGTGAAGCTCGCCTACCTCCTCGCCTGGGCGCTGTCGGCGCATGAGCGGGAGGCCAGGATCAAGGCCATGCCCGTCTCCCGGCAGGTGATCCTCCTCCTCGACGAGCCCGAGACCCACCTCCATCCGCGCTGGCAACGCACCGTGCTGCGGAGCTTGTACGACGCCGTGAGCGGGTGGCGCGGCGGAGAAGGGGCCGACGTGCAGTGCCTGGTCGCCACCCACTCGCCGCTCGTCCTCGCTTCCATGGAGCCGGTCTTCGATCCCATGAAGGACGCGCTGTGGAAGCTCGACCTCCATGAGGGCGCAGTGACGATGGAGCGCGACGTCTGGAGGAAGCGCGGCGACGCCAACATGTGGCTCGTCTCGGAGGATGTGCTCGACCCCTTTGAAATCGGCGACGGCTGGTTCGCGCTCGACCTCAACTCCTTCAAGACGGTCGTGGGGCCGCAGGCGCCGCCCGAACGATCGGATGCCATCACCGCGACCATCAAGCGCCTCGGTCTCGACAGCGCCGAGGTCGCGGAGACCCGTCGCCGCGCGGCCAACGCCTACTGGTCACCACCCGCTGGCAAACCGCCCGTTCCGCTATGGTTTCTGGAAGAGAACCAGCCCTTCGTCGCCCGCGAACTCCGACGACAGGGTCGCCTTCGCCCCGAAGACCTCCCGCCTTCGTGACTCGCCTCCGCGCCTCTCTCCCCTGGTTCCCCCTCGCGCTCGTCGTCCTCTGGACCACCGGCCTCCGCCTCCAGCTCATCGCCGCGGGCCCCGACCCCGACCTCGACGCGCAGCTCCACTTCCGCATCGGCGTCCGCCTCGTCACCGAGCGCACCGACCTCCTCGTCCACTGGGTCTGGCTCCCGCTCTGGCACCTCCTCGACGCCGCCGTCTACGCCCTCGGCGGAACCCTCACCGCCGTCCGTCACCTCTCCGTCGCCTTCACCGCCGCGTCCTCCTTCGCGCTCACCGCGCTGCTCCGTCGCCACCTCGCCGCCCACCCCGCCGCCACCCCGTGGCTCGCCGACGCCGAGCGCGTGATCCCCTTCGTCGCCGGCGCCGCGTTCGCGCTCTGGCCGCTCAACCTCCGCGGCGGCGCGTCGGCTGAGCCCGAAGCGCTCTTCCAGCTCCTCCTCCTCGTCGCGGCGCTCGCGTGGCAGTCGCAGCGCGCGCTCGCCGTCGGCGTCGCCCTCTCCTTCGCGGTGATGCTCCGTTACGAGGCGTGGCCCCTCGTCGCCGTCTTCGCCGCCCTGTGGCGCTTCGAGGGCCGTCCGCGCCGCGACGCCCTCGCGTGGGCGCTCCCCGCCGTCGCCGTGCTCGCGTGGTGCGTCGCGCACCGCGTGGCGACGGGCGAGTGGCTGCGCTTCTTCCGCGACAACCGCGCGTATGTCGACGAGGCGTGGCGCACCTTCCGCCTCGCCGAGCGCTCGCTCGACCGCGTGCGGCTCGCCCCCGTCTGGTACGCCGTCGGGCTCCCGAGCGAGGCGCTGCGCCAGTGGGCCGTGTGGCTCATCCCCGGCGCCGTCTGGATCGTTCGCCGCGGGCCGCGCGCCCTCACCGCGAGCAGCGCCGCGCTCCTCGCGACCGTCACCGTCGTGTGGGTCACGCGCCGCAACCTCGGGCTGGAGCGCCATTTCGCGGCCCTCGTCCCGGCCTACGCCACGATGGTCGCCGCGGGGCTCGTGGTCGCCGCCGCGTGGGCGGGATCGCGCGTCGGTCCGCGGGCCGCGCGCGTCGTCGTCGCCGTCGCGCTGGCGCTGTCGTTGGTGGGCTTCGTGCGGTGGCGGGTGCGGGTGGCCGAGCGGGTGTACCTGCGCGACGCGGCGGCCGCGCAGCTACCGTAGGCGGGCGACGCGGGCGGGGCGCAGGTCGTGGCCGCGGACGTCCGTCCCGAAGGGGGCGAGGTGCGTCGCCAGCGTCTCCACCGCGTCGCCCGGCACGTTGCCGCGATCGGGGTCGCCGAGCAGCACCATCGCCCGCACGCCGCGCAGCCACGCCAGCAGCGTCGACGACAGGTCGGCGTCGTAGAACATGTCGCCGAGCAGCACCACGTCGCAGTCGAGCGCGCGCCCCACGAGGTCGTCGCCCGTGGTGGTGAGGGCGACGCCCGAGAGCCCCGCGTTGAGCTCCGCCGCGACGCCCGCCACCGGGTCGATGTCCGCAGAGAGCACCGACGCGGCGCCCGCGCGGAGGGCGGCGATCCCTTCGATGGCGCCGCCGCCGCCAATGGCGATGACGCGCTTCGCCCGCACGAGCTCGGGGTGGTCGAGGAGGTGGCGGGCGAGGCACTGGCCGCCGGGCCACGCGAAGGCCCAGTACGGCGTGTCCCAGCCCATCGCGAGCACGTCGTCC
>JBILLV010000438.1:0-6606 GCA_044375895.1 Polyangiales bacterium | reverse complement strand
TTGCGCGCCGCCCGCACCTCCGTCTGCGCGCCCCGCAAGAGAATGACGAAGCCCTTGTCCGCGCCGGTCGCCTCGATCACCCCGTCGAGCAGCGCCTCCAGCAGCGCCTGCACGTCGCGCGTCACCAGCAGCTTCTCGCTGAACTGAAAGAGCTTCCGCAGCCCCGTGAGCTCGCCCTGCGACGGGTCAGCGCCGGCGGGCTTGTTCCCCGGCCCCTCCGCCTCCTCCAACAGCGAGAACACCAGCTCGGCCTCGCCGAGGTTCACCTTGTCGTTGTGGGCGAGGCGGGCGCGGCGCTTGCGCTTCTGGTTCACCTGGATGTCGGCGACCGGGTCGACCTCGTCGAGAGAGAAATCCCGCCCGTCGAACACGATCTGGGCGTGCCACGCGGCCACCCCCTTCGCCTCGATGGCGACGTCGTTGCCGCCGGCGCTCCCGATCGTCGTGATGGACTTGTAGATGGGAAACACCCGGCCGCGACCTTGCGCGCCGAGCCAACGGAGAACGGGCATTCCTTACCTCTTGCGGCGCCGAGCATACTCCCCCCGCGCCGCCCGCGGATACACCCTCTCTCCGCTACCCGTCGTCCGAACGCCGCGCCACGCGCTCCCACGACAGTCCGAGACGTGCGAGGTACTTCCGCAGACGGTCGGAGTCGTTGACGCTCGTCTTGTCGGCCCGCGACCGCGCGAAGAGCTCACGCCCCGCGGCCGAGAGCGTCGGCGCCGCCCGACACACCCGGATCACCTCCGCGAGCTGCGGCCGGTCGAAGCGGTCGAGCGCCTCCGCCCCCGCGTCGCCCAGCACCTCCCGCAAGAGCCCGTCGTCGTCCCGCTCCGCGCGCACCGGACGCGCCCCCGGAGTCACGAGTGTGGGGGCCACGGCGGGGGCCGCGACCTGCCAGCGCACACGGAGCCGCGCGATCTCCTCTTCGACCGCGGCCATGTCGACGCGGCCCCCGTGGGAGAGCGTCGCGAGGCGGGTGATGGCGGCGCTGAAATCGCGGAAGTTGCCCGACCACAGCGCCTCGGGCGAGGCCGCGAAGGCGACGAAGCGCTCGCGGGCCTCGCGGTTGAAGGTGACCCGCACGCCGAGGCGCCGCGCGCACTGCTCCAGCTCGTACTCCAGGTTGGGCTCGACGTCCTCGGGGCGCTCGCGGAGCCCGGGGAGGCGGAAGGTCCAGAGCTCGATGCGGGCGAGGAGGTCTTCGCGGAAGCGCCCCTCGGCGACGCGGGCGGCGAGGTCGCGGTGCGTCCCCGCGAGGAGCTGGAAGTCGCTCTTCACCTCGCGGTCGCTCCCCATCGGGCGGAAGGTCTTGTCTTCGATGGCGCGCAGCAGCATCGCCTGCTCGTCGAGCCCGAGGTCGCCGATCTCGTCGAGGAAGGCCACGCCCCCGTCGGCCTGACGCAGGAGCCCCTCGCGCTCCCCCACCGCTCCCGTGAACGCCCCCTTCGCGTGGCCGAAGAGCGTGGCCATCGTCGCGTCGCCGCGCAGCGTGGCGCAGTTGACCTCGACGAAGGCCCCCGACACCTGACGCCGCGCCCGCTTGAGCTCGTAGATGCGCCGCGCGAGCTGCGTCTTGCCCGCCCCCGTCGGGCCCGTGAGAAGAATCGGCGCCGTCGACGCGAGGGCCACGCGCTCGACGCGGTCGATGAGCGCGTTGAAGGCCGCGTTGCGCGTCTCGATGCCGGCCTTCAAGAGCCCCGTCCGCTCGCGCGCTTCGAGGGCGAAGCGGGTGGCGAGGCGGTCGTAGCGGGAGAGGTCGAGGTCGATGGCGCGCCACGTCCCCACCACGTCGCCGGGCGAAGCGCCGCGGGCGTCGCGCGAGGGCGGCGAGGTTTGCAGCAGGCGGGCCGGGAAGTGCCGCGACTCGGTGAGGAGGAAGAGGCAGATCTGCGCGACGTGCGTCCCCGTGGTGATGTGAACGAGGTAGTCCTCCCGCTCGGGGTCGAAGGGGTACGAGCGCGCGAAATCGTGGAGGACGGCGTACACCTCTTCGAGGTCCCAGGGATCTTGCCAGTCCATCGTGCGGAGCTGGACGGCGGTCTCGGGCGACACCGCGCCGATGTCGCGCTGCACCGTGCGGGCGAGCGTGGTGAAGGCCGGCTGGTGCAGGAGTTCGAAGCGGGCGACGAGGAGGTCGGGGTGCTGGCAGAGCGCGACGGACGGGCGCCAGCGCTCCCAGCGGGCCTCCTTCGCGCCGATGTCGAGGGTGGGCCCGAGCAGGCCGATGACCACCAGGGGCTTCTTCCGCGCCATACGGCGCGCGATCATAGCCCACGAGATGCGCCACGCCTCGCTGGGAACGCCCGAGGCGCAGGCGTTTCGTGCGGTGAGGAGGGCGTAGGTCCCCGCGTCGCGCGCCTTTCGCCCTGCCCGCGCGATGCGCCCAGGGTTCGCCCGGTATGGATCGATCGGCGCGCGAAGGCTGGGCTCGCAGCATGCCCACGGGATGCGCATCGGCTCGCGTGGCCTCCATCCCCCGCTCGCGGACTCGCGCGGGGGATGGAGGCCACGACGGCGGATGTGTGCTGGCCGACAAGGACGACGGCCGCGACCCGGAGCGCGTCGAGACCGAGCTCCTCCGCGCGCGCCTCGACCGCCGCGCCGTGCTCGCCCGCGTGGCCGAGCGCCTGGCGCCCCTCGCGCAGCGCGTGGAGGACACCGTCCTCGCGCAGGGCGAGCGCTGCAAGCCCGTCCTGCTCTCGGCCTACGGCATCGCGCGCACGCTCGCGCCGCACGACCCGGCGCTCAAGTCGCTCCTCGCGCCCGCCATCGACTACTACGGCGCCATCGGGCGCAAGGCCGCCCGCACCCGCGCGGAGAAGTAAGGCCGACACGTAGCGCGCGCACCCGCAGCGACAGCCGTGTGGGGTAGGATGCTGGCGCTCACCATGGTTGCCAACCCATCGATTGCCACAGCCACCCCACTCCCTGATCCGCGTCGGGTCGACGTGGCGCCGATCCGGCCGCTGCTCGATCACATCCGAGCCGTGTATCACCCGGAGCAGGTGTGGCTGTTCGGGAGCCGCGCGCGGGGCGACGCGACGCCTGCGAGCGACTGGGACCTGCTGGTCGTGGTGCCGGACGACACCGACGAGCGCCTCCTTGACCCGCGCGAGGTCTGGCGGATGAAGCGAGGGCAGCGCGTCCCGTCGGACGTCTTCGTGTGCCGGAGGCGCGAGTTCTACGAGGACCGCGACACGGTCAACACGCTGGCGCACGTCGTCGCGCTGGAGGGGGTGCTCGTCGATGGGCGCTGAACGGCTGATCGCCAACCTGCTGCGCATCGCTCAAGAGGACCTCGCGGGCGCCATTGTGCTCGCGGCGGCGGACAACCGGAACGCTGCCTACCTCCTCGAGCAAGCCGCCGAGAAGGCCATCCTCGCGGTGCTGACCTCCGAGGGGATCCACGGCGGCATCAAGCATCAACTCGGCGACATGGTGGACAAGGTGCCTGACGCGAACCCGCTCAAGCCCGCGCTCCGGGCGATCGAGGAACTGGGGATGTACGCGACGGCCTACCGCTACCCGACGCCGCCCGGCCGGATCATCGACGCACCATCCCGCGAGGAGACTGAGGCGTTCTTCGAGAAGGTTCGCTACGTGATCACAGAGGCAGCGTCCCGCTTCGACGTCGATCTCTCCAAGCGAGACGCTCCCGCACGTAACCTCTCCCCCATTCGCTGACACGGGGAACCACCCGATGGCATCCACCCCCCACGAAGGACGCACGGGCGTCCGCACCGTCGGCGTCGACCTCGCGAAGGCAGACACGACCACGGCGGTGTGCACGATCGATTGGACCCCCTACGGCGCCGTCGTCAGTGCCCCTGTCCTGCCAGCGAGCAACGCGGTTGTGCTCGCCGCGGCGAACGCGCCAGGCGTCGTCGCGGTCGCCCTCGACGCGCCCTTCGGCTGGCCCACTGCGATGGTCGCAGCCGTCTCGTCGTGGCGCCCCGGCGGGCGATGGGCCGACCCGAAGGACCAGGCGTTTCGGCTCCGTCGCACGGACGACGTCACCGCGACGTGCACCAGCAAGGCCGTAGAAACAGCCCGCAAGTCGGGGGCGTCAGGGCTGCATGCCGCGGTGCCGCTCTCGGTCTCCGCGGACAAGATCGCGATGGCGGCGTGGCGTTGCTGCAAGCTGCTCGACCAGCTCGCACATGACCCACACAACCCGGTCGAGGTCGTCACCGACGCCATGGGGCAGGCGTTCGCGGTCGACGGCCGCAACCGCGTCGTCGAGGCGTACCCCGCCGCCGCGCTGGCGATGTGGGGCATTCCGCGGGAGGGGTACAAGAAGGCAGACGAGGTGGCGAAGGGCGTGCGACAGGTGATGCTCGGCGCCATCCTGCGAGGTGTGGGCGACGGCTGGCTCCACGGGGCGCCCGGCGTGCTGGAGCTGTACACCGCCACCGACCACGCGCTCGATGCCCTCGTCTGCGCGCTGGTGGCGCGGGCCGCGATGCTCGGTCTCGTCGACGCGGTGCCGACCGACGACCGCGAGGCCGCGCGGGCCGAAGGCTGGATCGCGTTGCCGCGCGCCGACAGCCTGCGCTCGCTCTCGCAGCGCGGTACGCCGACGGCGGGGAGGTAGCGTCCTACTTCGTCGCGGGGAGGTCGCGCGCTCGACCTGGAGTTTGGCGTCGAGCCGATCCCCGACGCCAAACTCCAGGTCCCCCGCGACGATGACGACGACGCGCCCGTCGGGTGATACCGTCGCCCGCCATGATCCGCGCCACCGCGCTCCCCCTCCTCCTCTCACTCGCCGCGTGCGGCAGCAACGTCACCCTCCTCCCGCCCGTCGACGGCGCCGCCTCCGACGCGCCCGCCGCGGACGACGCCGCCGCGCCCGACGCCTCCGCCGCCGACGCGGCGCCCGCCCCCGACGCCGCCCCCGACGCCGCGGACGCCAGCGCCTTCAACCCCTGGACGCCCGACGCGGGCTCCAACCCCGCGCCGATCGAGACGCCGGTCGACACCTGGTCGTGGGTCCCCTTCGCCGACTCCGCGTGCGGCAACGGCATGCCCACGGGCATCGGCGTCAACCGCTCCACCCGCTCCAACCGCGTGCTGATGTTCCTCATGGGCGGCGGCGGGTGCTGGGACGCGCTCACCTGCCACCTGCTCAACACCGCGGCCAACCTCAACACGGGCTACACCGAGTCGTCCTTCAACCGCGAGATCGGCAGCGTCGGGAGCGTCTTCATCTTCAACCGCGCCGACATGCGCAACCCCTTCCGCGACGCGACCTTCGTGTTCGTCCCCTACTGCACGGGCGACATCCACGGCGGCAACAACGTGATGCAGTACACGGTGAGCGGGCAGCAGCGCACCACCTACCACGTCGGCGCACGCAACATGGAGTCGTACCTCGCCCGTCTCTCGCGCTCCTTCCCGCGCACCGACAAGGTGTGGCTCATGGGGTCGAGCGCCGGGGGCTACGGCGCCGGCATCCACTGGGACCGCGTCGCCCGCGCCTTCCCGATGGCCCGCGTCGACCTGCTCGACGACTCGGGGCCGCCCATCAACCCCCCGATGGCCCGCTACGCCGCCATGCAGGCCGCGTGGAACCTCCAGTTTCCCACCGGCTGCCCCCGCTGCGCCGACGACCTCAGCGCGCTCCTGCCCTACTACCGCGAGCGCTTCCCGCCGCCCCACCGCATGGGGCTCCTCTCGTACACACAAGACCGCACCATCAGCACGTACTTCGGGCTCACCGGGGCGCAGTTCGAGAGCTCGCTCAACGACCTCCTGCGCACGGGCTTCGACCCCGCGCCCAACTTCCGCTACTTCGTCGCCGCTGGAACCAACCACACCATGGTGGGCGGCTTCGCCACCCTGCGCGGTCCGGGCGGCGCCTCGCTGCTCGACTGGGTCACCGCCTGGGCCACCGACACGACCCCCTGGGCCAACGTCCGACCTTAGCGTACCGTCCGCGCGCGATGAAGCTCCGCGCCCTCTCCCTCACCCTCCTCCTCTCCCTCGCCGCCTGCTCGGGTGCTCAGCGCCCGGCGGCGCCTGCGTTCACGTGGCGCCCGCACCAGGGCCCCTCGATGGAACAGCTCCTCAACGTGCACCGGGCCTCCTCGCCGACGGTGTCGCCTGACGGGCGCACGGTGGTGTTCCTCTCCGACGCGTCGGGGATGGCGCAGCCCTGGGCGGTCACCGTCGGCAGCGACCCCGTCGCCGAGAGCGCGTGGCGTCGCGTGGTGACGGAGTCCGAGCGCATCCAGTTTGTCCGCTACGCCCCCAACGGTCAGTACCTCTTCTTCGGCCGCGACGTCGGCGGCAACGAGAACACCCAGCTCCTCCGCGCGCTCCCGACGGGCGAGGGGGTCACCGACCTCACGCGCGCGCCGGAGATCAAGCACATGTTCGGCGCTCTCTCGGACGACGGGCGCGCGATGGCCTACGCCTCCAACGCCCGCAGCCGCGGCGATTTCGACATCTACGTGCGCGCCACGGCCGACGACGCCAACGCCCCGCGGCGCGTGCTCGAAGCCACCGGGCACCGCGAGGCCGTCGCCTTCTCCCGCGACGGCGCGAAGCTCGTCGTCGTGGAGGAGCGCTCCAACTTCGACCAGGACGTCTTCGTGGTGG
>JBILLV010000437.1:0-6607 GCA_044375895.1 Polyangiales bacterium | reverse complement strand
TGGCCGCAGCCCTCGCAGCGCGCGCGGGCGAAGCCGTGAGCCAGCACCCCGCAGCGCAGGTACGCGCGAAACTCCTCCACCACGTAGCGCGGCAGCGGCCGCCCGCTGCGCGCGGCGGCGAAGCGGACGAAGGTCTCCAGGTGCGGCTTCACGATGCGGTGGAGCGCTGTGGCCTCGGGCTCGTGGCGGCCATATCGGTTCCCTCCCGCAGGCGCCAGGCGCGCGGCCTCGCCCGCGGCCGCCGCGCGCACCGGCGCGGACGCTCCGACCTCACCCATGGTGTCCCTCCCCGTCGCCCCCGCATGACAACGCGCCGGCCCGGGCCACGTGGCGCAGGCAGTTGTGCGCTACCGCCCCTGGCGCCAGAGATCCGCGAGGGTCGTGGCGTCTCCCGTGACGAGCTCGAGGTCGCAGCCGAGACGAGAACGATTGTCAGGCCAGGGTCGTGGGTTGGGCTTCACGGCGGCATCTCAGTCCGCGCCCCTTTCCACCGGCCGTGCCGACGCTCAATTCATGGGACTTTTGAGTGATGGGGGTGGCGGCGACAGGGTGGCGGGGGGTGGCGGAGGGGTGGCGGTCGCCACCCCGGTGGACAGAGAACGTCTACGGCGAATGCGCTGGCGTCAGGGTTTTCCCCACGGTGGGGGAAAATGGCGCGGTACGAGAAACCCCATGCGGTCGAGGGGATGCCGCCAGCGTGGGGACAGGACTCCCCCGCGACGAATGAGCACCTGGGCGGCGCGTGCGCACCGCCACGAAGCGCCCGCAGAACCCCCTGCTGCGACGGCGTTTGCGAGTAGATCCCACCGTGGGATGAAATCCCCGCCGAGCACGAAGCCGGAGGGATGTATCGGGCATCCAGTGGCCCTACCCGTCAAGCACCCCCGCCGCGCCCGTCCCACGCCCTCGGGCGTGCTCGCTCGATACCGTCTGTGTAGACCCGAGCGGCACCGAGCGCCGTGTTGCCGTCGTGGCGCCTGTCAGTCCGCCGCCGTCGCCCGCAGATGCAGGCGCATCACCGCGGTCTGCTGCGCGCCGTCGGTGACCGCGGTCCACCCGATCGCGTCGTTGCAGCCGTCGGTCGCGAGCAGCGGGAAGGCCGAGTACGGCGGCGTGCCCGCGAAGCGCGGCCCCGGCGTCCCCACGACGGCGCCGTCGCGGGAGAAGCGGGCGCGCCAGACGCCGCCGGTCGCTGCGCCGTTGCGGGAGAAGGCCACCCGAAACGTATCGCCGTCGAAGAGGACGCTGGGCTCGCCCGCGTCACGTCCGTCGGCAAGGGCGACCGCGCCCCCGAGCGCGTCGCCGCCCACCCCTCGCCCCCCCTCGCTCCACCCCTCGCCCCCCTCGCTCGCACCCCCTCGCTCCACCCCTCGCACCCCCTCACGCCGCGACGGCGACGCAGCAGCGCTTGTACTTCTGCCCGCTCCCGCACGGGCACGGCTCGTTGCGGCCGGGGCGCGCGACGGCCACGACGGGGCGCTTGCGCCCGTAGCACGCCTCGTAGGCGCGGAGCAGGCGGAGCGTGCGCTCGGGCGTCCAGGGCTCGTGGAGCCCCCGCATGTCCGCCTCACGGAGGTAGAACTGCTCCGCCCCGACGCGGGCGAGGATGGGGAAGAACGTGAGCGCCGCGGCCATCGCGTCGGCGTCGTCGAACCACGTCGCCTCGGAGGCGCCCATGAGGGGGAGCACCACGTCGCGCGGGATCTCCTCGGCGCAGGCGTAGCGCGCGCGCTGCGTGGGGTGCCGCTGGAGCGCCCCGAACACCGCGGCGCGCAGGGGCGTGAGCGTGGTGTCGGCGAACGCGTCGTTGCCATCGAGCTGCGCCTCGATCACGGCGGTCGCCATGCCGTGGAAGGCGGGGATGCGCTGGTCGGCGAAGGCCTCGGCCGACGACGGCTCCATCGCCTTGAGCACCTCCGCGCGCAGACGGTGGTGACGCGAGGCGATCGCGACCAGGCCCAGCGTGGTGCACATCGTCATGGTGATCGAGGGCGTCGTGCCGTGCATGCGCTTGTAGGTCGGGAGGACCCCCTTGCCCAGGCGCCCCACCATCCACGACCCGCGCCACGTCGAGGCCAGCGTGCCTTGACGGACGGCGCCCCACGAGGTCGGGTGCGCGAGCAGGCCTTCGCGCACCGGCTCGGGCAGCCCTTCGAGGAGCGCGTGCGGCGTGTCGGCGGCGACGAGGAGCGAGAGGTGGTTCACCGCCCAGAGCGCCTCCCAGTAGGCGCGCAGGGGGGCGTGGTCGCGCGGGCGCGGTCGCCCCAGGCCGCGCAGCGCGACGCGGAGGTCGGCGAGGGTCTCGACGGCGCGGTAGTACCCGAGCAGAAAGTGCCGTTGGAGGAGCGGCTGCACCGCCGTGAGCCCTTCGAACTCCTCCCTCGTGAGCGCGTCGCCCGCCTCGCGGACGCGCGTCATCAGCCGCGTGAGGCGCCCGTCGGGGTCGGCGTGGCGCTCGGCCTGCGCGAGGCGAGCCCGCAGCACCTGCACGCGCTGCGAGAGGGCGTCGAGCTGACTCCGCGGCACCACGTGGAGGCCGTTGGGTGTCATCCCCTCGCCCAGGCACGTGACGAAGCGACCCTCGCGGGTGACGACGAGGAAGGGCCCTTGCGCCGTGTCGCCCATCGCGATGGCGACCCGCTCGACCCGCTCCGGGATCTGCACGGACGCGAGGATGAAGCGCAGCGCCTGGTCGTCGCGGTAGAGCGACAGGGCGAGCTCGACGTGCTCGTCGGAGACGCGTTCGAGCCGAGAGAGGAAGTGGTGTGCGTGTCCCATGGCCGAGATAGAACCGCGGCGGGAGCGCACCACGCAATCACCGCGCGCCAGCGTCTCGGCCCCGGACACACCCGCCCGTGAGACCTCAGCGAGCCCTCCGCTCGATCGCCGCGAGGGCCTCGTCGAGCGCCTCGGCCCGCGCATCGCCCGGCGCCGCGAAGCGCCCGCGGTAGAAGCGCTCCCGCGCGATCGCCACCAGCGCCACCGCCGCGAAGGCCCGCTCCGTCAGCCCGATGGCCGCCGCCGCCGACTCCACCGCGCCCCGCTGCGCCGCCGGGAGCGCCGCCCAGAGCTGCGCGAGGTCCCACCCCCGCGTGAAGGCCCCCGCGCACTCCCAGTCCACCAGCGCGAGGTGCTCACCGTCGGCCAGCACGTTGCGCGGCAGCAGGTCGCCGTGCGCGAAGTCCACCGCCGCCGGGAGCGCCGCCGTCGCCCACGCCGCGAGCGCCTCCGGGATCGCTCCCACCGCCGCCGCACGCGTGAGTGTCTCCGCACACCAGCGCTCGGGGGCGGTGGGGTCTTCGAGCAGCCGGGCGTTCACCTCCGCGGCGACGTCGGGCGGCGGTGGGGCGGTGACGAGCCCGAGGCCCTCCTGCCACCGCCCGAGCGCGACCACGCCGTCGAGCAGCGCCGCGAGCGTGGCGGGTGGCAACGACGGATGAACGAAACGCCCGCGCGACAGGGCGACGCCCGCGACGCGCGTCACGACGGCGACGCCCGCGGCGAGGTCGGCGGCGACGAGGCGGCCCGTGGACACGGGGGGCGGGGTGCGTTCGAAGGCCGCGAGGAGCGCGAGCTCGCGGGCGAAGTACCAGCGCCAGAGGGCGGTGTCGCGGCGGAGCACCTTCACCACGACGGGAACGCCATCGAGGGCGGCCGTGAAGAGGGTGCACTTCACGCTCGTGGCGAGGTGCCGCGCGTCGGAGAGCGCAGGGAAGACGGACCGCGCGCGGACGAGGAGGGCGGCGGTGCCAGACGACGGGTCGCGCATCGCGGCGAAGGATCGCTCAGCTTCCGTTGGCGACGCGGTCGAGAATCGCCTGCGCGGGCGCCCACGACGCGGGGTCGATCGTGTCGACGGCCCGCATGGCGGAGGGTCCCCCCGAGCAGCTCGCCGCGCCGAGGCCGTAGCCCGTGGGCTGCGTCCCGGCGCCGTACTCGAAGGCCACCGAGGTGTTGGTCCCGTCGAAGCCGTCGCACGCGGTGGAGCGAATCGTCACCGAGCGCAGCGCGTTGCGGAGCTCGGTGCTATCCGCGGCGCGGGCGGTGACGGTGCGCGTCGCCGCACACTCGGTGAGGGTCAACGTGTGGAGCGCGAAGTTGTAGCGCCGCGAGCGGTTCGCGCAGGCCGGCGGCGCCACCCCGAAGGACTGCGACGAGACGGTGATGGCAGTCACCCGATCGACCGAGGCGGAGAGGACGTCCGAGGGCGTGGCGGGGTCGCAGCCGATGGCGCCGAGCACGACGAGGGAGGCGAAGAGGGCGCTTTTCATGGGCGTTGGTGGGTGCAATGGGCGCGCCACGTGGAGGCTCGCGGGCGGGCGTCGCCGACTGGGCCGCACTGTGTCACAAGCGTGAGATCGCCGCCCGGCTGCGACCGTTGTAGAAGAGCACGTGCTGAAGCAGCTCCTGGCCACGATCGGCGTCTCCGTGCTCGTCCTCGTCGCGGGCGTCTTCGCGCTCGTGGCGGTCTGTGTGGTCGGCGGCGTCATCGCCCTCTGGCACTTCACGCCCGATCCTGTGCCCGATGCGTCCCCCGCGCCCCGCCCCGCGGGCGACGCGGCGGTCACCTGGAGCCCGACGGATTTCGACGGCCCACCCTGGGCCCTCGGGCTCCATCAAGGCTCCCTGCGCGGCTTCTCCTCGGGCTTCACCCACCCACAGCTGACGCGGCTCGCGGCGGAGGAGTTCGACCGCATCGGTGCTGCCCCAGTCGAGCTCCCCGCCGCCACGATGGTGTGCCGCGTCACGCTGGAGCCCGGCGCGTGGGACCAGAACCCCGGCGGAGACGGTATGGCGCCGCCCGACGCGCTGGTGGTGCTGGCCGTCGAAGGCTACCCCACGCGCGGCGCCCGCGGCCCGGAAGACAGCCACGTCGCCACCGTGCTCTTCCCCCTCGTAAACCTCCGTCGCGGCGCCGCGATCACCCTCACCGTCAGCGACCGTGACGTCGCGTTCAACGACCCCGCCGGCACATCGACCGTGCGCTACGACGGCCACTTCCCGCTCCGCTTTCAAGGCGCTCGCTTCACCGGCGAGTGTCGCGGCATCGGGGCGGCGCGCGGCCTCGAGCTCATCGGCCCTGCGCTGCAGAGCTTCGACGACCACGTCGATCACCTGCCGTCCCCCGCCAGCACGTCCCACTACGACGAGTGGCGGCTCGAAGGGCGCGAAGTGCAGGCGCGCAAGGAGCTCGTCGGCCTCGCCGCCTGGCTCGGCTGGACGCACCCCGCCGTCCGCGAGCGCCTGCCACGGCTCGACGCGCTGGCCGCTCGACACCCCCAGCTCGTCGCCGACACGATCGCCGCCCGCCCGCTGAGCACCCGCACTGTCGGGCCGGAGGAGGTCCGCGTGCGGCTCGTGTCGTGGCAGTGCGGGGCCGCGGCGCGCGGTCGCTGCGGCGTGACCGACGAGCGGCACTGCGCCGCCACCGTCGCCCTTGCGCGCCGCAGCGACTGGTCCCCCTGGAGTCAGCTCGTCCTGATCCAGATCCTCAGTCGGGAAGGGGTCTTCACGGCGAGCTCGGTCGTCGCGCTCCCCGAGGCGCGGCAGCACTGCCTCACGTTCGACACCGGTGGGACAGCGCCTGCGGTGCTCGACGGCAGCTCCCCGACGCTGCTCCTGATCCCCGAAACGCGCGACGCGCTTCGGGTGCAATAGGCACCACGTCCCGCCGCTCCCTCTTGCGTCGACCTGTGCTCTCGGGCGAGTGTCCGGGGCACCTCCCGTCGCTCTCCCCTCGCGCCTGAGCCACCGATGACGCCCTTCACCCGACGCGCCCTCGCCACCCTCTGCCTCCTCACCGTCTCGGGCTCTGCGCACGCGTGGTCGCGCACGGGCGGCGTCTGGCGCACCCTCCCGGTGGGCTGGTACTGGAACCCCGCCACCGTCCCCCCCTCCCTCGGCGGCGCGGACAACGGGCGCATGGCGCTCGAAGCGGGCTTCGCCACGTGGGCCTCGGCGCCGTGCACGCGCTTCCAGGCGAGAAACCTCGGCACCACCACGGTGGTCCGCGGCAACTCGCGCGACCGCACCAACACCTTCACCTGGATCTCCGGCACCTGGCCCCCCGAGCTCGGCGCCGTGAACTCCGTCATCGGCGTGACGCTCCCGGTGAGCTCGGGCGGGGCCAACATCGACGCCGACATCATGTTCAACAACGTGGGCTTCACCTGGTCGCTCGACGGGCGCCCCGGCACGGTGGACGCGCAGTCCATCGCCGTCCACGAAGAGGGGCACTTCCTCGGCCTCGGGCACACGACCACGCCCGCCAACTCGATCATGTTCCCGTCGTACCCGCGGCGGCAGAGCCGGGTGATGTCCTCCGACGACATCGCCGGGGTGTGCGGGCTCTACCCGGGGACGCCGACGACGACCGACGCGGGCACCCCTGACGTGCCGGTACCGCCGGACGTCACCACGCCCTCCGATCCGTGCAACGCCATCACCTCGTGCGGCGAATGTACCCCGCAGGCCGCCTGCGGGTGGTGCGCGGGCCTCAACCGCTGCATGACGGGCGTCGTCGCCGGCCCCACGCGCGGCACCTGCCCGGGCGGCTGGGCCCCCTTCCCGATGAACTGCCCCGCCGCCCCCGCGGACGCCGGCACGG
>JBILLV010000120.1:0-25501 GCA_044375895.1 Polyangiales bacterium | reverse complement strand
GCCCGACGTCGCGCCTCCACCCGACGTGGTTCGCGTCGACGTCACCTCGGGCGAGCCGGACGCTGCGGTGCCTCCTCCCGACGCCGTGATGCCTCCGCCGGATGCCGATCCGCTCCCCGATGCGGCGGCAGATGCGCCTGGACTCGACGCCCCGGACACCATGCCCGACGTCGCCGGCCTCGACGGCGCGACGAATGACCTCCCCTCGGGCGTGGTCGTCGACGCCGCGCCCGACCTGCCCATGGGTGTGGTGTTCACCGACGCCGCGCCGCCCACGGGTGAGGCGCCCGGCGGGTGCGGATGCCGCGCGCCGGGGGCTCCGACCTCGCCCACCTCCTCGACGCTCGCACTGGCCTCGGCCTTCGCGCTGGCCGCGTCGCGGCGTCGGCGGAGGCTCCCCCGCGATGCCGCGTGATCGCTTCGGCCTGCGCGACCCCTTCGTGCTGGGGACGCTGCTGGCGACGCTGGCCAACCTCGCGCTCGTCTGGGGCCACGCGCACGTCGCCGCGCAGGACCATTTCAACCACGTCGCGTCGCTGCGCGTGCTGCGCGGATTGTGGGAGGCCGACCCCTTCTTCGTCGCGCACTTCACCGTCGTCCGCCGCCTCGTGCCCGACCTCCTCGCGGAGCTGATCTGGTTCGCGGCGCTCCGACCGTTGGGGGAGGTGGTCGCTGGCAAGGTGCTCGTCTCGCTCTACGTGGTGGCCTTCCCCCTCGCGTGGTGGGCCTTCCTCCGGCGCTTCTGCGAGCGCGCGACGACGATGCTCCCGCTGGCCCCCATCGTCACGATGAGCCTGTATTACAGCCTCGGGAGCACCAACTACCTCCTGGGTCTCCCCCTCTTCCTCCTCGGCGCCGTCGCCTGGGATCGCGTGCGGGAAGGGCCGCGCGCGGTGGGGGCCTTCGTCGCCGTGGTCGTCGCCGTCTGGCTCGCTCACCTCTACGACTACGTGCTCTTGATGATCTTCGTGTTCGCGCAGGTGGTGACGCGCGCCCTCGATCGCCGCGCCCCCACGCGCCACGAGTGGGCCGCGGGCACGGCGCTGCTCGTGGGCTTCGCGCTGGCGGCTCGGGCTGTCCTGTCGACCGAGAGCGAGTGGGCGGCGACCGAGCCCCCCCGCTTCGACCTCGACCCGCGGCGCCTCGCGCGTGTGCCCGAGATCGCCCTGTTCTTCCGCCATGGCGGCGGGGCGCGCTACGCCGTCGTTGCGCTCGCCGCCGTCGCGGTGAGCTCCCTCGTCGCCAACCGATCGCGCCGCGGCGGGCTGCGTGCGACGGTGCTCCCCGCCGCCCTGCTGACGCTGGCGGCGTTGTGGCTGGCGCCGCTCTCCATCGGGGCGGAGTCGTCGATCAAGCAGCGCTTCGGCGTCCCGGTGGTTCTGCTCGCGATGGCCGCGCTCGGGGAGGTCGCGGGGCGGTGGCACCGCGCGCTCGCCGCCTTCGTCTTCCTCGGGCTCTTCGCCCACAAGTGGAACGACGAGCGCCTCTTCCACGACCGCTTCGACCGCCGCGTCGGCGAGGCCCGCGTGGGACCCATCGCGGCGCTCCCGCGTCACGCGCGCGTGCTGCCGACGTCGTGGCTGCGCGGCCATGTGGTGGAGGAGACGGCGTTTCACCACCTCGCCGACCTCGCCGTGGTCGAGCGCGACGTGTACCTCCCCGACCTGTTCTCGTCGCCAGGGCAGCAGATTCTCCGCCACCGCCGTCGCTGGCCGGGGGAGGTGCGCGCGCCCGGCGAGCTCACGGCCGCGCGCCTGGTGGGCTTCGACTACGTGTGGGCGCAGAGCGACGAGCCCGACGCGCTGGTGGCTGGGGTGGCGGGGTGCGTCGAACGCGTGGCCTCGGCGACGAATGTGGCGCTGTACCGTGTGCGAGGCGCGTGCACGACAACGCCCACTTCGCCGTCGCCCTGATCGCTCCCCTCTGAGACACTCGCCCTGCGATGTCCCCACGACCCTCCTTGAGCCTGTCGCTCGACCTCGACAACCAGTGGTCGTACATGAAGACGCACGGCGACGCGGGCTGGGAGACCTTCCCCACGTACCTCGACGCCGTGGTCGACAATGTGCTCCCCGCGCTCGACCGCCACGGCCTGCGCATCACGGTGTTCATCGTCGGCCAGGACGCCGCGCTCCCGAAGAACGGCGCCGCCTTGCGCGCCATCGCCGCGGCGGGTCACGAGATCGGCAACCACTCGTTTCACCACGAGCCATGGCTCCACGAGCAGCCCCGCGAGGCTGTCGCCGACGAGCTCGGGCGCGCCGAGGACGCCATCGCCGCGGCTACCGGCAAGCGCCCGCGGGGCTTTCGAGGCCCTGGCTTCTCCCTCGGCCCGGACATCCTCCAGGTGCTCGTCGACCGGGGCTACCTCTACGACGCCTCCACCTTCCCCACCTTCCTCGGCCCCCTCGCGCGGCTCTACTATTTCCGCCAGACGCGCGGGCTCTCGGAGGCCGAGCGACACCAGCGGCGCAACCTCTTCGGCAACCTCTCCGACGGCCTCCGCAGCAACGTCCCCTACCTCTGGGATGTGGGCGGGCGGGCGCTCCTGGAGATCCCCGTGACGACGATGCCGGTCACCCGCGCGCCCATCCACATGAGCTACCTGCTCTACCTTTATGCGGTCGATCGACGCGCCGCGCTGGCCTACCTGGAGACGACGATCGCCGCGTGCAAGCTGCGCGGGGTCGAGCCCTCCTTTCTCCTCCACCCCCTCGATTTCGTTAGCGGCGACGTCATCGACGCCCTCGCCTTCTTCCCCGGCATGAACCTCCCCACCGCCGACAAGCTCGCCTTCTTCGACGCCGTCGTCGAGCGCCTCGCCCGCGACTTCACGCTGGTGAACATGGAGACCCACGCCGCGGCCGTCCTCGCCCGCGGCGCCACCTCGCTCCGGCGCCTCCCGGCGTCGTCGATGGGGCGCTGAGCCGTGCGCGTCGCCGTCGTCGGAGCGGGCGTGCTGGGCCTGACCCTCGCGTGGCGCCTCGCGCGGGAGGGGCACACCGTGGAGGTCTTCGAAGCCGCCCCGGTGGCCGGCGGTCTCGCCTGCGCGCAGGACTTCGGCGAGTTCGTGTGGGATCGCTACTACCACTGCATCCTGCCGCACGACCGCCACACGCTCGCGCTGCTGGGCGAGCTCGGCCTAGCTGACGAGCTCCGCTGGACGCGCACCGGGACGGGCTACCACGTCGACGGCCGCACCCATGACATGAGCACGACGCTCGACCAGGCGCGCTTCCCCGGGCTCTCGCTCGCGGACAAGGCCCGCCTCGGCGCGGCCGTCGCGTACGCTACGCGCGTCGCCGACCCGTGGTCGCTCTACGACCTCACCGCCGAGGCGTGGCTGACGAGGCTCTGCGGGCGCCGCGGCTACGAGCGCTTCTGGCAGCCCCTCCTGCGCGCGAAGTTTGGCGCGTACCACGATCGGGTGGCGGCGGTGTTCATCTGGGCGACGCTCACGCGCCTCGCGGGGGCGCGCGACGGCGGCGAGAACCGCGAGTCGCTCGGGTACGTCCGCGGCGGCTACGCGCGCATCGTCGGGGCGCTCGTCGACGGCCTCGCGGCGAAGGGGGCGCGCGTCCACCTCGCGGCGCCGGTCACGGCCGTTCGCGCCGAGGGTGAGGGCTGCGTCGTCGCGACGCCCGCCGGGGAGTCGCGCTTCGACAAGGTGCTCTTCACCGGGCCGACGCGCGCGGCGCGGGCCGTGGTGTCACCCGAGCTCGCCCCCGTGGTGGAGGCCTTCGAAGCGCGCAACCCCACGGCCGCGTCGTACCTCGGCGTGGTGTGCGTGACGCTGGTGCTCGAGCGCCCCCTCACGCCCTACTACGTGCTCAACATCGCCGACCCCGCCATCGAGCTCACGGGCCTCATCGAGATGACGAGCCTCGTGGCCCGCGAGGAGACCGCGGGCCGCACGCTGGTGTACCTCCCGCAGTACATGGGCAGCGACGATCCGCGCCTCGCGGAGCCCGACGAGGCTGCCATTGCCGCGACGGTCGACCGCGGACTGAAGCGGCTGTTTCCGCGCTTCGACGCGGGGCAGATCGTGAAGGCGGTGGTGAGCCGTGCCCGCTACGTGCAGCCGCTGCCGCTGGTGGGGATGCGCCCCGAGCGCGACCGCGTGCTGCCGACGTGGGAGGGGGCGTTCCACGTGGTGAACACCGCGCTCCTCCAGTGCGCGACGCTCAACAACAACGAGGTGGTGGCCCTCGCCGACGCCCTCGTGGTCACGAACCTCCCGCTGCTGCGGCGCCGAAGCGCTTGACGGCGAGCTCGCGGAGAAGCCCCAGGTGCCCGCGGATCACCCGCGCGGTCTGCATCTTCGACTGACCGAAGAGCCGTGACTCCAGCGTCGCGGGAAACTCCACCACCCGCCGACCGTCCATCCCCGCCCGCAGGAGCATCTCCGCGACGCCGAGGAAGTCCTCGTGCTCCAGCTCCATGGGCGCGAACACCGACTTGCGGTGCACGCGGCAGCAGCTCGTGAAGGTGTGGAGCTGCGCGTCGACGAGCTGACGGTAGGCGCGGGAGAGGTTCTGCGAGAGGGCGAGGCGCCAGCGGGGGACGTTGAGGGCGTGGCCGTCGGGGTGATACGGCGACGCGGTGACGAGGTCGGCGTCGAGGGCCATCGGGAGCATGTGCTCTAGAATGTCGGGGTCGTAGGAGCAGTCGCAGTCGATGGTGCACACGAGCTCGCTCGCGGCCGCGCGGATGCCCGTCATCATGGCCCCGGCGATGCCCCGGTTGTGCCCGTGCTCCAGGAGCTTGAAGTCGGCCACGTCGGCGAAGAGGGTCTTCACGCGCTCCACGGTGTCGTCGGTGCTCCCGTCGTCGACGACGATCACCTCGATGCGGTAGCGGTCGGCGAGGCGCTCGCGCAGGCGGAGGAGCGTCGCGCGGAGGAAGGCGATGTTGAGCGCCTCGTTGAAGACCGGCACGACGATGGTGACGGACGTCACGCCGGGGTAGGGCGAGGGGACGCGGGGGAGCGGAGGCTCCTCGGCGGGGCCGTGCTCGTGGGTGGCGGAGGGCGTGGCGGGGCGCGGCGTGAGGTCGAGGCCGAGGTGCTCGGCGACGCTGTGAAAATCGTAGCGGCGCAGGTAGTCGTCGAGCACCCACGCCGTCTTGGTGAGGTTGCGGTAGTGACGAAGCGCCGTGAGCCGCGGGACGAGGTCGAAGCGCGGCTGCTCGCCGTCCAGCTCCCAGGGCATGAAGTAGAAGACGAGGGGGGAGTCCTCGTGGTCGTTCCACCAGGAGACGGCTTGCTTGAGGAGAGTGTGCGGGAGCTGGCGCACATAGTTGCCGCCCGTGATGGGCACCCGCAGCCCCAGCAGCCCCAGCGTCGACACCGGGAACTCCCAGAGCGTCCTCCCGCCCTCCAGCCCGTGTAGCTCCGACGCGCGCGCGAGCTCGGGGCGATCGGGGTAACGCCGCAGCAGCGGGTTGACGCTCGCGTCGTAGCGGTAGCCCTCCTCCGCGAGCACGTCGAGCATCCACAGGTCGCGCGTTTCCAGCCAGTGCGACGCACGGTACCCGTGGATGCGGTTGGCCCCCTGCGCCTCCAGCAGCCCGCGGGCGAGGCGGAGGTCTTTGCGGAAGGCGTCGGGCGTCGCCCTCGCGCTACGCCGCGGCGAGTAGCCCGCGCTGGCCACCTCGTGCCCGCCCGCCACGATCGTCGGGACGAGCGTCGGATGGCGCTCCGCCGTCCACCCGGACACGAAGAAGGTCGCGTGGACCTTGTGGCGGGCGAGGCGTTCGAGCGTGACGGCCACCTCGCCCTCGATGCGCGGCTCCAGCCGGTCCCACTGCTTGAAGCGCACCTGGGCGGCGAGGTCGTGGCTCTGGAAGTAGTCTTCGACAGAGACGGTCAGGATGTGACCAGAGCGTCGGCGGTCGTTCACTCTGCGATGCTAACGCCGTCGCAGTGGCGCGAGGAAGGACCATGCGTCGGTGGCGAAATGTGCGGGGAGCGAGTGCCCGCCCGGCCGGAGCGCCGTCACCCCCGCGACCCCGATCGACTGAAGCCGCGCGGCGAGCGCACAGGTGTAACGGGGGGAGACGCGGCGGTCTTCGACGCCGTGCGCGAGGTAGCCCGGCGGCGCGCGCCCCACCGACGGAACGATCGGGAGCCCCGCCGCGGTGCAGTCACACCAGCCCGGCTCGGCGGCGAGGCCCGCGCACGTGAGGGCCGTCCCGGTGAACGCGCACGCGGGGCGCGAGGCGCAGGTGACGAGGCCCGCGCCGTTCTCCGCGAAGCCCGCGACGCGCTCCGCGAGGGCGACGGAGGTGAGCAGCGCGAAGAAGCCGCCGTTGCCGTGGCCGAGCACGTACACCCGGTCGGGGTCGGTGTTGTAGCGGTCCTGTGCCTCGACGATCGACGCGCGGAGCAGGAGCAGGTCGGCGTTGAGGTCGGGGCTCGTGCGGGTCGTGTCCCAGTAGCGCTGGCGCCCCGCGGGGTGGTCGTAGTCCGCGTCGGTCGCCGCCATCGCGCGGGCGTCGGGCGCCACCAGCACCACCCCGCGGAGGTCGCCGACCCGGATCGCGCCCGAGGCCCCGAGCATCGTGTCACCGGTCGCGTCGTCGTCGTGCAGGGTGATCAGCAGCGGCGGGCGCGCGCCGCGGTCGGTCGGCGCGTACACCCACACCGAGCGCACCGCGCCGCCCACCGTGAGCCGATTGAGCGAGAGCCCCGAGAGCCCCGTGAACCCGCCCGTGTACACGACCGGATCCCGCGCGAGCGCCCCGTCGGTGGGGGCGACGTCGGGCGCGGCGTCCATCGTGGTGACATCGGGCGACGCATCCATCGTGGCGACGTCGGGCGCGGCGTCGATCGTGGCGACGTCGGGTGCGGCATCCATCGCGGCGACGTCGGCACCCGCGTCGGCGGTGCCCGGTGGGACGCAGGCCACGTAGCCTGACTCGGCGTAGCAGTCGTTGTCGCGGTCGCAGTAGCACCGCAGCTCGCCCGGGAAGCAGTAGCGAATCTGCCGCGTCGACACGCTCCGCGGCGTCCCCGCGGGGTCGCGGTAGATGGCCTCCGGGCACGTTCCCGCGGCGCGATCGACCATCACATCAGGCCCGGCGTCCGGGGTGCCCGGCGGCACGCACGCGACGTAGCCTGACAGGGAGTAGCAGTCGCCGTCGGCGTCGCAGAAGCAGCGCGCCTCGCCGGGGAAGCACCAGCGGATCTGCCGCGTCGACACGCTCCGCGGCGTCCCCACGGCGTCGCGGTAGACGGCCTCGGCGCACACCGGGACGCCCGTCGTCGCGTCGGAGGCCGTGTCGGCTGCAGCATCGGAGGCCGCGTCGGCGCCAGCGTCGGCGGGGCCCGGCGGCGCGCACGCGACGTAGCCCGAGAGCGCGTAGCAGTCGTTGTCACGGTCGCAGAAGCAGTTGGCCTCGCCCGGGAAGCACCAGCGAATCTGTCGCGTCGACGCGCTGCGCGGCGTGCCCGTCGCGTCTCGCACCACGGCCTCGGGGCAGGTAGGGACGCCCGTCGCCACCTCGGCGGCGTCGCTCCCCGCGTCGGGCGCGCTCGGCGGGACGCACGCGACGTAGCCCGACTCGGCGTAGCAGTCGTTGTCGCGGTCGCAGTAGCACCGCAGCTCGCCCGGGAAGCAGTAGCGAATCTGCCGGGTCGACACGCTCCGCGGCGTCCCCGCGGCGTCGCGGTACACCGCCTCCAGGCACGTCGGCGCGCTCACGGACACTTCGACGTCGGCGCCCGCGTCCTGGGCCACCGGCGGGCTGCACGCGGCGTAGCCATCGAGGGCGTAGCAGTCGTTGTCGCGGTCGCAGAAGCAGTTGGCCTCGCCCGGGAAGCAGTAGCGAATCTGCCGCGTCGAGGCGCTCCGCGGCACGCCGCGCGCGTCGAGGTAGGTCGCCTCCGGGCACTGCCTCGCCATGTCGTGCTTGATGCGGGTTGAAGGCTCCGGGGAGGCGCACCCCACCGCGATCAGAAGCAGCACAAACCAGGCTCTCGGCGTGAAGGGCGGGTGCATCAAGGTCTCACTCCGAAGTGACAGAACTCGGCGTTGTGTGAACGGGAAAAACCCATGATTGCAAACAACACCTCTACACGCGGGGCCGGGTCGCTGTCGCTCACAACCGCGCGTGCCCCGAGAAAGAGTCGCCTTCAGCGCCTTGAAGATGACGGTCGCGAGGCGCCGTGTTTGACTCGCGGGTCGTGAGCAAATCGAAGATCCAGGCCGGTGTGCTCTGCGCGGCGCTCGCCGCCCCCTCGTTGGCGTCGGCGCAGGAGCGCATCTACCTCGCGAACGACGACCACACCGACTACTTCTGGACGTCGACGGACGTCGGGTACCGCAACGCCTTCCTGACGATGCTCGACTACTACATCGCGCAGGTGGAGCGGACGGCGGGCAACCCCTCGGACTTCCGCGGTCGCTTCAACTGCGACAACTCGCTCTGGGCCTGGGAGTACGAGCGCAATCGCACCCCGGCGCAGTTCGAGCGCTTCATGTCGCACGTGCGCTCGGGGTCGATCACCCTCGCGATGCAGACGCTCGTGCCGCTGTACGGCGCGATGCCGACCGAGGCCGTGCTGCGCGACCTCTACTACGCGGGCCGACTGGAGCGACGCCACAACGTCGACCTCCGCGTGGTGCAGTCGATGGAGAACGCGACGCTCCCCGGCGGCGTCGCCTCGCTGTGGGCGGGCGCGGGCGCGGACTTCTCGTGGCGCGGCGTCTGCGGGTGCGCGTCGCAGACGGACGTGTACTCGCCGCGCGGCCGGGAGATCTACCGCTTCCACGGGCCCGACGGCCGCGGCGTCGTGATGAAGTGGAACACCCTCTACGGCGACGCCTCCCTCGGCGGCTATGGCGAGGCGCGCAACCCCGACGGCGCCATCAACTACATGACCAGCGACCCGGGCTTTCGCGCGCGCTGGCCCTGGCCGGTGATGGGCGCCTTCGGGTACGGCCACGACGACCTCTCGACCACGACGGAGGTCTTCATCACCACGGCCATGGCGCGCTCGACGCCGACCCGGCGCGTGATCGTCTCGAACGTGACGGACTTCTTCACGGACTTCATGGCGGCGCACGGCACGGAGATCCCGACCTTCGCCGGGTCGTTCGGCAACGAGTGGGAGCTCCTGACGGCCTCTCTCGCGGACGTGTCAGCGCGCATGAAGCGGGCGGTGGAGAAGCTGCGCACGGCGGAGGCGCTCGCGACGGTGGTGGCCCTGCGCGACCCCACCGTGCTCGACGGGCGCGAGGCGGCGCGCGACGAGGCCTTCCTCCGCATGGGGATGTACTACGACCACGACTGGACGGCCGACACGCCCATCGGTCGCACGCCCCGCCTCAACTTCCAGCGCGACTCCGTGGCCCGCGTCGAGAGCTACGTCGACGGGCTCCACGAGGCGGCCCTCTCGCGCCTCGCGGCGAGCATCCCCGCGGTGGCGACGGCGGCGCAGAGCTTCGTGGTCTTCAACCCCCTCGGCTGGCAGCGCGCCGACGTCGTCGACCTCCCCGCCGCGCCCACCGGGGCCTTCCACGTGGTCGACGCGTTCACGGGATCGACGCTGCCGTCGCAGGTGGTGGGGAGCGGGGCGGACACCCGGGTGCGCGTGCTCGTGCGCGACGTCCCTGGCATCGGGTACCGCGTCCTCGAGCTCCGAACAGGCGCGGGCGAGACCTTCCCCGCCGCCGCCACCGTCGCGGGAGCCACCGTCGACACCGCCCGCTATCGGGTGACGGTCGCGACCGACGGCGCGATCACGAGCCTCGTCGACCACCGGGCCGCCGACCGCGAGCTCGTCCGCGCGGGGAGCGCCCTCAACCGCATGAACGGCGCCACGGCGGGCGCGGTGACGCTGGAGTCGTCGGGGCCCGTGTCGGCGACGCTGCGGGTCGCGGCCGGGGGAGCGCCCGCCCACACCACACGGGTGACGGTGTACGCCGGCCTCGACCGCGTCGACGTCGAAGACCGCATCACGCAGAACTTCGGCAACGCGGTGGGGTACCAGTTTGACCTCGGGCTGACGGGCTTTACCGTGCGCCACGAGGAGGTGGGCATGGTGGCCCGCGCCGCGCGCATCCGTGACGGCGGCGACTACGCCAACCAGAACGCCCGCACCGACCACCTCACCTTCAACCACTTCGTCGACCTGTCGGAGTCGGGCTTCGGCGTCACGATCTCCAACGGAGACAGCGGCTTCTTCCGCCTCGGCGCGAGCACGCAGGACGTCCTCGACACGTCGCGGGCGTCGCTCGTCGCGGTGGTGGGGATGCAGTCCGAGGGGCCCGACCTGGGCTTCCCCAACCAGGGCGGCGACGCGAGTTTCCTCAACCGCTACGCCCTCGCCACGCACGGCGCCTACGACGCCGCGTCGGCGATGCGCACCGCGCTGGAGCACCAGAACCCCCTCGTCGCGCGCGCCGTCACGGGGGGCTCCACCGCGCCGATGCCGCTGCGCTACGGGCTCCTCCACGCCGACGACCCCGACGTCGTCGTGTGGGCCGTGAAGCCTGCCGAGGAGGGCATCGACCGCGGCGTCATCGTCCGCGCGTGGAACTTCGCCGACCGCGCCCGCCCGGTTGCCATCAACCCGCACGGCGGCTCGACGCTCTCCAGCGCGATGCGCACGACGCACATCGAGGGCGACCTCACGCCCGCCACCGTGCGCGACGGCTGCCTCTTCGACACGCTCGAGCGCCAGCAGATGCAGACGTGGCGCTTGATGCTCACGGGCGTCAACACCACCGGCAACGTGCTCACGCCGGGCCTCGACGCGGGCGTCAGCGACGCGGGCGGCGGGATGGCCCTGCAGCGCGCGCCGAGCACGGAGCCCACGGGCTGCGCGGCGGGGCCGCGGGGGGCGAGCGGGCAGTGGCCCGGGTGGAGCGTGGCCGCGCTGCTGCTGGCCTTCAGGGCCGCGGGGCGTCGGCGTACGCGGTAGGAGGGGCGGCACGACGGAGATGCGAGCCGCCTTCGCCGTGTACGCGCTGCTGCTGCTCACCTGGGCGGTCGGCGCATGCCAGCTCGTCGATCTGTTTCGCAGTCGCGACACGCCCCCCAACGCGCGCGGAGACCGGCGTCCGCGGCCGCGGGACCTCGGCCCCGTGCGCTGGGTGCCCCATCCGGCGACGCTCGGGGGAGCGCCTCCCGCGGCGGCGATCGACGCGCGCCCCGCGCTCCCGGGAGCCTTCACGCGTCTCGGCGAGCTCATCGACGAAGCCGCGCTCGCCGAGGCCCGCGCGGTGTTCGAAGGGGTCGCGCGGGCGGCGTCCGCGTCGGGCGTGCGGCCGGTGACGTGGTCGATCGCGCCCCGCGACTGGGACGTGAACGCTTCGACCCGGTGCACGCCACGAGGGGCGGAAGTCGTGGTGGCGCGCGGCCTCGTGCGGCTCGCGGCGCACCTCGCGAGCGTCCGAGCCCTCGACGAGCGAACCGGGAGCCGCGCCTTCGACGGTTACGCTGACGCGCTCGCGCACCTGCTCCGACGGCGAGGCGTGGTCGTGGGCCCCGAGCTCCCCGAGCTCCCGGCGCCGGTGGCGAACGATCCCTGGAAGCTCGCGCGGCAGCGCCGCCTCTTCGCCGACCTGATGACCTTCGTCGCCGCCCATGAGCTCGGGCACGTCGCGCTCGGCCACGGTGGGTGCGAAGGCGTCGACGCGGGGGGGCATGGCGGCGGTGACCAACACCAGCGGGAGCTCGCCGCCGACGCGTGGGCGGTCGATGCCGCGCGACCGTGGGCCTCCAACGCTGGGCAGGGGGCGAGGGTGCTCCTGGCGTTCTATGGGCGGTGGGAGCGGATCGCCGAGGGGGCCGGCGTGGTGCCGAGGCGCTCGCACCCGAGGGCAGAGGAGCGGGCGCGCCGAATCGAAGGCTGGAAATTCAACGTGTCCGACGGAGCGGCCCGTGTAGTAATCTCGGACGCAGCAGAAGGAGCTTCTGAATGACGACTCGAAGCCCTGCCTCCCGCGGCTTCACCCTGGTCGAGCTGATGATCGTCGTGGTGATCCTCGGCGTGCTCGCGGCGGTCGCGGTGGCGGCGTTCACACGCTACGTGAAGCGTTCGAAGGCCGCCGAGGCGTCGACCAACCTCGGCGCGATCTATCACGCCGAGGTTGCCTACTACAACCAGTCGGGCGAGCGCTTCGAGGAGTCTGGCTTCGTGGCAGCGCCCGAGCTGACGCCCAACGACTCGCCGGGGTCGGCCAAGTACCCCGCCAACGTCGCGCTCTGGGTGGCGCGCGAGGAGTGGGCGACGCTCGGCTTCGCCCTCTCCACGGCGCATTACTACGCCTACATGGTTGAAGGCCCAGCGGGTGGCGGCCCGATGCCCAGTCTCGGCCCCGGCGACGCCTTCACGGCGCGCGCGGTCGGCAACCTGGACGGCGACGGGGTCCAGTCGACCTATTTGCTCGCGGGGACCATCGCCCCGAGCGGCGAGCTCCAACGCGACCCGATCGAAATCGTCGACGAGCTCGAGTAGCGGCGGCGGCGTTTGAAGCAGTGGGCCACCCGCCCGAGTCGCGCTCGCGGGAGGCGTGTCGCCGCCGCTGCGGACCTTCAGGGCGGCGGGGCGTCGACCCGGGCGCTCGCGAGCCGCGTGCAGGCCATCCCGATGAGCGCCTCCCACACCGTCGTCACCACGCCCCACGCGCTGGTCGCCGCCACCACGACGGCGAGTCGCTCCGCGGCGGTGTCTCCCGGCGCGTAGCCCGCGAGGAGCAGCGAGGCGACGGCGTCGCGCGTGCCGAAGCCCTGCGGCGTGATGGGCAGCGTGAGGGCCACCATGAGCAGCGGGATGTACCGCAGCGCCATCGCGAAGGGGATGTCGACCCCGAAGAGCCCGAACGACGACCACGTCCCCACGAACATCACCGTCATGTGTGGGAGCCTCGCCGCCACCGCGAGCAGGTGCCCCACCACGCCCGCTTCGAAGAGCGGCGCCAGCAGCGCCCGCCGCGCCAGAAACGTCGGCTTCACCGCGAGCAGGCCCAGGTACGCGAAGCCCGCGCCGAGCGGCAGCGCGAGCCACCCGATGGGCTGGTCGGAGAGGACGAGCGCGAGGCAGCCGGCCCCCAGGAGGCACGCCGCCCACGACGCGTAACCCACCAGCGTCGCCCCCGCCACGCGCCAGAGCGGGAGCCCGCAGCCCTTGGACAGAAACCACGTGAGCGCGGCCTGACCGAGGTGGTGATTGAGCAGCGACGGCAGGTACGAGGCCCCGCGAAACACCACGAAGTCCCCGTACTTCACCGGCCCCACGAGGCGGCGATAGAGGGGCACCGTGGCCACCGCGTCGGCGAGGAGGAGCCCGACGGAGAAGGTGATCGACACGGCGAGGAAGCGCGCCAGGTGGACGCGCGCGAGGCTGCGCTGGAAGGCGGCGAGGTCGATGCGCGAGAAGATGAAGGCGATGAGGGCGAGCGCGAGGGCGAAGGGGAGGGCGCGGCGCCACGCAGGGATCGGCGCCGCGGGCTCCATCTACGGCGCGGGGGATGGCCCGGTGGGGGAGGCGGTGACGGCGGTTCCGTTTTGGATGGCGGCGACGCGGGAGCGCATGCGCGTGAGGAGGGCGGGGAAGCCCTGCGTGCGGATGATGCGCGTGTACGAGTCGTGGTACGTCTGCAGGAGCGAGCTGTTGTTGGTGACGACGTCGTAGACGAGCCACGCGTTGTTGCGGCGGATGAGCCGGTACTCCAGCGTCACCGGCGCGGCGCGGGCGTCGGTGCGCGAGCGGGCCGTCGAGCGAACCACCGCCGTCCCCGCGGACTCGTTGATGGTCTCGGGCTCGTAGGCGACGGCGAAATCCGCGGTCTGGCGGAGGTTCTGCTGGTAGTTGCGCTCGATGAGCTGGCGCAGGAGCGTGATGAACTCCTGACGCTCCGCGGGCGTCCGCTGCGCCCAGAAGGGGTCGAGGGCGCGCTGGGCGAGCTCGTCGAGGTCGAGGAGGCCGTTGAGGATGCGCGCCACCTGCGCGTCGCGCTGCGGGGTGGCCGCGGGCTGTCGCAGCAGGCGGTTGACCGCCGCGTGGCGCACCTCGACGAACTGCCGCGGCCCGTTGCGCGTCTGCGCCAGGGCCTCGCCGCTCAGGAGCACCATCGCCAGGACCATCGCTCGCTTCATCATCGCATCACCTCGTGGCGCCGGTGGTACGTGTCCGCGTGGGCAGCGCATTCACCGGCCTCGCGGCGTGGTCTGGCACGGCGTCTCGGCGCCCGCCAGTGGCCACGTCGGTAGCCACGACATCGACGCCCGCGTCCTCCTCCGCGGTCTCGCCGAGCAGCGCGTCGATCTCCTCGTCGCTCACGCCCGCGTCGGTGTCTTCGCGCACGGCGGCGGGCCGCACGCAGCCCTCCGCGGGGGCGCCGTCCATCTCCTCGCGGCCGGTCACCTGGGCGAGCTGGGCGAGGGCGCTGTTGAGGTCGCTCACGGCCTGGAGGTGGTTCGCGCGGGCCTGGAGGTACTGCCGCAGCGGCGCGATGATCGCCGTCACGTCCCCCGTCCCCGCTTGATACTCCTGAAAGACGGAGGTGAACCACTCGTAGCCCTCGCGCTCGGCGAGGCCCCAGAGCCGCTCGCGCTCCTTCGCGTCGACCGCGCGGCCGTGCACCTCGCCCACCTCCAGCGCGATGCCGCCGAGGGCGAGGCGCTGCTGCGCTTCCGTCATCGCCAGCTCCTCACGCACGCGCCGCACGCGGAAGAAGTTGGCGAGGGGGTCGGCGTTCCAGCGGAGGACGAGGGCGCCTCCCCAGAAGCCGAAGTTCTGGTTGCCGCCGGCGAAGGGGTTCACCTGATCGCTGATGGAGGGAGCCGACGACCACGCGGCCTGGAGACCGATCGCGAGGTCGGGCAGGTACGCGCCCCACTGAATGGACACCGCGGCTCGACGCGCGCTGAGACCCGCCTCGATCATCTGCAACTCGGGCCGGTGGAGCCGCGCCACGGTGAGGTAGTGCGTCAGCGGGTGGATGGCGGTCTCATACGGACAGAGCGGCTCGTCGACGATGTCCACGGCCTCCCCTTCGCCCGTCAGCAGCCCGAGCGACTGGCGCGCGAGGGCCTCACCGCGCAGCGCCTCGCTCCGCCGGGCCTGGGCCTCGTAGCGGCTCATGCGAAGCTGCCGGGCGTCGTTGACGGACGGTGCGCCCGCGTCTTCTTCGCGCGGCTGGCGGAGCTGCGTCTCGGCGGTGTCGAGGTACCCGAGGGCCTGGTCGAGCAGGTACTTCGAGTCGTGGGCGAGCTGCAGGGAGAAGAACGCGCGGCGCACGTTGGTGCGGAGCTCCAGCCGGATCTTCTCGGCCTCGTGCTCGTTGGCGCGGATCTGCGCGCGGGCGGCGTCGCGCACACGACCGAGGCGCCACCACGTCCACGGTGACACCGGGATGGCCGTCTCGATGGAGAGCCGAGCGAAGGGCTCGAAGCCCGTCTCGAAGGGGTTCTGCGCGAAGGCGTCGGGGGAGAAGGTGGGGTTGCCGCGCGCGTAGGGGGCGATGGACACGGCGCCCGTGACGTTGAAATTGGCGAAGGGTGCCACCCAGGCCTCGTCGAGCTGCGCGCGCGACGCGGCGATCTTGTGACGCTGGGCCACCACGCCGGGGTAGCGCCGCTCGGCGAGACGGATGCACTCGCTCAGGGTGAGGCGCTGGGGCGCGGGCGGCGGGTCGGCATGCCCGAGGTTGAGCACGCCGAACACCCCGAGCGCAGCGCCGCCGAGCGCCAGTGCAGCGAGGCGACCCACCGGTCAGCCCGCGACGTCGTCGTCCGTCGAGCCCGCCCCGCGGCCCCGCTCGGGCGCCATCGGGCGGTCGTTGAACTGCACCTCCCGAAGCGCCGCGATGGCGGGCTCCAGGTGCTCGGGCGGGAGGTTGACGAGGGTGAAGCTGTCGCGCACGTGGACGCGTCCGATGGCCCGCTTCGGGATGCGCAGCGCGTCGGCGATCATCCGCACGAGGTCGCCCGCGCGCAGGCCCTCGCGGCGCCCGACGGCCACCCGGAGCTCCTCCATCCCGAGCGCGTCGCCGTCCTCGTGGTCGGTGATCGCGGTCGTGGGCGCGCCGTGCACGTCCAAGCGACGCGTGGGCTCCGAGGGGCGGGGCGGGCGCGGGCCACGGTCGGCGCCGCGGTCGCCGAGACCCACCGGGCTGCGCTCGGTGCGGGGCTCGTCGCGGCGGGGCGGGCGGGCGTCGTCGCGGCGGGGCGGGCGGGCGTCGTCGCGGCGGGGGGCGCGCTCGCGCGGTGCCTCCGAGGGCTTCGCCACCGGGGGCGCGGCGACGGGGGCGGGCGCCTCGGGTGCGGTCACCTCGCGGGTCACCCGGTCGCGGCGCTCGAGGTCGAAGAAGGCCCCCACCAGCGACGCGATGACGCGGTCGGCGTCGTCGTGCGTGAGGAGCCGACGGGCGAGCGCGACGGCCTCGTCCGAAGGCGCGCCGGGGAAGGCTTCGAGCAGGAGCTGCACGCGGTCGAGCTCGCGCCGCGTCTTCTCCTCGCCCTGCGAAGGCAGCGAGCGCTCGATGGGGCGGATGCCGTAGGTGAGGCGGAGGAAGTAGAGGCTGCCGATGTCCTTGGGGCCGGCGACGGTGATGGCCGTCCCCGCGCGGCCCGCCCGCCCCGTGCGCCCGGTGCGGTGCACGTAGGCCTCGGCGCTCTCGGGGAGGCCGAAGTTCACGACGTGGGTGAGGTGGGGGACGTCGATCCCGCGGGCGGCGACGTCGGTGGCGACGAGGTACTGCACGCGCCCGTCGCGGAGCTTGCCGAGCACGCGCTCGCGGTCGCTCTGGGCGAGGTCGCCGTGGAGAAACTCCGCGCTGAGGCCCGCCGTCTGGAGCCCGCGCGCGACGGCCTCGGTCTCCGACTTCATGTTGCAGAAGACGAGGGCCGCCTGCGGGCGCTCCTGCTCCAGCACGCGGACGAGGTCGGTGATGCGCGTCCCCGAGGGGGTGAAATACACGAGGTGCGTGAGGCCCTCGGGGGCGATGCCGTCCGAGCTCAGCGCGAGGAGCTCGGGCTCGCGGAGGTGCCGGTTGGCGATGCGGCGGATGGACTCGGGCATCGTGGCCGAGAGGATCACGCCCTGACGGCCGCGGGGCATCTGCTCGAGGATGGCGTTGAGCTCCTCGGCGAAGCCCATGGAGAGCATCTCGTCGCCCTCGTCGAGCACCACGACGCGGACGTGGGAGGGGTCGAAGGTGCCGCGGCGGAGGTGATCGAGCACGCGGCCCGGCGTCCCGACGACGGCCTTCACGCCCTGCTTGAGGGCCTGCACCTGACGGTCCATCGGGGCGCCGCCGTAGAGGGTCACCACGGTGGCCCCGCGGTGCTTGCCGAGGCGCTCGAACTCCCCGGCCACCTGGATGGCGAGCTCGCGCGTCGGGCAGAGCACGAGCGCCTGCGGGTGCACCTCGGGCTTGAGCAGCCGGTCGACGATGGGGAGCACGAAGGCGGCGGTCTTGCCGCTCCCGGTGCGCGACTGGACGATGACGTCGCGGCCCGCGGCGATGGGCTCGAACGCGGCGAGCTGGACGGCCGTCGGCGCGGTGTATCCCGCGTCGGTGACCGCGCGGAGGGTGTCTTCGTGGAGCTTGAGGGTGTCGAAGGAGGCGGCGGGTGCGTCGGTCATCGGTGACTTCCTGGAGACTGGTAGGCGAGCGCGGCGCGGACGTCGTCGTCGAGGGTCTCGCGCCAGAGGAGCGCCATGCTCTCCGCGCGGTAGCGCCAGCGTTCGAGGTGTCGGTGCGCGGTGTTACCCGCTTCGCCCTCCCGCGCGCACACCGCGCGGAGGGACGTGAGCGCGCGGTCGAGGCTGGGGTCGATGGTCGCGCCGGTGCGTCCGCGGGACTCCGCCCACACCCGCTCGTAGGCGTCGTGGAGGCGTCGGAGGCCCGTCGCGCAGTCGGTGTCGCGGGGGTCGGTGGGGGGGACGGTGAAGGTGTCTCGATACACGACCCGTCCCGCGTTGCCGACGAACGATCCGATGGCGACGGTCAGGAGCACCGCGGCGAGGCGACGTCCGCCCGGGGAGCGGGTCGGAGGGGCGCTGGCGGTGGCGGTGGGTTCGGGCACGATGTGGTGAAAGGGCTGAAATTGCGACCGTGCGCTTCTACGCCCCCGCGAGAGATGGGGTCAAGCGCTGGCCGTCAGCCGCGGGTTCGGGCGCCCTCAAGTATCCGTCGCAGGATGCCGTTCAAAGTCCGTGAACATGGACCGCCATCACCTCTGCGAATTCCTCCTGAGCGCGGGGCTCGTGACCCGTGAGCGCCTCGACGACGCCCTCGCCGAGCAGCGCGCCTCCGCCGCCCCTGTCCGCCTCCTCGCGCTGCTGGTCGAGCGCGGTGGCGTCGACGAAAACGCCCTGACGCAGGCCCTCTCGCGTCGCCTCTCGATCCCCTGGGTGCGCGTCGAGCCGCACGAGGCCACCGGGTCGGTGCTCGCGCTCATCCCCCGCGACACCGCCGAGCGCTTCTCGCTCTTCCCCGTGTACGTCCGCCGCGAGCAGAGCGGGCCGCCCACGCTCTACGTCGCGATGGATGACCCCACCTGGGAGGAGGCCCTCTTCACCGTGTCCATCGTGGCCGGGATGCCCGTCCGCCCGCTCCTCGCCACCCGCAGCCAGGTGAGCGCCGCCATCGCCCGTCACTACGCCGCCCGCGACACCGGCCGCCCGACGCGGCCCGCGATCCCCGTGGCCGACAACGACGACCTCATCGTCATCGAGTACACGTCGGAAATTCCCCGCCGCGCCAGCGCCTACTGAAGCTCACCGCCCCCACGGCCCCTCGGTCAACCGCTGCTGCGCGAGCTCGTGGAGATACACCTCGAGGTTGGGGTAGCCCGCGAGGCCCGCGGTCGCGTTGCCGACGGTGAGCCCGAGGTGGTCGTCGCGCGTCGGATCCGTCCCGCGGGCGCGCTCCCACGCGTCGGGCATGCCGTCGTTGTCGCCGTCCGCGGGGGCCGCTGGGGGCGTCGTCCAGTCGGTGCGCCACACGTCACCCGCGGGGTTGACGTTCCAGGGAGCTCCAGGCAGTACGCCCGCCGCGATGTGGCCCATGAGGCGACGGTCCATCGGGTCACGGGGGAAGGCGCCCGCGTGGGCGAGGACATAGCTTCGAACGTCCGCCGCGGGCAGGTAAGTCACCGCGGGAAACGGGTGCCGCGTGCTGCGACCCCAGGCGGGGCGGGCGGGCGGCGGCGCGACGGCGAAATCGTCGCAGCAGTAGTTGAGCTGGTGATCGGTGCGGTCGGGATAGCGGCTCAGGTAGTTGTCCCGGAAGTAGCCCGTCGAGCGCCCCGAAGGGTTCTCGAACCAGAGCATTCCGTAAGGGAACGACGGCGTCACCACCCCCAGGTTGCCCACCCAGTTGAGCTGATGGTAGGCGGGGCCCGCCGGGTCGCCGAACACGCCCGCGAAGTGCCCCGTCTCGATGTAGCGATCCTGGCCCCACACGAGGTTGTTGGCGAGCTCGGCGCGCAGCGTGAGGCCCACGTCGGCGACGCTGTCGCGGGCGATCTCGGGGTACCGGCCCCGCGTGCGAACCCACACGGTGCGGATCACCGCGATGGCGTCGAGGGGATAGCCTCCGACCGGGTTGGAGTAGTTGATGAGCATGCCCCCGCGGTCGGCGTGGTCGCCGAGCGTCTCGCCGAGGATCGAGTCCTGGACCGTGATGTTGCTGGAGTAGCTGATCTCGAAGGCCTCGTCGGTGGCGTCACCCGCGGACACGTGGTCGAGGATCACGTTGCGCATGTGACGGAGGCGCACCGCGTCGCCCTCGATGTTGCCGTTGCTGCCGCGCGTGGAGGGGCGCGAGCGGATGTGGCGGACGATGACGTTGTGGACGCCCGTCACGCCCGCGCCGCAGGTGCTGTCGCAGAAGGGTGACTCGTCCGCGAAGAGCCCGCGCAGCACCACGCCGCCGGGCGAGCTCTGTCCGGCGATGGTGACGTCGCCGCGGGGGATGCGCGCCGAGAGGTCGATGCGGCCGCTCACCTTGAAGAGGATGTAGCGCGGCCCCGACGCCTCGAGCGCCTCCGTGAGCGAACCCGGCCCCTGCGCCGCCGTGGTGGTGACGTAGATCACCCGACCGCCGCGGCCGCCCGTCGCCGCCGCGCCGAAGCCCTCGGCCCCAGGAAACGCGCGCACCCCGACCCCGGGAGCGACCGCGGGCACCTGCCGCGCGCTCACCATGCCCAGCGGCGGGAGCACCTGGAGGTCACCCGTGGTGCGCGGGACGTCGGCCGGTGGGACGTCCGCCCGCGCGTCGGTCACCGCGTCGGCGCGGGGGACGTCCGCGCGGGGGACGTCGCCGCGGGGGACGTCGACGCGGGGGACGTCGGCGCCGGGGACGTCGACTGCCACGCGCGCGTCGGCGCCGTCTGCGGGAGAAGCCTCCGGCGCGGCATCAGCCGCGTCGAGGTCGCCATTCGAAATGGCGCCGGTGCAGGCAGACGCGAGCGAGAGGAGCGTGAGGGGGAGCAGCCGCATGTGGGCGGGAGCATAGACGATCCGAGCCCGGCGTCACGACCCCCCAACGGTCGTCGGCGGGTCAGTACGTCGGCAGCGGGCGGCCGTGGACGCGGGCCGCGAGGCTGTTGAAGCAGTCCTGGAGGTAGATGCGCGCGTCGTCGGCGCCGGCGCCCGAGGACTTGATGTGGCGAACGATCTCCACCTCGACGGTCGCACCATCGAGCGGACGCGCCACGATCGAGCCCCGGAGGATGGGGATGAACGACGACCCGAAGGTCTTCTGGTAACGGGCGGACAGCACCTGCGGCTCGTCGGTGGTGCCCTCGAGGGCGCCCGCTCGCCATGTGTGGTCGAAGGTGATGGTGACCACGTCGCGCACGATGTTGCGCACGCGGAAGCTCACCGGGTACTGCGGCTCGACGTCGCGCGTCACCATGAACTCCGTCACCCGCCGCCGGTCGACCGTGACCGCGGGGTCGCGCACGGCGGCCCACACGGCGGCCATCGTCCCGTGGATGCACCCGCGTCCGTGCGCGAACTCGTACTGCTCGCGCACTTGGGTGTCGGCGTTGACCGCGTCGCGCTCGCCCGTGACGACGTTGAAGGACTCCGGGCAGCGCTGGTCGCTCGTCGACGCGGGGCGCACGGCCGTCGACACCTCCAGCGGCGCGAAGCCCGGCGGCGCGGGCGTGGCCTCGTCCTCCCCGCAGCCGGCAACCGACAGCGTCAGCGCGAGCGCGGCGATCACGGTGCGACAACGGTAGGTCCTCATGGCGCGAATATACCCATCGGCGCGCGCTTGACGAGAACTCTGCGCCACCCCCTTCGTGTGCGTACGCGGCTTCGCACCGTGCGCGCGGGGCGCGTCACGCGCGCGCCACCCATGGGGCGCTTTGGTGTAGTGTCGCGCGCCCCGCCGCCGCGGGAGGACATTCACCATGCGCGTCGAGATCAGCCCAGAACACCCCGAGCCCCGCAAGATCGCGCGCGCCGTCCACGCGCTGCGCAGCGGCGAGGCCATCGCCTACCCCACGGACACCGTCTACGGCCTCGGCTGCGCGATCACGGAGAAGCGCGCGATCGACGCGCTCTACGCGATGAAGCAGATGGACCGGACGCAGCCGCTCGCGTTGGTGGTCCCCGACCTCTCGGGGATCGCGCGCTTCGCGGTGGTGCAGGACTTCCACTACCGCTTCATCAAGCACCTCGTGCCGGGGCCGTACGTCTTCATCCTGGAGGCGACCCGCGAGGTGCCGAAGCTCCTGATGATGAAGCGCAAGACCATCGGGATCCGCGTGCCCGACCACCCCATCCCCCTCGCGCTCGCCCGCGAGCTCGGGGCGCCCATCATCTCGACGACCGCGTCGCACCCCGCGGAGGGCGAGGAGGCCATTCAAGACCCCGACGTGATCGACGACCGCTTCCCGCACCTCGCGATGGTGCTCGACGGCGGCTTCGGCGACGTGCACCCGAGCACGGTGATCGACCTGACGAAGGCCGAGCCGACGCTCATCCGTGCGGGCGCCGGGATGGAGAAGCTCGAGGAGCGCTTCGGCCTGCGGCATCCCGTCGACCACGACTGGGAGGTGTGAGGTGAGCGACGCCGCCTCGCCTCGGGCGCCGTGGCGTCGATGGGTCGCCGCGGTCGCGGGGATCATCGCAGTGGGGGGCCTCGGCTTCGGGGGCGGCTGGCTCGCGCACGGTCGCCGCGTCGCTCCCGTCAGCGCTGCCACCACCACCACCGAAGACCGGAACCACGACGGCCGCCCCGACCGCTGGGTGGAGCGCGACGCCCGCGGCCGCCTCGCGTATGTGCGCGACGACCGCAACCACGACGGCGCGCCCGACCGCACGGAGATCTACGTCGAGGGGCGGCTCAACCGCATCGACTACGACTCCGACGGCGACGGTCGCTACGACACCGTCGACCAGGTGAACCCCGAGGGCGTGGTGGTGATGATCCTCACCGACCGCAACTGGAACACCCTCCCCGAGCGGTGGGTGCAGCTCAACGCGCGGCGTCAGGTGGCCTCGGAGTGGATCGACGCCAACGAGGACTCGACCCCCGAGCGCTACCGATCGTTCGACCCGGCCGGTCGGCTCACGGAGGAGGGCGTCGACGACGACGGCGACGGGCTCTACGAGGTCAATCGCACCTTCAATACGCGCTGGCCTCCGAGCGCGGGCCCCCTCCGCGTCGAGCGCGACGACGATCGCGACGGCATCTTCGAACGGCGCGAGACCTACACCATCGACGGGCGCCTCCGCACCGTCAACGACGACAGCGACGGCGACAGCGTGCGCGACCGCATCGCCGTCTACCGGCCCGACGGCAGCGTGCGCAAGCAGGGGCAGGACCGCGACGGCGACGGCTTCTTCGAGGTGTGGCGCTTCCCGCTGGCCGGCGCTCCCGCCCGCGTGGGCCACGACGACGACGAGGACTACGACATCGACCGCTGGGATCCGCCCGGCGCCCCCGAGGGCTGGTGCGCGGCGCGTTGCGGCGGTGACGCCCCCACCGCCCCCGTGCGATGATCGCGACGTGAACCCCGCTGGCGGCCAACGCGCCCTCGCGATCTTCGACGCCTTCTTGCAGCACGCCCGCACGAGCGCGTCGTCGGCCTCGGTGCCGCCCGTCGCCGCCCCGGTGTCGACGCTGCGCCCCGCCGCGAAGCCCCCCGTCCGCGAAGAGCCCGACGAGACCACGCGGGTCGTGGCGATGCCCGTCCGCCCGCCGATGGAGTCGACGTGGGACGATCAGACGGAGGAGAAGCCCCCGTCGCCCGCGCTCCGCGACGCGATGAGCGAAGACCCCGCGACGGACGTGTCGGTGCTCCTGCCGGAGGTGCAGCCGCACGCCCACGCGATGGAGCAGTCGGTCATCATCGACGACGACTCGCTCACGCAGCCGCAGATGGACCGCGAGGCGTCGACCGGCGCACCGCTCCCGGCCGCGGGCTACCCCGCCGTGAGCGAGCTCGACACGCTGCTGTTGGAGATGGCCGTGCTGGTGAAGTACGGGCACGCCCCCACGGCCGCGCAGGAGCTGGAGCGCTGGGCGCTCACGTGGCCCGACGACCTCCACGGGCAGTTGCGCGTGGCGGAGTTCGAGATGGCCCGCATCGACCGCGAGGTGGCCTTGCGGCGCTACGGCACGCTGGTGTCGCTCTTCCTCGATCGCGGCGACCTGCGCTCGGCGGGTGACGTGATGCGGCGCCTCCGTCGCGACATGCCCGGCGACGCCCGCGTCACCGCCATCGCCCAGTGGAACGGCCTCGACGTGTAAGGAGCTCACCGATGGCGCGAGAGGCGATTCCGACCTGGTTCTTTGCGATGGTGGTGGTGCGCCTGGGGCGGCGCTTCCTGGTGGTTCACGAGCGCAAGCACGGGCAGCTCTGGTACCTGCCAGCGGGCCGCGTCGAGCCTGGCGAGACCCTCGTCGACGCCGCCGTCCGCGAGACGCTGGAGGAGTCCGGGCTGCGGGTGACGGTCGAGTCCATCCTCCGCATCGAGCACTCGCCGTCGCCGGGCGGGGCGCGGGTGCGCGTCTTCTTCGTCGCGCGGCCCCTCGACGACACCGCCCCGCGCAGCGCACCCAACGAGCACTCGCTCGAAGCCCGCTGGGTCACCCTCGACGAGCTCGCCTCGCTCCCGCTGCGCGACGCCGAGGTGCGGGAGGTGTTCGAACACGTCGCCCACGGCGGCCCCGTGTATCCCCTCGCGCTCCTGCAGGCCGAGGGTGCTCCGTGGCGCGATCAGCCGTAGTAGTCGAGCCAGGGGTCGCCGGTGCGCTTCACCTCCGTCGGGGCGACGGGCTCGGCGACGATCACCTGCGCGGGCGGCGGTGGAGGCGGCGGCGCTTCGGGCGCTGATGCGACCGCGGGGAGCGAGGCGTGGATGTGGAGCTCGGTGCGCTGCGCGACGGGCTTCGGCGGGGGCGTGGGGGCAGGGGTCGCCTGCGCCATCTCGTCGTTGGTGTAGAGCCCCGCCATGTCTTCGGGGAAGGCCTTTCGCAGGGCGATGGCCTCGGCCACCTTGGCGAGCATCACGTGGGGCATCCGCGACCACATCGCCGTCGGGCGGGTCTTGCCCGTCTGCTTGTCGCGCGTCGTCTGCACATACTCCGCCCAGTACGCCACCCCCACCGCGGGCCGCGGCCAGTCACGCCGCCACGCGCGCACCTTGCAGAGCTTCAGCGTGCCGTCGGCGTTCTCCACGAACTCGGGCTCGTCCTGCCCCTGGTAGAGCCCGGTGCGCTGCGCGATGGCGCGGAGGCCGTCGATGGACACCTGCGTCGCCCACACCATCCGGTGCTTCTCGGAGTCCCACCGCTGCACGAAGTGAATCTGGCGGAAGAGCGGGTTGAGCCGCCGCGCCCGCGCCACCTCCATCAGCACCGCGAACTCCGCGTCGGAGCAGCCGTTGGCGAAGGTGTCGCGGATGAGCTGGCGCTGCTCGTCGCTGAAGTCCATCGAGGCCGCCGCGCGGGGCGGATCGTAGGCGCCGAGCTCGCTGCCGCCGCGGTGCGATGGGTCGTTCATGCGGGTGACTGTACAGATGTTCAGTTCTCGTCGCAACGGGGCGGGAGGCGCTCGCTGCGGGGCCGGTGCTCCCCCTCGCGTGAGTCAGCGCCCGAAGCCCCGCCCGCCGCGGCTCCTCGGGCAGCGCCGACACGCGCCGAGGAAGCGTGAGGGGGCCGCTACCCGAGGCCCGCGGCGATCTGGAGCGCCCGCGCTGTTCGCGGGAGCGGGTCGTTCATGCGAAGCGCTTCGACGGTCGCGCGCCCCGTCGGGGAGAGCCCGATGCAGGTGCCGTCGGGGTCCACGCGGAAGTGCTCCTCCCAGCGCTGTCGCAACGGGTGAAAGAGCGCGACGACCTCCCCCGACGCGGGGTCGACCGCGGCGGTCTTGCTCGCCTTCCTGAGGCTGCACGCGGGGCACTGCGACGCGAGGTTGTCCTCCTCCGTGGGCCCTCCGCGGCTGCGCGGCACGACGTGGTCGACATGGAACACCGCCGCCTGCCCGACCTGCCGCAAGTGGCAGTAGCAGCAGCGCCCTC
>JBILLV010000119.1:0-25515 GCA_044375895.1 Polyangiales bacterium | reverse complement strand
GCAGAGCCGGGCTCAGGAAGAACTCCAACGCGTAGGGGGCGGGAGCCCGGCCTTGCGGGCGATCCAGTTCGAGCCCAGGGTGAGCGCTCGGCGAACCCTGGGACGCTGACAGGCGCTGGACCCTGGCCCCCTCGTTCAGCGTCCCAGGGCCCCAAAGCCTGCCGACGGTTCCGGGGCATGGCGCAGGACCTCCCTCTCGCGCGAAGACGGTCGCGCTACCGGGTCTTCTCCTGCAGGCGAGCGAGCTCCGCGCGCAGCTCGGCGAGCTCACGCTGGGCTTCTTCCTTGGCGCGTCGCTCGTCCTCCTTGGCGCGTCGCTCGTCCTCCTTCGCGTGGCGCTCCTCCTCTTCCGCGGTGAGCCACAGCTTCGTCCCCGCGGCGTCGTCGGCGAGGCGGAGCCGCATGCCCTCGTCGGTCACCACGATCCACGCGCCGAGCTCGCGCGAGAAGGCGGGGCCATCGCCCGCGTACACCTTCTTGAACTGCTTGTCCTTCACCCTGCGCCAGACCTGAAGCACCCACGGGCCGCCCTCGTCGCTTGGCCCCTTGCGCAGCGGGTCGAACACCCAGAGCTCGCGCGTGCCGCTGACGGCGTAGCGCGCGGGGCCGTCGCGGTAGTCCTTCTCGGCCGTCTCCTCGCTCACCACCTCGACGGCGACGCGGGGCGCGTGGTGCCCCGGCTTCCAGAGGCACAAGCTCGTCTCCGCCTCACCCTTCGGCGGCGCAGGCTCGACGAGGTACACGTCGGGGTCGACGCCCGTGGAGGGCTTCTTCACGTTCCAACGGAGCGCGATGTTGCGCCCGGCCATCGCGGGGAGGCGGACGCGCGCGATCCAGGCGGTGAAGACGAGGACCAGCACCTGGATGATGCGCTCGTGCAGCGGGGTCTCGGGCATGTTCTCCTCCTCCAACACCCACCGGTCGTCCTCCTCCGAAACCGGGATCACCAGCTCCACTTTGGGCGCGCTCGATCGGGTCATACGTCGACGCTATCACAGCCCGACGTCGCGCGCTGAACCTCACCCCCGCAGCACGCGCTCGGCCACCCGTTGCCCGCCGATCGCGGTCGCCAGCGTGCTCTGCCCGGGGAACACCGAGTCGCCCACGAGGTACAGCCCCGGCGCCACCGCGGTGGGCCAGAGCCCCTCGTAGTTGTGCAGCCCCGCCCGCCGGGGAATGCCCCCGACGTAGCCCTGGAAGCGCCCCGTGAAGCGCTCGAAGGTGCGCGGCGAGGCCGTCATCCGGTGCACCACCCCGCGGCTCACCTCCGGGGCGTGGACGGCGATCACGGCCTCCATGCGCTCTTGCACGGCGGCGATGTAGCGCCCCTGCGCGTCGGGCGGCAGCGCGCGGAGCGTTCGCATCGGGACGTGCGTCGACACGGTCGCGGTGCGGGCACCGCCGGGGCCGCGGTCGGTCTCGTCGACGGCGCTCAAGGAGACGAAGACGTGGTTGCCTTCGGTGAAGGGCGAAGCAATGTCGCCGACGAGCTCCAGGTGGTGCGCCTCCGGCCGCAGCGCGGCGTCGCGGGACACGCCGAGGTACAACATCGCCGCGCCCCACCCCTCGGCCACGCGAGCGGAGAGCGCGTCGAGCCGCGGCGCGTCGACGCCCTCCACCAGCGCGGCGACCGTCTGCGGGAGGAGGTTGGCGATCACCGAGCGAGCCCGCACCTCGCCGCGTCGGGTACGGGCGACCCACGCGTCACCGTCGCGCCGGAGCGAGCGCACGCCGTCGCTCATGGACACGTCGCCGCCGAGCGCCTCCACCGCCCGCGTCAGGGCCCACGCGAGCTGGCCGATGCCGCCGTCGACGTGCCGGGTCCCGCGGAAGCAGTAGTCCGTCGCGGAGAGCGCGAAGCACGCCTCGGCCTCTGCCGCGCTCGCCTGCACGGTGATCTGACAGAGGGCGTCGAGGTACACGCGGAGCGGCGTAAAGGCGCGGAGTTCGAAGCGCTCGAGGACAGCCTCCAGCGGGCGGCCGAGCCAGGGGAGAAGGGTCGCGTAGCGGGGCGATCGGAGCGCGTGGCGACCGAGGGCGCGGAGGTCGAAGGGAGGCAGCATCGCCGGGTCGTCGAAGAGGGCCCAGAGCGTGTCGGCGACGCTGCGCTGGAAGGCGAAGAACGCGCGCACCCGCTCGCTCGGCGCACCGGGCAGCGCGCAGAGCGAGGCCACCAGTCGATCGCGCGACGGCGGCACCTCCAGCCGAAGCCCGTCGGCGCGGAGTTCCACCATCGGGTCGAGGACGTGGGTGGTGACGTCGAGGTGGTGGGTGTGGATCCAGCGGTCGAAGAGCTGGCCCGGGTCGAAGCCCGAGAACAGCGTCGCCCCCGATTCGAAGCGCCACGGACCGCGGGAGAACGTGCTCGCGCAGCCGCCTGGATACCGCAGCGTCTCGCGGAGGGCCACACGGGCGCCGCGCTCCGCGAGCGTGAGGGCCGCGCCGAGGCCGCCGAAGCCCGCGCCGATCACCAGGACGTCGTGCATCATCGGGTGATGGGATGCTTCGCCCGCGCGGGCGGCGTCACCGTCGGCGGGTTCGAACCTCTTCGGCGCGGACGATGCCGTCCTTGTTGAGCACGACGCGGAGGTGGGCGAAGCGGGTCTGCGGGGCCTCGCCGGCGCGGTCGCGGCGGACGCGGGCGACGACGTTGAGGTGGTACACCTTGGGGAGCTCGACCCGGACGAACGCGCCGCGCGCGACGTCCCAGGCGTCGACGCGGTCCATCGGGTCGTCGAGGCGGGTCATGAAGTGGCGGAGGTTGACCCGCAGGATGTCCCGGATGCGGTAGCCCTCGGGCAGCGGCGCCCCGCCTCCCTCGCGGCCCGCCTCCAGCCGCTTGCGGTAGTGGATCACCTCCTCGCCGGCCACCTCCAGGTGCTGCACGGTGCGCCGTTGCACCCGAACCTCCCGCACGTCGTCGGGCACCTCGTCGCCCGCCACGAAGCGAACGGCCTCGGCGCTGTGGGCGACGAAATCGTCGACGCCCAGGTCGGGGAGCGACTCGCCGAAGATCCAATGGGCGTGGTCGTAGGTGCGCGCCCTTCGCAGCAGAAACTCCCCCGTCACGGCCTTGATGCGATCCTTCATCACGTAGGCGAGGACGCCCGCGGCGAAGAAGAGCACCTTGGTGGGCCCCGGGAGGTTGGAGACGTACGCCGGGAGCTGCGTCGCCAGCGCCCAGATCGCCGCCAGGGCCGCCGCGACGGCGCCCACGGCGTTGCGGACGAAGGTGTCACGACGCGACTCGCGGACGTTGAGGTAGAGGGCCTGCTGGACGGACTTCTTCAACAGCGACGCCCGGTAGGTGAAGTACTCCCCGGGGTCGATGACGACCTTCGCGCCGCGCTCGACGGGCAGCCGGTGCGTGTCGAGCGTGAGGTAGCCGTAGTGGGCGCGCAGCTCGACCTCGGCGCGGGCGACGGTGGAGAGGTGGGCGCGCATGCGGGTGACGAAGCCCGTCCCGTCGTAGCGGCTCGCCCGCTCGCCGAGGGCGTGGGAGAGGACGGCGAGGCGCTCCTCCAGCTCGAGGCTCATGTACTCGTCGGCGCCGCGCATCGCCTCGGCCACGCCCTGGTGGCACAGGGGTTCGAAGGGCCACGCCGCGCCGCGCAGCGAGCGAAACGCACGGAGGGCCTCCTGCATGCGCGTGAGGGCCGCCACCAGGTCGCGTTCGAAGGCCCCCTCCGGGTCGGCGACGCGGGCCTCGGGCGGCGGTGTCTCGCGCCTCCCCTGCCCGCTCTGGGTGGCGCCCGGTGCGAGCGAGGTGCGCTCCCCCTCGGCCCGCTCGCGCCGCGTGAGGAGCTTCTCCAGCCGACGGCACTCGGCCCGCACGGCGCTCACGTAGAGGTTGGCGTAGAGCCGCGCGTGGACGCTGAGCGAGCGCGTGGGCGGGGGGCGGGGGGCCGTGCGCAGCGCGTCGAGCGTGGCGGCGAAGCGGTGGAGCGGCGAGGCGGGGTTGCTCACGTCGCCGAGCGCGTCGAGCGGCAGCGCCCCCGCGTCGATGCGCACGTACGCGGTGAAGTCGGCGTAGAACTGGTCGCGGGTGTAGTTGGTGCGGTTGAGCCCGACGTTGCGCGGCACGAAGATGTACGTGTCGACGTGGTAGTCGCAGCGCCCGTGCTCGCCCACCGCGTAGTTGAAGCGGAGCTCGAGCTGCTGACGGTCGTGCACCTCGGCCTGCACGGACAGCGAGTCGCCGTTGCGCCGCGCCTTCGGCCGTGGGTCTCGTGCGTCGTCGGCCATGCTCTGGGCGGCGGAGCATCGCACGCGGGTCGGGCCTGCGTCACGTCACGCGCGGGCCATCGCTCCGTCGCAAGGCGTCGATGTGCCAACGACAGACCGCTTCGAGCGTGCGGTCGTCGCCCATCCACGCGAAGGTGGCCCGCGTCGCCGGAGGCAGGTCGCCGACACGGAGCTCCGTCCCCGCGAACGCCGCCTCGTTGAGCGCCCACACCGCGAGGGAGAACTCCCGCGCGCGCTTGGGGGCGATGCAGCAGCGCACCGCGGGGTCGACGTACGGGAGGGCGTAGGGGGCGCGGCCGATCGATCCGTCGGGGAGCTGGACGACGAGCCCGCCGTGGTCGGCGCCGAGCAGAAAATCGCGGCTGTCGGCGACGTCTTCGTCGGCGGTGTGGGCGACAGCGAGCGACTCGTGGGTGACGGTCACCCGCCCGCGGAGGACTTCGCGCGCGCAGGCGAGCGTCGAGCCGCTCATCCGGTCGTCGTCGCGGAGCGCATAGGTGCCGGGAGGAATCGCCGCCACCTGCGCGTCGAGGGGCGGAGCGCCGGGCCGCGCGACATGGCCGAGGGGCTCGTAGCCGCCGAGGGCGTAGAGACGGCTGAGCGCGAGGGTGTGGCGCGCGGGCACCATCGCGTCGAGGCTGATGACCTCGTCGGTGTCGGCCATGGCGTCGAGGGCCACCCTGCGAACTGCGGCGTGCTGCTGGAGGAGGTCAATGAGACTCTCTTGAAAATGCGGGAAGCGCGCGAGGCGGAGGGTCTCGACGGCTCTCCTGTCTTCGAGCCGAACCACCACGCGCGACGGACGAGCCCCTTGCCACACTGACGCGCGGATCAGGCGGGAGGCGCCGGGGTGATCGCCCTCGGCCCACACCACGCGCGGGTGGGCGGCGAGCTCGGTGCGCCACCGCTGCATCTCCGCGTAGGCGCCGGGCCGGCCGACCACCGCGCACCAGCCCTCCTCGGCGAAGGCCAGCGCGAAGCGGGCGTTGTCCGCACCGCACGCGTAGATCACCTCCATCCGCGGGTCGACGTGGGCGCGGAGGTACGCGCGGAGGCGGGCGACGACGTCGGTGAAGTTCACGGAGACGCGGCGGTGGAGGGACTCCCACGGGTCGACGGAGATCCACGGGCTCGACGCCACGGCCTCGCCGCAGAGCCGGAGCCGCTCCGACACTGGGATCGCGCCCGCGCCGCACTTCATTCGAATGTAGCGGTCGTGGCCGGGCGAGAGGTACGCGCCCACGACGTCGAAGCCGCGGGCGGTGACGGCAGCGCGCGCCCGTTCGAGGAGTTCGAGGTGGCCCGCGTGGACGGGGCAGAGCGCGCCCGTGAGGACGAGGACGGCGGGTCGCTCACCGCGCACGGGGAGCTTCGGGGGCGGGGTGCAGCGCAGGTCGACGTCGTCGAGGGGGGCGTCGTCGGGGTCGTCGTCGAAGAAGAAGCCCGACGCCCACACGGCGGCCTCACCGCGACGTTCGGCGAGGGGGCGGAGGTAGGGGTCGCGGTGGATCTTCCAGTGCATCGCAGGGGCGCCCGTCGGGGATCGCTTCATACACCACGTCGCCGCGAATGATGACGCGGTCGCCAGGGCCATCCCACCGCCCCACGTCGTGACAGAGCCGGTGGTCGAACACCAGCGCGTCGCCCGTCGACGGAAACACCGCGGCGATCACCTCGTCGTCGCGGGTGTCGCGGCTCCAATCGGAGAAGTCCCGCTCGCGGCTGGGTGTCCCCTCCTGACCGTCACGAACGAAGCGGGTGGCGCCGCTCGCGGGCGCGTCGGTGAGGTAGAAGACCACCGAGAGCAGCGTCCGTCGCCCGTCGCCGTAGTCGTAGCCCGCGTCGTAGTGGCAGAGGTGCCTACCGCCGGGCTCGTAGCGCATGAAGCGGAGCAGCGGTGACAGGCCCACCACACGCCAGCTCCGATGGCCCGCCCGCCCCGCCGTCGCGAACGCATCCGTCGGGTCACAGGGGCCGATAAAGCGCACCGAGGGGACGCCCGGACGCAATCGTTCCCAGAGCTGCGCCGCGAGCGCGGGTGACCAGGCGGTGGCCCGCACCGATCCGACGCCGTAGCTCCCTCGGACCCCAGTGACGCCGACCGGCTCGGCCGCTCCCGAGTCCCTCATGGCCGCCCGCAGCGTCGCGCAATCGCACGCGGTGAGCACCCCCGACACGCGCGCCGCGAAGCCTTCGGGGAGGCTCACGGGGGCGAAGCCGGGGAGCCCCGCGACCGGGTCGAGCGCAAGCGGTGGAGGCTCCCACGCGCCGGGTATGGCGCCGGGTGGTGGTGGGCGTTCGTCACGGCCCGTGAAGGGCTCGTCGCGCCATCCGCCCGGCACTCCCCGCGGCATCACGTCGAGGTGAACCGCCGGCGAGCCCACCCGATATTTGTGGGCGTTGATGTGGTGGTGGCGAGCGACCGCCGCGGCCGCTTCGATGCCTGCGAGCGCCGGGTCGCGGCCCAGCTCCAGCAGCCGGAGGACGGACTCCACGGCGTCGTAGGAGGCGCCGATCATCGCCTCGTCGCTGCGTCCGTCGAACACGTCACCCGAGGGCGTGGCGTCGATGACGTCGCGCGGTACGCCGAGGTGTTCGGCGAGGGCTCGCACCTCGGACTTGTGCAGGTCGGACAGGGGCTGGAGGTCGACCATGCCGTCGGAGGCCTTGCCGAAGAAGCCGAGCCACGCCCCCTCGTCGCGGTTGGTGGTGCCGACGACGACCGCGCGGTGCCCGTGGGCGCGCAGCAACGCGACGGCGCCGTAGAGCGCGGGCGTTCGCATCACGCTGAGGCACTGGCCCTCCGACCACGCGTCGAAGCCCAGGCCCGAAGCGGCTTCGAGCGACGTGACGGTGTGCGCGAGGGCGTCGGTGAGGGGTGCGTTCCAGGCTTCGGCGCCGAGCGCGGCGCACACGGCCGTGGCCTTCGCGGCGGCCTCTTGTTGTCGCGTGGCCCCGCGGCCACCGATCGGGAGAATCAGCCCGACGACGCGCTTCAAGGCAGCGTCGGGGAGGCGCGCGGTGGCCTGGAGGAGCGCGAGCGTGAGGGCCGAGTCGACGCCGCCGCTCACACCCACCACGGCCGCGTCGATCCCCTCCCCCGCGAACCAGCGCGCGAGGCGGGCGATCTTGGCGGCGGCGACCTCGGCGACGTCGAAGCTGCGGACGGCGCGGAGGCGAGCGAGCCACTCGGTCATCGTGGCGTCAGTCGTCCCAGTCTTCGATGCGTCGGACGCGGGCCGGGGCTTCCCAGCGGCCCTGCGTGAGCGAGGCGTTGGGGGTGCCCGCGGCGGTCGAGGTCGGCGCAGCGCCGGGCGGGGCGGGCGACGTCGGCGCAGCGGGCGGTGTGGGCGCGGCGGGCGGCGCGGGCGCGGCGGGCGGCGGGTGCGCGGGCGGCGGCGCGGGCTCGCCAAACTCCGCCCGCAGCTTGCGGGAGAGCCGCTGGAGCATCATCGACTCGACGTACGCCGGCATCGACGGAACCTGCAGGATGACGCGCGTCGCCTGACGGCCGTCGGTCTCCGTGCGGAGGACTTCGACGGAGCCCGGCACCGTGCGCCGACCCTCGCGGTACTGGAAGGTGAAGTACCCGAGGTCGCGGTCGCGCTCCTCGATGGTGAAGCCGAAGTCCACACGAACCATGCGGACGGCGGCGTTCCAGGTGGTGTCGAGGGAGTAGGGCTCGTCGCGCACGCTCCGGCCCTCGGCGGTGGCGGCGGAGGCGAGCAGCGCGGCGAGGAGGGAGAGCGTCGGGAGCTTCACCCGAGGGGACATACCGCGCGGGACTGAAAGGGCGCCACTTCCCGACAGGCGCGGGTCACAATGGGCACTCCGCCGCGGGGAGGTTGCAGTACCCTCCGCGCCATTGCCATGGCAGAAGGTCACTCCACGAAGGTCGTCCTCACCTCCCTCGCCGCCAACCTCGGCATCGCCACGGTGAAGACGGGCGCGGCGCTCTTCACGCACTCGGGGTCGATGCTGGCCGAGGCGATCCACTCGTTCGCGGACTGCATCAACCAGGGCCTCCTCCTCGTCGGGATCAAGCAGTCGGCGGCGGGGCCTTCGGAGAATCACCCCCTCGGCACGGGGCGGGCGAGCTACTTCTGGTCGTTCATCGTCGCGCTGATGCTCTTCTTCGGCGGCGGGGTGTTCTCCATCGGCGAAGGCGTCGAGAAGGTGCTCCACCCCGAGGAGATTCACAACGTGGCGGTGGGCCTCGGCATCCTCGGCGTGTCCTTCGTCCTGGAGGCGCTCTCGCTCCGGCAGTGTGTGCAGGAGGTCAACAAGAAGCGCGGGAGCCAGAGGTTTCTGGAGTACCTCCAGCGCACCAAGGACGCCGAGCTGGTGGTGTGCACGGGCGAGAACTTCGCCGCCGTGGTGGGCCTCGCCCTCGCGAGCCTGGCGATGCTCCTGGCGTGGAAGGTCAATCCCCGCTTCGACGGCGCCGGGAGCATCTGCGTGGGCCTCGTGCTGGTGTGGGTGGCGTGGTTCCTCGCGCGCAAGGTGCGGTCGCTGCTCCTGGGCGAGCGGGCCGACCCCGAGGTGGAGGCGGTGGTGCACGACGCGGCGAAGGCCGACGCGCGCATCCAGAAGGTGCTCCGTCTCATCACCGTGCAGCAGGGGCCCGGCGAGGTGATGATCGCCGTGAAGCTCCGCGTCGACGACACCCTGGCGTGCGCTCAGGTGGTGGAGCTCATCAACGAGTTCGAAGCGCGCGTGCGCAAGGCGATGCCCGACGTGAAGTGGCAGTTTGTCGAGCCCGACGTCGCCGAGTAGCTACACCGGGAAGAGCAAGAAGCCCGCGCCCGAGATGAAGAAGTTGAGGACGATCACCGCGAGCGAGCTGTTGACCACGGCCCGCGTGGTGGCCCAGCCGACGCCCTCCGAGCCGCCGCGCGTGCTCAGCCCGCAGTACCCCGACACGATGGGGATCGCCGCCCCGTAGGCCACGCACTTCGCCAGCCCGATGAGCACGTCGCCCTTGTCGAGCAGGATGGGGTTGGCGAAGGTGGAGGGCTGCACGTCGAAGAGGAAGTACGCCGTCGCCCCGCCCGCGAGGAAGCTCATCGCGCCGCCCCACAGGATGAGCACGCCCGTCATCACCAGGGAGGCCTTGAAGCGCGGGACGAGGAGGTAGTTCACCGGGTCGACGCCGCACATGCGGAGCGCGTCGACCTGCTCGGTGACCACCATGCTCCCGATCTCCGCGGCGATGCCGGCGCCGACGCGCGTCGCGAGCATCATCGCGCCGATGGAGGCCGCGAGGTCGCGCACCAGGATCTCCAGGTACATCGCGCCGAGCATCGTCAGGTCGGGCACCACCCGCAGCGCCTGCAGCGCGCTCTGGAACACCAGGATCATCCCGAAGAAGCCCATCGTCACCGAGATGAAGAACACCGACTGGTTGCCGGTCTCGTAGCAGGCCTGGAGCGCGGCGCCGGGCTCGGGCTTGCCGCGGAGCGTCCAGTACACCGTGCGGCGGCCCACGTCGGCGAGCGCGCGCCCGCCCGCGAGAAGGTCGACGACGCCCCCCCCGATGGAGCCCGCGAGGCCCGTCGGCGCGACGCGGGTCGGGGGGTCGGGGAGCGTGTCGGGGGCGCCGGGGGCGACGGTCATTGCAGCACGTAGGTGGAGAAGTAGTCGGTGATGAAGACGCCCGTCGCGCTCGCCACGACCGAGCCGTTGACGGCCTTGCCCACGCCCGGCGCGCCGCCCTTCACCGTGAGCCCGTAGTAGCTGCTGGAGAGGGCGATGATGCCGCCGAAGAGCACGCTCTTGATGAGGCCGGTGGCGAGGTCCCAGACGCGGACGGCTTCGAGGAGGCCGTTTGTGAAGGTGGCGACGCTCACGCCGAGGAGGCCCCAGCCGGTGTACGCCGCGCCGATGAGGGCGAGCACGTCGCCGAAGATCGTGAGGACGAACAGCATCGAGACCATGGCGATGCAGCGCGGGAGGATGAGGTACGAGAGCGGGTCGATGGCGAGGGTGGAGAGGGCGTCGATCTGCTCGGTGACGGTCATCGTGCCGAGCTCGGCGGTGTTGTTGGCCCCGACGCGCCCGGAGAACATCAGCGCGATAAGGATCGGCCCCACCTCGCGCACCGTGGCGAAGCCCGCGCCCCAACCGAGGAGGCCCTCCGCACCGAAGCGACGGATGAGCACGCCCGCCTGGATGACCATGATGGCACCGACGAAGAGGGCGGTGACGGCGACGATGGGGAGCGAGCGGACGCCCATCTTGTAGAGGTTGCGCAGCAGCTCGGGGCCGTCGAGGCGCGGCGGGAAGAGGCGCCGCACGAGGCGGGCCGCGAGGAGCGCCACGCCGCCCACGTCTTCGGCGATGGCGAAGGTGGCGCGGCCCACACGGGCGGGGAGGCTGTCGGGCACGTCGGACACGGGCGGGGGGAAGTCTACGCGAAACGACGCGCGCTATGGCGACGGCGTGGACGATCCGCCGTCGCCGGGAGCGAATCGGAAGGGGTAGCGCACCCGCAGCCGACCGCGCCCCGGCGGCGCCTGGAAGGCCATCGCCATCATGGACTCTCGCAGGCAGGTGTGAAACTCCCCGTCGCCGAGCACCGCGGCGTCGGGCCCCGCGTCCCGCTCGGGGGATTCGAGCGTCACCTCGTCGACGACCCCGCCCACGTGCTCGTCGCCGAGGATGACAAAGTCGGCCACGACGCGCCCCGCCGAGGCCCCCGGCGCCCGCGCGGTCCACTGGTCGTAGCACTGCGCCGCCATCGGGAGAAAGTCCTCGCGGATGCGGGCGCGGAGGTAGTCGGGGTCGACCGAACCGCCGTCGAGCGTGGGCATCGGGGCGTGGAGCGGATCGGCCGCGGGCGCTTCTGCGTGGGTCGGGGTGGCGGAGGCAACATGCGACCACGCGAGGAAGATCTGGCGACGCACCTCGTCGCGCCGCGCGCGGTCGCGGACCGTGCGATCGAGCGGAGCCGGAGGGACGTCGCTCGTGCGCGGCGTCGTCTCCGCGCGTCGTTCGTCGGGCGCTGCTCCATCGCTCGCGGCGCTCGATGACGGGTCGACAGGGGCGCGCGGCGCGTCCCGTCGCGTGGATGTCGCGAGGTAGAGAAGAGCCGCGAGGGCAACGAAGGCGAGGACGACGCCGATGCGCTTCACGGCGCTACTCGAGCTCGTTCTGGATCTGCAGCTCGCCGACCGTGTATGTCCCGTCCGCGCCGGGGCAGACGCGCTGGGAGAACGACGACCGGGCGCCGTCGCCGTCGAGGTCGCCCTCGGCCACCGCGACGTAGCAGCGGCCATCGACGTCGACGCGGTACTGGTAGTAGTGGGCGGCGGCGATGCTGAACCCGACGCGTCGCCAGGGCGAAGCGGTCCAGCGGGACTCGTCCGCCGGGTACTTCGAGGCGCTCGGCGCGCCCGGGGGCATCGCGGGCAGGGCGGCGAGGCGGGCGGTGCGGCGGCGCGCGGGAGGCATCGCGTTGAGCTCGGACTCCAGCGCGCCCGCGATCGTGCGGACGTTGGCGACGGCCTCGGCGGTCTTCGAGCGCTTCACGTAGCGGGTGAAGGCCGGGATCGCGACCGCGGCGAGCACCCCTGAGACCATGACCGAGCTCGCGCCGCCCGCGCCGAAGGTGACCTCCACGACCGGGCCTCGCTGCTGGAGCGGAGAGACTTCGGTGAGCCACGCGGAGAGCTCGGTGGTGAATCCCTGGGCGGCGCGCGGCGCGTCGGGGTTGTCGCGCATCTCGCGCAGGATGAGCTCGGCGGCGTACGCGGGGACGCGCGTTCGCATGTCGCCCGCGGACGCGTCAGTGTAGCGGCGGGCGTCGTCGGCGGTGGGGAAGAGCATCGCGAGGCGGAGGTCGAGTTCGCCCGAGGCCAGGAGCCCGACCTCGATGCGGACGCCGCGCAGCGATTGGAGGAGCGCTTCGGAGGCGAGCTCGAGGCGAGGCAGCGGCGGCTGGCCGGGGGCCTGGTCGTGCCCCATCTCATCGGCGGCCTGGTTGAGCGCGGTCATCGCCTGGCGGTACGCGCGGCCCCGCACGAGCACCACGAGGAGCGGGTCGGCCATGCCCGGCGGGAGCGCCGCGAAGGCCTCGTCCTCCCGGGCGGAGTCGTCGCCGCCACGCGCGGCGGCGAGGGCGGCGCGGAGCGGCTCGGCGCCGAGCACCAGTGAAGCCCCACCAGCGGTCTCGCGGGCGCGAAATTCATCGACCGAGCGGGTCTGCAGCGCAGCCGGGGCGCAGGAGTTCCCCTCGTCGGCAATGGGCCCGAGGAGCGCCGCGGCCATGCCCTCCTCGCGGTAGACAGCCTCCACGGCGACGAGCTGCTCCCACGGCCTTTCGGTGCAGGGGCCACGGGTGCGGGCGTACGCCGTCGACCACACCCCGAGGGGCGCGAGCATGCGGCCCATGCGCGTCTCCATGATGCGGCGCACGTCGACGCGGGCGAGCACGTCGGCGCCATCGGGGAGACGCGCAAGGAGCTCGGTGACGGGTCGACCCACGGCGACCGTGGGCGTCGCGGCGGTCGCGGCGGTGGGTGGCGAGGCCGGGCAGCGCGCGGTGGCTGGCGCGGCGGCGCAGGCGGTGAGGAGCGGAAGGAGGAGGAGCGTGCGTCGCATGGTCAGTCTTTCTCGGCGAGGAGGTAGCGGTTGGAGATGGCCTTGAAGGAGAGGCGGCCCTGGAGCGTGGGGCTCACCCGCTCGGTGCGAGGGCGGATCACGATGCCCTCGCGCTCGTTCTTCGTGCCGGGGTAGAGGCCCTCGGCGAGCTTCAGCAGCGCCGGGAGGTCGTGCGCGAAGACGTCGCCCTCCTCCACCAGCGGCACCGGCGTGAGCCCGAGCTCCGCGACGAGCGCGCGCATCTCGGCATCGGGGAGAAAGCGGTGGTCGACGAGGTCGTACGCGCTGAAGACGAAGAGCGACGTCGCGGTGAGGCCGAGGCGGTTCTTCTGGATGCCCGGGCCGCAGATCTCCCCCTGGAGGGCGAAGCGCCCGGCGCGCGCGCGGAGCTTCGCCTCCAGGTCGTGGCGGCGCGCGACCGACCAGTACACGTTGTCCCCCTCGCGGATCGACCAGTTGCGGCCGCACGCGTGGAAGGTGCCGTCGTCGGGGTCGACGAGGAAGGTCGCGCTCGTCCCGTCGCACTTCAGCGTGACGACGTAGGGGAGCCCGCGCAGCTCATCGAGGAGCGTCGGCGCCGATTGGATCCGCTCCTCGTCGGTGCGCGGCGGGAGGCGAGGAAATGGCCCGCGGAGGTCGCCCGAGCCGGGCGGCAGCGGGGGGTCGTATTTCGTCACGCCGATGACAGCGCTCACGTCGTCGCCGTCGGCGGCCTCGTCGGAGACACCCGCTTCGGCGAGCGGGAGGAAGAGCCCCTGGGAGAGGCACCCGCGGAGCGTCATCGTGCGGATGCGAAACTTCTCGGGGCGCGTCCCCTCGGTTGGCGTGGCGGCCTTCGGGGTCCAGAGGAAGCGGTACTGCGGGAGGTCGGGCGGCACCGCGTCGATCTCGAAGAACACGCCGCGGTCGCCCACGGCGAAGGTGTTCTTCTTCACGACGCACCGCCAGCCGTTGATGCGGACGGCCTCGATGGCGTCGGCGCCGACAATGGGGACGATGTCCAGCACCCGCTGGACGGAGGCGAGCTTGCGCTGCATTGGGGGGTTAACCTCGGAGGGATTCGACGACGCGGAGGAAGTTGCCGCCCAGGATCTTCTGGATCCGGTCGGGCTTCCAGCCCCGGTCGAGCATCGCCTGCGTGAGCCGAGGAATCTCGCTGCACGTGGGCATGTCGCGCGGGGTCACGATCATGCCATCCCAATCGCTCCCGAGCGAGGCGTGGTCTTCGCCGACGGTGTCGACCACGTGGGCGAGATGGCGCATCACCGAGGCGATCTTGCCGTCGAACTTCGCGTCCCCGAGAAAGGAGGCCTCGTACATGATCCCGATGGTTCCTCCGAGGTCGGCGACGGCGCGGAGCTGCTCGTCGTCGAGGTTGCGCCAGTGGGGGGTGACGCCCGAGACGCCCGTGTGGGTGACGAGGACGGGCTGCGAGCGGTCGTGCACCGCGAGGGCGTCGAAGAAGCCGCGCCGGTGGATGTGCGCGAGGTCGACGAAGATCTTCTTGCGGTTGAGCGCCCGGACGTACGCGCGCCCCGCGTCGGTGAGCCCGCCGTCGCCCCCCGCGAGCGTGGAGGCCGGTGAGCTCGTGACGCCGAGCGACGAGCTGGTGAGGTGGACGAGCGTCACCCGGAGGATGGCGTCGTCGGTGATGAGGTCGAGCGCGCTGGCGTCCGGGTTGCGGTCGAGCGCGTTGCCCCCCTGGATGCCGATGAACGCGGCGTGACGTCCGGCGGCCCGCGCCGCGCGGTACTCGGCCGCGTTGCGCACGAAGATCACCTGGTCGGGGGCGCCGTCGAACACGCGGCGGAGCCGGTCGAGGTTGCGGACGAAGGTGTGCGCCCGGCTGTCGGCGGTACGAAACGGGTTGGTGGTGATGACCCAGGTCGCGCCCGTCACGCCAGCCTCGCGCAGCCGCGGGAGGTCGACCTGACGCGTGAACACCCCGGGGAAGGGGCCCGCCGTGTGGCGGCGCGTCAGGTCGTAGCCGAAGATCCGGTGCCAGATGAACGAGTCGACGTGGAGGTCGATGACGTCACTGGCGAGGTGGAGCTCAGCGGCCTCGCGCGACACGCCGAGCGCGCTGGCGAGGGCGGTCGCGTCCGGGGCGCCGTCCATGGTCTTCAGCCCTCGGTGGGGGTGTCGGGCGCCTTCGGCTTCGGGGCGCCGCCGTCCTTCGCGCCCTGCGGCCGACCGCGACGACCGCGGTCGTGGTGATGCCCGCCACCACCGCCGCCGCCACCGCCACCGCCACCACCCTGGGGGAAGTGGATCACGTTCCACACGTCGGGCGCGGGGAAGTTGCGCTTCACGAGGTCGATCGCGCGGCGCGCGCGAAACTTGTTCTTGGGCGTCCAGGTGTCGACCCACCACGCGAAGCGGATGAGGTGCTCGCGGTCGCGCTTGAGGTCGACGGCGCCCCACCCGATCATGTCGCCGAGCCGCTGGACGAAGGTCTCGCGCTGGTAGTCCGGGGGCGTCGCGTGGGCCGGGCCGTACGACATCGGGTGTCGGAGCCACTCGGCGAAGAGGGCGTCGACCGGGTCGCGCGCGGCGTCGTACTCCAGCAGAAGCGCGAACAGCACGGTCATGTGGGCGTGCACCGCGGGAGGCGGCGACGGGTCGGCCAGCGTCGCGCGGATGATCGCATCGCCAGCCGCGAGGACCTCCTTGGCGAGGGAGGGGTCGTGCACGAGCTGGAGGACGGTGTTGAGCTTCGGGAGCGACTCGGGGTCGGTGGGGTTGTCCCGGCACGCCGCGAGGGTGTCGCGGGCGAGCGCGCGGACGGTCTCCGGGTCGTCCGAGGCCGCGGCGGGCGCGGAGGTCGTGGGCTCTTCGAGGGGCGCGGTCGATTCGTCGTTGGACATCATAGGGTGTACAGGTCGCCTGTGATCGAGGGGGCGCGTAGTCTCGTTCCCGGGGCACCCGGTCTGCAAGGCCGATGTTCGGTCTCCGACGGCTCATGTTGGCCTGCGCACCCGCCGTTCATCCCGGACGGAACCACTGAACATGGGAAGCGCGAAGGACAGGGTTCATCCCCGATATCGAATCGACCTCGCGGCGACGGCACGGTGGCGCCGCACGGTGGCCAACGTGACCCTGTACGACGTGAGCCAGGCGGGCGCCTTTATCGTCAGCGCGGAGCACCCCAACCTGCGGGAGCTGGTGCGACTCGAAATGGCCCTCCCCGGCCGCGCCGAGCCCTTCTCCGTCCACGGCATGGCGGTCAATTTCGCCAACGTCGGTGACGTCGAGGCCCGCCCCACGGGTTTCGGCGTCCAGCTCTACGCCATGGACCGCGAGATGCAGCGGCTGTGGGCGCAGTTCATCGACCTGGTGAAGCGTGGCGGCGGCCCCCGCGCCGCGCCCGCCCCGGTGGTTCAGCCCGTCCTCTCGGCCCGCCCCGCGGTCGAAGAAGATCTCCCGCCGCTGGTGATCCCCGAGCCCTTCATGCGTACGCCGATCGCGCGCGTACCCCTCGTGCGGACAGCCGTCATCGAACCCCAGTCCCCTCCCCCGGCAGGCACGCGGCAGGGCATCCAGGCTCCTGCCGCCGCGCGCCCGGCCCCGCCGGCGCCGCCCGCGCCGCCGCGTGCTGCGACCCCGGCGCCGCCGCGAGCCGCCACCCCCGCGCCGCGGCTCGCGCCGATCATCCCGCCCCTCGCCGCCCCGCCGCCCACGATCACGTCGCCGCTGCCTCCCGCGCGTCACGCGATGCCGCCGGCGAGTCTGCCGCCCAAGGGGGCGCCGCTTCGCCCGTTCTCGATGGCGCCAGCGCAGACTTCGGGTGCGCCGGGCCCGATCTCTCTCCGCCCGGGCAGCGGCGCTGGCGGTCCGGTGGAGTTCGAAGTCGACGTCACCTCGATCGAGGAGCTCGAGCTCTTCCACGAGCGCGACGCCTCGGTGGGCGGGATGTTCATCCCCACGGACCTCAACCTCCGCGTCCGTTCGACGCTCAAGGTCTTTCTGCGGCACCCGATCGAGGGGACCCTCTTCGAGATCGACGCGCGGGTGAGTCACGTCGAGTGCGACCTCGATGCGCCGGGCGTCGGCGTCGAGTTCATCGGTTTCAATGACAGCAAGCGGGCGGCCCTCCGCGAGTTTGTGTATGGCGCCGCCGTCGAACCCGCGCGCCCGCCGCCGCGCCTCGACGCCGTGTGGGACTTCGAACCGCAGGGGGTACCCGAGGCCGTCAAGCCCCCGGAGTCTGAAGACGACGCGCTGGCCCGTCTCTTCGAGCCGTGGGGCAGCGAGGGTCAGGCCGCGCAGCGCCCGTGGTCTCACGCGCCCCCGGAGGACGAGTTCAACCTGCTCTTCGACGCCCTCCATGAGCGGGAGGAGAGCGGCTTCCGGCTCAGTCGGCAGCCGAGCGTCTACCCCGACGAAGCCGCCCCCGACTTCCGCCTCTCGGTGCCCTCCTGGACCTCCCTCGAAGCGTCGCCGTCCGTGATCGCCCTGGAGGACGTCGTCGACCTCAGCGACGACGAGTCCATCGACCTCGTCGAAGCGACCCCCCTCCCCCGCACCATCGACTCGTTCTCGCGCCGTCAGGCTTCTCGCGCCTGAGCGTCGGGCTCGTTGCGCCCAACCGCGATCCGGGGCATCACCGCGCCGTGACAGAATCCATCGTCTTCGGCATCGACCCCGGCTCCCACCGCCTCGGTTACGGCGCGGTGTACCGCAAGGGGAGCCGCTTCGTTCACGTGATGCACGGCGTGGTGCGGGCGCCGACGGAGGCGCAGCTCCCTGAGCGTCTGCGCGTGATCGCCGAGGGCCTCGAGCGCGCCATCGCGCAGGTGAAGCCCGCCGTGGTGTCCATCGAGCAGGCCTTCTTCCACCGCGACGCCCACGCCGCCCTTGTGATCGGCCACGCCCGCGGCGTCGCGATGCTCATGGCGGCTCGCGCGGGGGTCACCGTCGTCGAGTACCCGCCGACCCTCGTCAAGCGAACCGTGGTGGGCAACGGCCGCGCGGACAAAGACCAGGTCAACGGGATGATCCGCGCCATCCTCGGGCTCTCGGAAGCTCCCGCGGAAGACGCCGCCGACGCGCTCGCCATCGCCCTCTGCCACGCGATGACGGCCCCCTTCCTCGCCGCGTCTGCCGCCCAGCGGCGGTGATCTGGAATGTGCCTCCCGGGCGGTGATACCGTCGTCCGGTGATCGAGCGACGCTTCGACAAGTACGAAGGGACCGGCAACGACTTCCTCCTCCTCGACGCGGCCGAATGGCCCGAGGCCGAGGTGGGGCCGCACCTCGCGAAGGCCCTGTGCGACCGGCACACGGGCGTCGGCGGAGACGGCATCTTGTGGGTGCGTCGGCTCCCCGAGGAGGGCGCCGTCCGACTCGTGATCTTCAACGCCGACGGGTCGCGACCGGAGATGTGCGGCAACGGCGTCCGCTGCGTCGCCGCCTGGCTCGCCGACCGCGGCGGACTCCCGTCGGGGGCGACCGTCACGATCCTGAGCGACGCCGGCCCGCGTGCGACCACCCTCCTCTCGCAGGAGAACTCCGGGTGGCTGGTGGCCGTGGACATGGGCATCGCCCGGGTCGCCGACGCCGCCGACACGGTGACGGTCGACGGCCACACCCTCGCGGTGCGCGCGGTCGACATGGGCAACCCCCACGGGGTGATCTTCGAGCCGAGCGGCGAGGTGATGGACGTGGTCCGCGCGGTGACGGCCCTCGCTGCCTTTCCCAAGGGGGTCAACGTCGAGTTCGTCACCCGCGTAGGGGACGGTTTTCGGGTGAAGGTCCACGAGCGCGGGGTCGGGTGGACGATGGCCTGCGGGACTGGCGCCTGTGCAGTCGCCGCCGCCGCCCTGCGCGAGGGCCTCGCCCGCCCGGGGAGCGCCGTCCCCGTCACCCTCGACGGCGGCACCCTCACCATCACCGTCGCCCCCGACGATCGGGTCCGCATGGTCGGCCCCGCCCGCCGGGTGTTCTCGGGGACCGTGCGTCCGACCGCGCGGTGAGACAAATCGCGACGACGGATTGATCCGAATCCAGCCTTCGTCTCCACTAGAGTCCACGAGCGATGGCCCGCGAAGCCCTCACCCTTGTCACCACCCCCGTCCGCGCGGACGACCCACCGACGTCTGCGCCCGCGCCCGACCCCCACGAGGGCCTCGCGCGGGCCGCGGCGGGCGGTGATCGGCGGGCGGTGGACGCGCTCGTGGCCGCGCTCGCACCGCAGGTGTTTCGGGTGGTGCGGGCGATCGTGGGGGCGCGTGACCCCGACCTCCACGACCTCGTTCAGGAGTCTCTCCTGGCGGTGGTCCGGGCGGTGCCGGCGTTTCGCTTCGAGTGCACGGTGTCGCAGTTTGCCTCGCGCATCGCGGCCCGCTCGGCCATCGGGGCCCGCAAGCGCGCCCGCTCCGTCCGGCGCTGGCTCGGCATCCACACGCTCAGCGAAGAGCCGCTCCGCGCTGGCCCCGACACCCCGCACGACCGCATCGTCTCCGCGCGACGGGAGCTCCTGCTGCGAGCGCTCCTCGCCGAGTTGCCCGAAGCCCAGTCCGAGGCCCTCACCCTCCACCTCGTCGTGGGCCTCTCGATCGAAGAGACCGCCGCCACGGTCGGCGCGCCGCCCAACACCGTGCGGAGCCGCCTGCGCCTCGCCCGTGAGGCCCTCCGCGCCAAGATCGAGACCGACGCGATTCTTCACGATCTTGCCAGCCGCGAGGACGTCCCTTGAGCCGCACCGATTTGCACCCCGACCACCTGCTCGCACGGCGTCGCGCTGGACTCCTCTCGCCCGAGGAGTCGGCCCAGCTCGATCGGCACGCGTCTCAGTGCGCCACCTGCGCGTTCGAGATCGCGGCGGCGCAGGACTTCGACCGCGACCTCGCGATGCCCATCGACCCGGCCGCCCTCGCGGCGGTGACCGCTGGCGTCACGCGCAGCCTCGATGGTGAAGCCCCGGTGGTCCGTCGTCGCACCCGCCCCGTGTGGATCGGTGTCGCCGCGGCGGTGGCGGTGGTCGCGGCCTCGGCGCTCGCCGCGGCGCTGACCTTCCCCCGCCCCACGCCCCCTCCCCCGCGTCGCCCTGCCAGCTCTGCGCTCACGCATGCTGCCCCGCGCGTAGTGTCCGCTCCCGCCGTGCCGCCGACTGTGGTCGCCCCCGAGGTCGTGGTCGCTCCGGCGCCCGTGGCGCCGCCGGTGGTCGTTGCGTCGGACGACGGGGCGACGCACCTCCGGCGGCACCATCGTCGCGTCGCCGCTGCGCCCGACGCCACGCCGGGTGCGGGCGAGCGGGCGCGGGTTCTCTTCGAGCAGGCGGTGGCGGCGCGTCGGGGCGGGCAGCACGCCCTCGCCGCTTCGCTCTTCGAACAGCTCCAGCATCGGTACGGCGACTCCGAGGAGGCCTCGATCTCGCAGATCGCGCTCGGTCGCCTGTGGCTCGATCGGCTGAATCAGCCGGCCCGCGCGCTCGCCCAGTTTGAGAGCTACCTCGCCGCCCGGCGCGGTGGCGAGTCGCGCGAGGAGGCGATGGTGGGCCGCGCCGCTGCGCTGGAGCGTCTCGGTCGGACGGCCTCCGCGCGCGAGGCGTGGGAGGCGGTGCGCGACGCGTTTCCGGGGTCGGTGTCGTCGCGTCGCGCGGCCGTAAGGATCGACGCGCTTCGATGACGGCTGCCCGTGCGCGCGCGCGTCTCCTCGCCGCGTGCTGCCTCCTGACACCGCTCGTCTCGACGGTGGCGAATGCGCAGCCCGCGCCCCGCGACCCGGTCGAGCTCACCGTCGCCGCCGACCCCGCGCAGGCCGTCGCCGCGGAGGACGTCGCCCGCGATCTCCTCACCACGCTCCCCGTGACGCTTACGTTGTCGCGCGCGGCGCAGGTCGACCCGGAGGCCATCGTCGCCCCGCTCGGCGCACGACGCACCGCCGCCCTCGCCCACGCCTGGATCGACCTCCTCGACCGTGACGTCGCGACGCTCTACGTGCTCGCCTATCGCTCGGAGCGCGTCCTCGTGCGGCGCTTCGACCGGGTGGGACGCTCGACCCCGGTCGTCCTCGAGGCGATGAGCCACGCCCTGGTCACCGCGCTCGAAGCCCTCCAATCCGGCGGGCAGATCGGGGTGTCGCGCGACGAGTTCATCGCCACGCTTCGTCCGACGGCACCGCCGCCCGCACCCCCTCCTCCGCCTCCACCGCAGCCACCACCACCCCCACCGCCCACGGCGAACCCGTCGCCGAGCGCGCTCTGGGTGGAGGCCGAGCTCGGGTACGAGGTGGGCGCCTACGCCAGCGCGCCGAGCGTCCTGCACGGTCCGCGGGCGGCGGTGGCGGTCGGCGGCGCGGTGCATCCGCGCGTGCGCCTCGGGGGCGAGCTCGCGGCGGTGTTTCGCGCGTCGGCCACGGTGGAGACGCCCGCGGTGGTGCTCACCCTCAGCCCCGTCGCCACGCTGCGGGCGGCGCTGGTGGTCGACTGGCGGGCGACCCGCGCCGTTGTGCTCCGCGCGTCGCTGGGCCTCGGCCTCGACGCGGTCGACCACGAGCCTTCGGCGCGGGCAGAAGCCGTGAGCCCGCAGCGCGGCGACACGGGCGTCTCGGGGATCGTGCGGGTGGGGGTCGGACTGCGCTGGCGCATCGGCGGCCCCGTGGTGCTCGGGGGCCTCGCGGGCGTCGACGTCGACCTCGCGCCGGCGCGCTACCTGCTCCAGCGCGGCGCGGACTTGGAGCCCATCATCGCCCCGTCGCGCGTCCGACCGTTCGGGGCCATCACGCTTGGCGCATCGTGGGACGGGGGCGCGGCGCCGTAGGCTGTACTTTTTTTTCGCGGACAGTGATCCGAAGTGAAGCGCCGTCTCTACTGAAAGGTCACCGGGTCGTCGCGATTCGACCCGGCGGAGCGCAAGCACAATGCCTGTCCCCTATGATGACGAAGTCCGTCGGAACGTGCTCGCCGCGATCGAGCAGGGCATGTCGTACTCGCAGGCTGCGGCCCACCTGCGCGTGAGCCGGCGCTGGATCGGGACGATCGTCCGAAGGTACCGCGGCACCGGGAGCGTCGCGGCGCAGCCCAACGCCCGCACGCCCATCCTCGGGTCGCGGGAGGAGCAGCAGCTGGCCGAGTGGCTGGCCGAGGAGCCTTCCCTCACGCTGGCGCGGCTCGCGTCGAAGCTCGGGGGCGTCGGGGTCAGCGTGAGCCTCTTCACCGTGGCGCGCGCCCTCAAGCGCCTCGGCTGGCGGCGGACGCGGCTGGGGTGGAAGGCGCCCTTCGCGCCCCACGCGACCACCCTCTATCACGCCGCGGCGAGCTGACTGCGCCCCCCGGCGCGACCGATCCTGCGCTAAACTCCGGCGTCGTGAGGCCGCGCCCGCTTCTCACCTTCGCCGTCGCGATCGCCCTCGCCGCTTGCGACGATCGCTCCGTGATCGTCGCGCGGGTTCGTGCGAGCACCACCTTCGACGCCTCCCTCGACGACGGTCCAGTGCGCCCGCGCGCGTGCGGCACGCGACTCAACCCCGTCGGCTGCGCGTGCACCCCGGGCGTCGACCGCACGCGGCCGTGCGTTTCCTTCGATGGCCCCGTCTGCGCGACGGGGGTCGCCCAGTGCATCGGTGTCGGCGAGGTGGGGGTGTGGGGCCACTGCGAAGGGCTCCGTCCGGGGGCGTGCACGTGTACGACCGAGGGCGAGGTGCGGGAGTGCAGCGAAGGCCCCTGCGGGGTGAGCGCGACCCGTTGTCTCGCCGGGCAGTGGGGGCCGTGCAGCGCGCCGTCGTGCATCGACGCGGGCCTCGATGCGGACTCGGATGCAGGCAACGACGTGGTCGCGGAGACCACCGCCGATGTCGTCGGCGACTCGCCCGACACCGAACCGCTCGATGGGGCGCCGGACGCAATGGACGCGGCGGACGTACGCGACGAGACCGACGTCGTCTGGACCGACGGGGCGACCGATCGACCGGATGCGGACGTCGTGGCAGATCGGGTCGACGCGGGGGATGTCGCGGACGCGCCGATCGATCGACCGGACGTGGTCGACGCGCCGCCGGATGTCCCCGCGTGCATGCCGACGATCGTGGACGTCACGACCTGCGTGACGCCGCTCGCGGCCCCTCGCCCGGTCGCGCCGCTCGCCTTCTCGCGGGTCACGTCGCGCCGACCGACGCTGGAGTGGGCGCTTCCCGGCGGGGTCAACGGCGCGCTGGTGGAGCTCTGTCGCGACCGGGACTGCGGCGTGGTGATCGAGCGGGTGATCGTCACCGGCACGTCGATGCGCCCGTCGTGTCCGCTGCCGCCGGGGGTCGTGTTCTGGCGCCTGGCTGGGGCCCGCGATGGTGCGCCGGGCTGCATGCGGACGGCGTCGTCTCCGGTGTGGCAGATGGACGTGGGGGCGAGCGACACGGGCGACACGTCCTGGGGCGTCCGCTTCGACGCGAACGGTGACGGGTACCGCGACATCATCCTGCGCTCCGGCGCGATGGGGATCGAACCCGGCTCGGTCGCGGTCGCGCTCGGCGGCGTGAGCGGGTTCGGCGCGTCGGGCTCGATCCGCACGCTCACGCCAGCAACGGGCTTCGTGGCCTTCGGTGCGGAGGCCATCCCCGCGGGCGACATGAACGGCGACGGCTACGGCGACCTCCTCGTTCGCTCGACCGCGCTCGGCACCGACGACGACGTCGACCGGGTGTACCTCGGCGGCCCGACCGGCATCGTCGCCATGACGGGCCGCGACATCGAGCAGCGCTACACGCTCGCGGGTCTTGAGAACACCCAGTTTGCGAGCGGCGATTTCGACCAGGACGGCTACGGCGACCTCGTCATCGTGCGCACCCACGTCCCGCGCGAGGTCACCACGATGGTGCCGCGCCTCATGCAGCCGCGGGTGGACGTGTACCGCGGCGGTCCGACCGGCCCCGCGCCGGGAGGCCCCACCGCCTTCATCGATACCGCGGACGCGTCGGTGTTCTTCGGGGCGCTCACCGTGGCGGACTTCGACGGCGACCGTCGCCCGGAGATCGCGCTCGGCGCGCGCGGCGAGGTGATCGTGATCTATGACCCGCTGCGTGCGCCCCGCCTCGTCCGCACCCTGCGCCGCCCGGACGTGTCCGACTCGCAGCGCTTCGGCGAGGACTTCCTCTGGGCCGCGGACGTGAACGGCGACGGCCGCGGCGACCTCGTGGTGCTCGGCACCGGCGCCATCGGAACGCCCGGCACCTGGACGTGGCAGGGCTCGGCGACGGGGCTCTCCGCGGGCTTCACCGACCGGCTCACCAACGCCCTCTACTGGGGCGTCGCGGACGTGAACCACGACGGGCTCGACGACCTCGGGGCGCGCGCCGACGGGACGGGTTACGCGTTCTACGTGTCCAACGGGCGGATGCTGGTGCCGACGTTCCGCTATCGGGTGGGCGTCCCGTCGACCACGTCGGCCGCGCTCGTCGGTGACGCCGATGGTGACGGCGATGTCGACGTGGTGCTGCGCGATCGAGCCACCAACGCGCTCCTCTTGTACCGCGGCGGCCCGCCGGGGACCTTCACCGGTCCGGTGCGGGCGCCGCTCCCGACCGACGCGCCGACCGGCCCCGCGGGCAACGGCGCGATGGCGTGGTGACCGTCGCGCTCAGGTGGTGAACGGTTCGGCGGTGGGGAGCTCGGGGGCGGGCTCATCCGCCACGCCGCCGCGCAAGACGCGCTCGGGGACGGGCCGCAGCCCCCACACGAGGCCCGTCGCGGCGAGCGCGCGGAGGACGTAGTACGTCACGTCGATCTCCCACCAGCGGAAGCCGTTGCGCGCGCTCGACGGGTAGTGGTGGTGGTTGTTGTGCCAGCCCTCGCCGAGCGTGAGGAGCGCGATGACGGCGTTGTTGCGGCTCTGGTCGGCGGTGGGATAGCGGCGCGAGCCGATGACGTGGCTGAGCGAGTTGACGAGGAAGGTCGCGTGCCACACGGCCACGGTGCTGACGAAGAAGCCCACGAAGAGCCCTGGCCAGCCGGCGACCGCGAGGCACAGCACCGCGAGCGCGATCGGCGGGACGAGCCAGTGGCGGTCGAGCCAGAGGAGCTCGGGGAAGCGCGCGAGGTCGCGGACGCGGGCGAGGTTGGAGGCGCCGCCGTCGAGGAAGATCCAGCCCATGTGGCTGCGCCAGAAGCCGTGGGCGACGGGCGAATGGACGTCCCGCGCGGTGTCGGAGAAGCGGTGGTGGTCGCGGTGGTGGGCCGCCCACCAGAGGACGCCTCGCTGCGCGCTCGTCTCGGCGAGGAAGGCCAGCGCGGCTTGAAACACGCGGCCGGTCTTGTACGTGCGGTGCGAGAAGTAGCGGTGGTAGCCCGCCGTCACCCCCCACATGCGGAGGAGGTACAGCGTCACGCCGAGGGCGATGGCGCGCGGCGTGACGCCGACGAGGGGCGTCGCGAGGGCGGCGAGGTGGACGATCGCGAAGGGGATCGCGGTGACGAGCGCGCGGGTGTGGGAGGGAGCGGCGGGGGTCATCGCTCCGTACCGTAGGGCGAGCGCCCCGCGGCCACCGTCACACCTCAGGGTGCGGTGTGTAAAAGAACGGTCACCGCCGTGTCATCGCCCGTCGGGGACGAAGCGGTAGCCGGCGCCGCGCACCGACACGAAATAGATGGGCTCCTCGCCGGGCGGCTCGAAGCGGCGGCGGAGGCGCGCGATGAAGTTGTCGACGGTGCGCGAGCGGGCGTAGTGCCGGAGCTTCCACA
>JBILLV010000435.1:0-6653 GCA_044375895.1 Polyangiales bacterium | reverse complement strand
CCGGCCGTGACGACCGACCCCGACGCCGGTGCGTTGGGCGCCTGCGATTTCCTCGGCGCGCGCGGGGCCTTCGCCGTCGACGCTGGACGCGCCATCGAGGTCCGCGACGATGCCAGCTTTGCGGGCGGCGAACGGGCAACGCTCACCGTCGCCAACGCCGACCTGCGCGACCAGCTGGCACGACGCGGCGCGCTGGTCTGCCGGCTCGAACGTGTCGGCAAGCACCCGTGGCTTCGCCTCGATGACGGCGGCGAGACGCTCTACACGTCGGCGAACGAGGTGCTCTCCCGCTGGGACCTCCGCGCCGGCCGCTGCATCCGGAAGTACAAGTGCTTCGACCGCCCGACCCACGTCGCCTCGACGAACGCGCTGGTCGTCGCGCAGAACAAGGAGGGCGTCGTCTGCTTCTTCGACCGCGCGACCGGCGTGCGTCGGGTCGCGTTGCGCATCGCCCCCGAGGGCTGGATCGCCTTTGACGACGACGGCGCCTGGGACGCGAGCCCCGGATTCACCCGAGGCGTCGAGCTCTCGTGGTCGGACGCGCGCAGCACGGCCTTCGTGCCTGCGGTTGGCTTCGGAAACCTCGAGGCCAACCGCCTACCGCTCACCGCCGTCCGTGCGACCGCGCGAGGCAAGACGCCGGGCCTGCTCGCCCAGCGCCTCCTGGTGGGCTGATCGTCGACCGAGACGAGGTGAGAGCCATCGGGCGGGACAAACGGTCCGCCCGCTTCGGCACCACGAGGCGGTGCAGATTCCAGTGCTTGCGGAGAGAGCACCTTTGAGGGCACCGTTCTCGCGAGATGAACGAGATCCAGATCACGCCGCCCGAAACTGTGCTCACGCCGACGACCATGGGCGCCTCCGAGCTCCTCTCGATGCGCCTGGTCTTCGCGCACGGGGAGGCTGACCACGCGCTTCAGCTCCCACCGAGCGGGCTCCCGTGGGTGATGCGCGACGACCATGCCCTCCGCCTCGATCCGACGCCGCTCCGCTCGCTCTTTCGCGGGGCGAGTGACCCGGGGGAGTTCGGGAGCACGCCGTCGCCCGAGTACGACCCCGTCTTCTCCTTCCTGGAGGTTCAGCTCGGGCGCGTCGTCGCCGCGCGGGGGACACCTCTTCGGGACGATGAGGCCGTCGATCTCTTCAGCGCGATGCGCCGTCGCCCTGACGGGCGCTACCAGTCGCCCCTGTACGTGTACTTCCGCGCCGCGCTCCAGGTGCTCCTGACCATCCGGCCGACGAGCGAGCGAGAATTCGACGCCGTGCTGCGCCGCCTCGAGCGCTCGGCGCGCACCTTCCGCGCCGACAGCGCGAGCACGAACTACCACGGCAAGGTCCTCTCGGGCCTCCTGGGCTCGTTCACGGGGGCGTAGCGACGACGGCCCCCTGGCGCGCGGCGACGCCGCGAAGCCCGCCTGGCGGCCCCCTACCCTTACGGCAACGGATACCGCGCGAAGAAGTCGAGGATGTACGCCGATGCGTTCCACGGCGGAGCGGGCCAGTGGTGCGGGCCCCCATCGATGCGGCAGCGACGCACCTCCACGTCCGTCGCGCACCGGCTGTAGGCGATGCAGCCGACGGGCCCCTGCGCGAACACCGTCTGCGCGACGCCGCTGCAGCGGTCATCTTCGCGCCACAGCCGCACCGTCTCGTCCACGGAAGGGAGGCCCGCGAGGAGCGTGCCGTTGTAGCCCACGATCGCGTCGTCGGTGCCGTGGATATGCAACACCGGCACCGCCCGCGCGGGGTTGCACGTCGAGGCGATCACCCCTGACACCGCCGCGATGGCCGCGATGCGCGTCGCGAGCCGACAGCCGATCTGATGGGCCAGCATCCCCCCGTTGCTGAAGCCCTCGGCGTACTCCCTGCGGACGTCGACACAGTACTCGGCCTCCACCCGATCGAGGATCGCCGCCGCGAAGCCGACGTCGTCCACCTGGAGCGCGCCCGCGGGGCCGCAGCAGGTGCCGGCGTTCCAGCTCCGGGTGGGCGCGCCGATGCCCTCAGGGTACACCACGATCAGGTTGCGCGCGTCGGCGAGCGCGTCGAAGCCGGTCTCGGTGCGATGCCCTTGCGGGTCGTCGAAGGCTCCGTGAAACGCGAGCACCACGGGCGTCCGTCGCGTCGGGTCGTAGCTCCGTGGGACGTGCATCGTGTAGCCCCGGTCGCGTCCGTCGAAGCGCATCGACACCGTGCGGTCGCCGACGCCACCTCGTCGCGACCCCGCCGCGCAGCCGCACGCCCCGCCCGCGCAGGAGACGCCCGCGGCGCACGCGCGCCCGCACGCGCCGCAGTGGGCCGCGCTGCGCTGGGTGTCGACGCAGGCGCTCCCGCAGAGCGTCTGGCCCGCCGGGCAGCGGATCGCCGCACACGCCCCGTTGGTGCACGACTGCCCGACGGGGCAGACGTTGCCGCAGCGTCCGCAGTGCGCCGAGGCGGTGTTCGTGTTCGTCTCGCAGCCGTTGGCGAGGGCTCCGTCGCAGTTCTGATAGCCCGGCAGGCAGAAGCGGATGCCGCATGCGCCCGCGGCCCCCGGCGCCGCCGTGCAGGAGGGCTCGCCGTTGGTCACGGCGCAGGCGACGTCGCAGCGTCCGCAGTGGGCGGGGTCGGCGGCGGTGTTCGCCTCGCAGCCGGTGGCGCGGTCGCCATCGCAGTCCGCGAAGTTCGCCGGACACGAGGCCCCGGCGCCGACGCACGCCCCCGCGACGCAAGTCTGGCCGACGTAGCAGGGCCGCCCGCACGCGCCGCAGTGGCTGGCGTTCGTCCGGGTGTGGACCTCGCAGCCGTTGCCCGATCGCTGGTCGCAGTCGCCGAAGCCCGCGGGGCACACCGCGCCTGCGCCCACGCAGGTTCCTGCCGTGCAGGTCTGACCGATGCGGCACGGCCGGCCGCACGCGCCGCAGTGGCTGGTGTTGGTTCGGGTGTCAACCTCGCAGCCGTTGGCGGGGTCGCGGTCGCAGTCGGCGAAGCCCGCGAGGCAGGTGAAGCCGCAGGTTCCCGCGGCGCAGGTCGCGGCGGCGTTGGGGCGAACGGGGCAGGCACGGTCGCACGCGCCGCAGTGAGCGGGCGCAGCGTCGAGCGACACGCAGCCGCCCGCGCAGGCGGTGAGCCCGAGGCCGCAGCTCGCCACGCACGCGCCCCCGTTGCACGCCTGCCCGGCCGCGCACCGACCGCCGCAGCGGCCGCAGTGGAGCGCGTCGTCGCGGGTGTCGACCTCGCAGCCGTTGCGCGCGTCGGCGTCACAATCCGCGCGCCCTGCGTCGCAGCGCGCGATGGCGCACGCGCCGGCCGCACACGTCGCAGCGGCGTGGGGGAGCGCGCAGGGACGGCCGCACGCCCCGCAGTGCGACGGGTCGGCGCCGAGATCGACCTCGCAGCCGTTGGCGAGGGCACCGTCGCAGTCCGCCCGGCCCGCGGCGCAGCGGAGGGTGCACTCGCCGCCCGCGCAGCCCGCAGTGCCGCCATTGGTGACGCAGGCGGCGCCGCACGCGCCGCAGTGGGCGACGTCGCGGGCGACGTCAACGCAGCGCCCGGCGCATGGGGTGAGCGGGGCGTCGCACGTGAGCGCGCACGCGCCGCGCAGGCAGGTCAGCGCGGCGGGGCAGGCGTTGCCGCAGGCGCCGCAGTTCAATCGGTCGTTGAGGAGGTCGACGCACGCGGGCGCCGCACCGAGGCCGCAGGTGGTTCGCGGCGCGGGGCACGGGTCGACGACGTCGATGGGGACGGAGGGCGCGTCGCGGGGGGCCGTGGCAGCGTCGACTGCGGGCGGCGCCGACGCGGGCGCGCCGCACCCCAGGAGGGCGGTGGCCACCGCAGCGAGGAGGCAGGAGCGAGCGGCGCGGGTCATCGGTGGAGGCTAGCGAGCGGCGCGCGCGGTGTGTGAGTCACTGAGCGACCAGCGGGTGGTCGCGGAGTGGCCATCACGCGGGGCGGTCCATGGAGGTGCTATTCCCGTCCGCGCCGGAGCCTCGCAGCGACAAGACCCGCGAGCCCGCCCGCCACGAGCGACCGCCAGTCGTGCCAGAACCACAGCTTGATCGCGACCGTCGCGACCAACGCGAGCCCCGCGACCACGCGCATCGCCCGGCCCCGCGCGGTTGCGAGCATGTAGACGAAGAGCAGCGCGTGGCCCGACACCAGCGGAACCACTCCCCGCGAGCGAGCCGCCACCGTGACCAGCACCGCGGCGTCGAGCGCGAGGGCTGTCCCGTGCCGGCGTTGACGGAGCAGCACATCGTCGAACCACAGCAGCAGCGTCGGACCGACGAGCGCGTCGTAGACCTGCCACAGCCGCGTCGACTGGTAGAGCGGCGACCCGCGGGTCGCGAAGGCCGCCACCGCGACCAGAAGGCCCGCGGCAACCAGAATCGCCGCGCGGGCGGGAGGCGTCTCGCGTTCCACCGCCACAGCGCTACCACGGTCGGTCTGCCGGTGTCCTCGGGGCGGACGTTCGCCCCCTCCCCGCGGAGGTCGTTGTGTTCTCCCGCGCGGTCGCGGCACCCTCCGGTCCGTCGATGCGCGCCCGCTCCCTCCTCCCGCTCCTCCTCGTCGCCTGCGCGGCCCGTCCGCCCGTGGTGGCGCCGCCCGCGCCGCCCGCGCCGCCTGCGCCCATCGCAGACGCCACACCGCTCCCGGAGCCCACGCCGCCACCGTCCCCGGAGCCTGTCCCCCCGCCGCCGGTCACCTGCACCACCCCTTCACCCATCGCGGTCACCGCGGACGCTCCTGGGTGCCCCGCGCTCAGCTCGCTCACCGTCGTGCACCGCTGGGTGGCGGACGACGTCGCCGAACCCTGCGGCCCACCGACCTGGGTGGCCTCCTTCGCCCTCTCCGACGACACCGAGCGCTACTTCCCGACGGTGGACGGCGAGCCCACGCCCGACCTCCCACGCTACCGCGCCCTCACCGACGACGAAGCGCGCGCCGCGGGGATGCCCCACCTCGACACGCCGCTTTGGGTCTTCGCGGGTGACAACGTCGCGCCCTGCCAGGCCGTGCGAGGACGCGCCTGGGCCATGGAGCGCCTGAGCGACGGGCGGCGCTACGTCGAGATCGCGCGTTCGCTCCACGGCTGCCGACTGGCCTCCGACACCGCGGGTCCGTACTACGCCCTCGTGTGGCCGCAGCGCCCGACACAGTGTCGCTTTCACGCGATGCCGCCGCGCGTCCTCCGCGGCCTCGCGGGCCTCGCGGCCGTGCGCGCCCGCACCGTCACGCGCCCCTGCGCCGCGCCGCGGTGTCGGTTCTCGTGGAGCCGCTCGGCGTTCAACGAGCGCGGTGGCACGGTCGACGACGTGCAGGCCGTGTACGTGTTCACGCGCCGCGATCGACCCGAGTGCGCGTGGCCGCGCGACTGGTACCACGCCCTCACCTGGACGCCGCGGCCGGGGGCTCCGTGGGCGCACCTGCTCGCCGCGGGACCCGCCGTCGGGGTGTTCAGCGCACCGTCGGGGGTGCAGGCGGTCATCACGTCGCAGATGGGGCAGGTGGAGGTGTTCCCCGTGTCCGACGAGCCAGGGCTCATCTACCCGACGCAGGCGCGCCAGTGGTACATCGGCAACGAGGAGGATCTCCTCGGGTGGACGATCCAGCCGCACTGTCGGTAGTCGCGAACGTCGACGCCCAGCCCTCCACGCCGCTCACCCCGCCAGCTTCACCAGCGCCGCCACCGTCGCCTCGTACGCGCTCGCCTCGCCCGCCCCCTGCCGCAGAAACGCCTCCATCGCCTCGCGCTTCACCATCGCCTCATCGAGCACGCGATCCCGCCCCGGCGCGTACGCCCCCATCGCCACCAGGTCGCGCGCCCCATCGAGCGCCGCCAGCCACCCGCGCACCTTCGCCGCCGCCGCCCGGTGCGCGTCGCTCGTCACCGCCCCCATCACGCGGCTCAGCGACGCCACCGGATCCACCGCCGGCCACCGCCCCCGCGCCCCCAACGCCGCCTCCAGCACCACGTGCCCATCGAGCAGGCTCCGCGCCTCCTCCGCGATCGGATCCTCCCGTCCATCCCCTTCCACCAGCACCGTCACCAGCGCCGTGATCGCCCCGCGCTCCCCCTGCCCCATCCGCTCCACCAGCCGCGGCAGCAGCGTAAACACGCTCGCCGGATACGCCCGCCGCGTCGGCGCCTCGCCCGCCGCCAGCCCCACGTCGCGCTGAGCCCGCGCGATGCGCGTGAGCGAGTCGAGCAGCAGCAGCACGCTCCGCCCCTCGTCGCGGAAGTACTCCGCCACCGCCACCGCCGTCCGCGCCGCCCGCACCCGCAGCGCCGGGGCCTCGTCGCTCGTCGCCACCACCACACACGCCCGCCGCATCCCCTCGTCGCCCAGCGCGCCCTCGACGAAGTCACGCACCTCCCGGCCGCGCTCGCCGATGAGCCCCACCACCACCACATCGACCCGCGCCTGGCGCGCCACCTGCGCGAGGAGCGAGCTCTTGCCCGCGCCCGGCCCCGCGAACACCCCGAGCCGCTGCCCTTCCCCCACCGTCGCCAGCCCGTCGATCGCGCGAACGCCCAGCGGCAACGCCCGCTCCACCCGACGCCGACGCAGCGCCGCGGGGGCCGGTCGATCGTACGCCCACCGAACCATCGCTCCGTAGAGCGCCCCTTTGCCATCCATCGGGGCGCCCCGCCCATCGAGAACCCGCCCGAG
>JBILLV010000436.1:0-6653 GCA_044375895.1 Polyangiales bacterium | reverse complement strand
TCGGCAGCGTGATCCACGCCGGCCGCTACGTCGGCACCGGCAAGGACTACACGCTCTTCGCCCTCGTCCCGGGCGTCGTGAAGTACGAGCGCAAGGGTCGCGACCGCCAGAAGGTCACGATCATCCCCGCGGTCGCTCCGGCCGCCGCCGTCGCCGCGAGCTGAAGCGCCTCCCTCCCGCGACGTCGCGGGCCTCTCTCTCCTCCCGAACACACTCGGTCGTTTCGTCCGCCGCGAGATTGCGCGATGCTCCGCGCCGCGATGGCATCCCTCACGCTGCGCGGTGTGCGCAAGACGCTCGGCGCCAACCCCATCCTCCGCGGCATCGACCTCGCGGTCAGCGACGGCGAGCTCGCCGTGCTCGTCGGCCCATCAGGCTGCGGCAAGAGCACGCTCCTGCGCACCGTCGCGGGCCTGGAGGAGCCCGACGAGGGCACGCTCCTCCTCGGCGAGCGGGACGTGACGCGCCTCGCGCCGCGCGACCGCGACATCGCGATGGTGTTCCAGAGCTACGCGCTCTACCCCCACCTCACGGTGCGCGAGAACGTCGCCTTCGGGATGCGCCTGCGCAAGGCCTCCGAGGAGGAGATCCGCAAGCGCGTGGAGGAGGTGTCGGCGATGCTGGGCATCGGCCACCTGCTCGACCGCTACCCCCGCGAGATGTCGGGCGGGCAGAGACAACGCGTGGCGATGGGGCGGGCCATCGCGCGTCGGCCGCAGGTGTTTCTCTTCGACGAGCCGCTGAGCAACCTCGACGCCGCGCTGCGGGCGCAGGTGCGGGTGGAGATCAAGCGGCTGCACCAGACGCTCGGCGCCACGATGCTCTACGTCACCCACGATCAGGTGGAGGCGATGACGCTCGCCGATCGCCTCGTGGTGCTCAACGCGGGCCGCGTGGAGCAGCAGGGGGCGCCGCTCGACGTGTACCACCGCCCCGCCTCGCGCTTTGTCGCCGCCTTCCTCGGCTCACCCGCGATGAACTTCCTCCCCGCGAAGGTCGCCGACGACGGGCGGACGGCCGTGGCGGAGGGCGTACGGGTCGCCCTCGACGCCGGGCGCTACGGGGTGCTGGCGGCGGGGCGCGCGGTGGAGGTGGGGGTGCGGCCACACGACGTGACCGTGGCCGCGGGGGAGGGCGAGCTGACGATGCGCGTGGAGGTGGTGGAGGCGATGGGCTTCGAAGCCTACGCGCACGGGAGGGTCGGGGCGCAGGGCTTCGTCGCTCGCCTGGAGGGCGGGGTCGCGCTGCCGAAGGTGGGGGAGACGCTGGGGCTCAGCGTGACGGCGGGGGCGGCGCACGCGTTCGACCCGGAGACCGGCGCGTCGCTCGCGAAGGGGTGAGGGCTACATGCAGGCGCCGGCGCTGGCGACGCGGACGCCCGCGGCCGCCGCCACGCAGGGGTTGCTGTACGTCATGCCGTTGCAGCCGCACTGCGGGTTGAGCTCGCGCGTGCAGATCTCCGGGCGCGCCACGCAGGCGCCGCGGGTGCCGCACCCTGTCCCCGCGCAGTACTGCGTCGAGGCGCAGTCGGCGTTGCTCCCGCAGCCGCCGGGGCTCGGCATGCAGCACGCGAGGCAGCGCACGTCGTAGCAGCGGCCCGTCGCGCCGCAGCACGCGTAGCCCGTCCCGCCGCACTGGGTGTCGTCGCGGCAGGTGCCCGTGGTGGAGCACGCCGTCCCGAGGGGGATGCACGCCCGCTGCGCCTCGCAGCAGAACGTCGTCGCCGAGCACCGCGCCGTCGCGCAGAACGAGGTGGTCGCGCAGGCGCCCGTCCCCTGCGTGGGGCGGTCGGGGCGGCAGCCCTGGTAGGTGACGTTGTCGCACGAGCAGTAGGTGTTGGGGATGAGGCAGGCGATGGCCGCCATGCAGAAGCCGTCGCGCGCGCACGCGCTGGGCTGGAAGACGCACTCCTGGCCGCGCCCGCAGTCCGAGGTCGCGTTGCACCGCGTGGTGGAGCCCGCGTCGACGCCCGCGTCGACGGTGGTGCAGGCGCCGCGGCTGGCGGCGCGCTGGCCGGCGGCGTTGGCCACGCACTCGTTGCTGTACGTCATGCCGTCGCAGCCGCACACCGGGGCGAAGAGGGCGATGCAGGCGGTGGGGCGGTCGGCGCAGGTGCCGCGCGTGCCGCAGCCGGTGCCCGCGCAGTACTGGGTGGGGCGGCAGTCGGCGTTGCTCCCGCAGCCCGTGGTGACGACGTCGGGGGCGGCGTCGACGCCCGCGTCGGTGGGGGCGGGGCAGAGGACGCCCGCGGGCTGGCACATGCGCGTGGTCTCGCAGCAGCGCATCCCCGCCATGCAGAGCGCCACGGCGCAGAACGATCCGCCCGGGCACGCGCCCGCGGAGGCGACGCGCTGGCCGTTGCCGGCGGCCTCGCAGGGGTTGCCGTAGGTGCGGCCGTCGCAGCCGCAGGTGGGGCTGAAGAGGTCGGGGCACGCCATCGGGCGCGGCGCGCACGTCCCCGCGGTGCCGCAGCCGGTGCCCGCGCAGTACTGGCTCGCGCCGCAGTCGGCGTTGGAGCGGCACGCGCTCGGGCCCGCGTCAGGGCCCGCGTCGCGGCCCACGTCGGGCGCGTCGACGCTCGCGTCTGCGCCGCCGCACGCGCCGCGCGAGGCCACGCGGACGCCGTTGCTGTTGGCCTCGCACTCCGCGCTGGCGTAGGTGCGCCCGTCGCAGCCGCACACCGGGGAGAAGATCCCCGGGCAGGCCTGCGGGCGCGTCTGGCAGGTGCCCGCGGTGCCGCAGCCCATGCCCGCGCAGAACTGATCGCTGCGGCAGTCGGCGTTGCTCGCGCAGCGGCCGCTGCCGCCGTCGGCGCTGGCGTCAGGGGGCGAAGGGACGTCGGGGCGGGCGACGTCGTCGGGCGGGGGCGTCATGTCCGACGGGGCCGCGTCGGCGCCGCCGTCCTCGCCGACGGCGACGTCCGGGAAGAGGTTGATGGTCGATCCGCCGCAGCCCGCGGCGAGCGCCGCGACGACCAGCGCCGCGGACCACCCGTGAGTCTTGAAGTGTGAGGTGCGCATACCTGTGACTGATCCCCCACGGGGTGCGACCGGCTCACCTCATTTTTCTCTGAGCTTCTTTTTCCTCCTGGGGGATCTTCACCTCCACACCGGTCTCTCCGCGATGCCCTCCGCCCTGGTTGCCGACACCCTGCTCACCGCGTCTCACGCGCCGCCGTCGCTGGATGGCAGCGACGACGCCGAGCTCGTCGCCCGCGCGGTGGCGGGGGATGGGGCGGCCGAGGCCCAGATCTATCGACGCCACGCGCGGGCGCTCGGCAACCTGGCGGCGCGGCTCCTCGGTTCGCGCGCGGATGCCGAAGACGTCGTCCAGGAGACCTTCGTGACGGCCCTCGAACACCTCGCCGACCTCCGCGACCCCGCGCGCCTCCGGCCGTGGCTCATGCGCGTCACCGTCTCCCTCGCGCAGAAGCGTCTGCGCAAGCGGCGGCTGCTGCGCTGGCTGGGCCTCGACCGCACCGAGTCCGACCTCTCCCTCGACACCCTCGCCACCGACGCCATGCCGGCCGATCGCCGCGCGGAGCTCACCCGCATCGCCGCCATCCTCGAGACGCTCCCCGCGCCCGACCGCGTCGCCTGGACGCTCCATCGGGTGGAGGGGGAGACGCTGGAGGCGGCGGCGGCGGCGTGCGGGTGTTCGCTGGCCACCGTGAAGCGCCGCATCGCCGCGGTGGAAGCCCGCCTCGACCGCCACCTGGAGCCCTCGCCATGACCCCCACTGCTCCCCTCCGCGACGCGCTCCGCGACCCGTTCTCCGAGGGCGACCTCGCGCGCCTCTGGCCTGCCGTAGAGGCTCGTCGCTCGCGCGGACGTCGTCTCTTCGCGGGGGCCTCCGCGCTCGTGATGGCCGGCGCCGCGGCCGCCACGGCCTTCGCGCTCGCGGCGCCGCCGCGGACGGTGTCGTCGCCCGTCGGCCCGCTCCACCTCGCGACGGGGGCGGCGGTCCGTTCGCTCGACGGCGCGGCGGCGGGGAGCTCGGTCACCTTCGACGACCGCTCGCGCGTGACGCTCTCCGCCGAAGCGCGCGTCGAGCCCTCCCGCAACGACGACCGGGTGTTCGAAGCGACCCTCGTGCGCGGCCAGGCGCGCTTCGACGTCACCCCGCGCGGCCCCCGGCGCTGGACGCTCGATTGTGGCCTCGCGAAGGTCACGGTGCTGGGGACGTCCTTCGTGCTCCAGCGGGCGCCCGAGCGGGTGCGGGTGGAGGTGCTCCACGGGCTCGTTCGCGTCGAGGGAGAGCGCGTGGCGGGCGGTGTGCGGGTGCTCTCCGACGGCGAGTCCATCGAGGTCACCACCGCGCCGCCGCGGGTGGAGACCCCAGTGGTCACTGTGCCCGCGGCCCCGCCAGCGGTGCGGGCGAGGGTGCTCCCCGCGGCCCGGGAGGTGTGGCGCGACCTCGCGGCCCAGCGCGACTTCGACCGCGCCTACGTCGCCCTCGGCCCCGGCGGAACCTCCGCCCGCGCCGCGAGCGCGAGCGCCGACGACCTCCTCGCGCTCGGTGAGGTGGCCCACCGCTCGCGTCACTACGCCGAAGCCGCCTCGCTCTACGCGCGCTTCATCGCCGCCCACCGGACGCACCCGCAGGCGGCGGTGGTGGGCTTCACGCTCGGCCGCATCCAGCTCGATCAGCTCGGGGCGTCGCGCGAGGCCGCGGGGACCTTCGCCGACGCCCTCGCGCTGGGCGTCCCCCGCTACCTCCAGGAGGACGTGCACGCGCGGCGCGTCGAGGCCCTCGCGCGGGCTGGCGACCGTGAGGGCGCTCGCGCGGCGGCGGCGGTGTACCTCCAGCGCTTCCCCGACGGCCGACGCGCCGCCGATGTCCGACGATGGGCGGAGTGATTCGCCGCCTCGCGCTCGCCGCGTCCCTGACGCTGGTGTCGTCCGTCGCCGTCGCGCAGTCGGAGGGTGTGCCTTCGCGCGTGCGAATCGTCCCGCCGACGTGCACGGTGGGGCCCTTCGACACGGCCGCGTGGATCGCCCTCGCGCGCAGCGAGCTGGAGACCGACGGCGTGCGCGCGGTGGAGGTGGCGCCCGATCCGAGCGGGGCGGAGGACGCGATCGCGGTGGTTCGGGTGGAGGTGTCGCCGTGTCGGGCGGACGCCACCGAGGTGACCCTCGCCATCGACGACCTCGTCACCCGCAAGAGCGTGCGGCGCTCGGTCGCCCTCGACGACATCGCCCCCGACGCGAGGCCCCGCGCGCTCGCCCTCGCCGTCGCGGAGCTCCTGCGCGCGAGCTGGGCCGAGCTCGCCCTGCCCGACGCCCCCGTGGCCCCGGAGGCCGCCCCCGCGCTGCGTCGGGCGATGCTCGTGCGCCTGCGCCCCGCCGTCTCCGCGGTGCCGACGGAAGCGCCCGCGCGCCCCGCCGCACCGACGCCCACCGCCACGCCCCGCTACGCCTGGTGGGCGATGGCGGGCCTCGACCTGCGCACCTTCCCGGGGCAGAGCGGCGTGCTGCTGGGCGGCCGCGCGGTGGTGACGTGGAGCCCGTGGCCCTCGCTGCCGTTGCGCCTGCGCGCCGACCTCGGGAGCGCCTACGGGACGGCGTTTGCGCGGCGCGGCGAGGTGACGCTGGTGGCGACGACGGCGGGCCTCGGGGTTCAGCTCGGCGGCGGCACCGAGCGCTTCGACCTGTCGGTGGGGCCTCGCACCGAGCTCGGGTGGGCGCGGGTGACGGGGCGGCCGGCGAGTGATCCGTCGGCGGCGGTGACGGACGACGGGTTTGTGTGGTTCGTGGCGCTGGCGTGCACGCTGAAGGTGCGGCTCGGGTCGCGCTGGTCGGCGGCGCTCGACATCGCGACGGGGCAGACGCTCAACTTCCTCACGGTGGTGTCGGACGGCGAGCGGGTCACGGGCATCGACGGCCCGATGCTCGCAGTGACGCTGGGCCTCGGCGCGTCGTGGTGACGATCAGCCCGAGGAGAGCTGCGGGGGAATGAGCGAGTTGCGCGGCGCCGGGAGCGCGTGGGCCGCCGTCAGCTCGTCGTGCCGCCGCCGCACCAGCGCCACCAGCGGAACGAAGGGGACGTCCGCGGGGCACGCCGCCGTGAGCTCGGCGAGGAGCGCCGGGGTGGCCCGCGGGGTGGTGGGGTCGTCGACGCCGGCCTGACGCGACACGCCCTGCACGAAGGCCATCGGACCGCGGGCGCCGAGCGCGTCGGCGGCGCCGAGCTCGATCGCCCGCACGTCGCACGCGCCGCAGCCGATGCAGCGCCCCGCGCCCACCGCGACGTCGTTGTCGCCGGCCTCGCGGGAGAGCATCCCGTCGGGGCGATACTGCGCGACGAAGCGGGTGAGCTGGCGAGGCCGCACGAGGACGCTGCGCACCACCGTCTTGCAGAGCGACCAGCCCAAGCGAAAGATGCTCTCGATCGACCACATGGCCATGGGCGAGGTGTAACACCGCGGCGCGTCATTTCGCCAGAACTGTCACGGGCAGCCGCCGTACCCAGGGCTCGCGGACGCTCGGCCTGGGCAGCGAGACTCTGACCTCCTGACAGGTGATCGGAAATCTGCAATGCCTCGTGGCTGGGGTTGGTCGCTTCGCTCCCGCACCCCAGGCTACGGAATGCGGCGCCCTCCGGGCTTTCGAAGCGACGAAGCTCCATTGCCTGAAGAACCGTTGTTGACGAGA
>JBILLV010000118.1:0-25597 GCA_044375895.1 Polyangiales bacterium | reverse complement strand
GGGGATTCCGCCGCGGGATCCGGCGAAGTCGAAGGCCCCGCGGGCGGCCTGAGAGCGTCGTTCAGGTGGCGCTGCGACGGTGGCGCTGCCACGTCCACTGCGCCCTGGCCCACGCGAGCGGCACCGGACCGACCATCCCCAACGCCAGCGTCGCCGCCAGCGTCACGCCCCGCCGCGCCGGCGCGAACGACGGCACCCAGCGCAGCGCCGCCCGTCGCTCGCCCGCGAGCAGGTGGTAGAGCATCGCGCTCTCGACGTAGGCCGCCCGCAGCTTCGGCGCGCATCGGGCGAGCGCTTCGCCGTGCGCGGCCAACACCTGCTCCGCGTCCTCGGCGCTGTCGTGGGCGTCGCGGAGCATCCGTTTCATCGCGGCCGCGGGGGGAGCGATGGTCACCCGGTCGCGCGCGTCGGTGTAGATCTTCACCACCCGCTCGGAGGCGAGGAGGAAGCGGTAGCGCTTCGCGAGGCCGAGGTGGAAGCCGCCCTCGTAGGCCCTCCCCGACGGGTAGCGAATGGCGTCGAAGACCTCGCGCCGGATGCAGTTGAACCACTCCGACACCGCGAGCCCCTCGCAGAAGCGCAGGTAGCCCTCGTAGTCGAGCAGGAGGTCGCCGTCGGGGGTCGGGGAGGGGGTGTCGGGGCCGTGGTCCCAGGTGCAGATGGTCGCGAGGTTGCCCACGTCGGCGGGGGCCTGGTCGCACCGCACGGAGAGGCGGGCGAGGGCGCCGTCGAGCAGTTGGAAATCGCTGTCGAGGAAGACGCACCAGCGCCCGCGGGCGACGTCGATCCCGGTGTTGCGGGCCGCGCAGACGCCCTTGTTGGTGGGGTGGCGGAGCACCTTCACGCGAGCGTCGCCGAGGGCCTCGACGACCTCCGCGGTGCCATCGGTCGACCCGTCATCGACCACCAGCACTTCGAACGAATCGAAGTCCTGACGGAGGCACGACTCCACGGCGCGGAGGATCATCCCGGCGCGGTTCAGCACGGGGATCACGATCGAGAACTGGAGTGACGGCGCGGCGGTCATCGGGGTGCCTTCCTCTGGGCGGCGAGGGCGAGGTGGTAGACCTCCGTGTACGCGCGGGTCATCGACTCGATGGAGAACTTGCTCACGGCCTCGTCGCAGCGCTGCGCCCGCGCGGCCCGCTCCTCGGGGCTGAACGACAGCACCCGCTCGACCGCTGCCGAGGCCTCCGCGATGTCACCGCGACGAAAGAACTCCGCGTGCTCGTCGCCGGCCACCTCGCGGTGCTGCGGGATGTCGGAGAGCGCGAGCGGACACCCGCTGCCCATGGCCTCGACCACCGCGTTGGGTCGCCCCTCGATGTCGCTCGTCGAGACGAACACGTCGGCGCACTTCATCACCGACCACACGTCCTCGCGGTACCCCGTCATCGTGACCCGCGCGCTGAGCCCCGCCGCCGCGATGCGCTCGCGGAAGCTCGCCAGGAGCGGACCCTCGCCGCAGCAGAGCCCCACCGCGCGCGGGCGTCGCGCCAGCACCCGCTGAAGCACGGCCAGGAGCAGGTCGATGTTCTTCTCCGGGGTAAACCGGCCGACGTGGAGGACGACCTCCGCAGCGTCGTCCAGCCCGAGCGACGCGCGCGATGTCGGAGGGGCCGCGCGCAGCTCGGTCAACGACAGCGCGTTGGGCACCACGCGCACCGGCACGCGTGCGCCAAACTCGCGGCGCCAGTGCACCGCGCCCGCCTCCGAGTTGGCGCCCACCGCGCTCGCAGGGGCCATCCCGCGGCCGCGGCCCGCCGCCCGCCACCCGATGTCGTTCCCCCACACGGTGCGCTCGGAGTAGACCCACGGCACACGGGTGATCTGCGCGGCGAGGCCCCCCCAGAGGTCCATCGTCGCGAGCCAGGTCTGCACGACGTCGGGGCGCACGCGGCGGATGAGATTTGTCAGCCACCACAGGGTGCTCGGGTCGTAGCCCTTCTTCATCCCGAGCTGGTGCAGCGTCGCGCCGGCTTCGCGGGTCCGCTCGGCGTGGGGGCCGCCGTGCATCAGCGCGACGTGCACCTCGTGGCCCTGGCTCACCAGTCCCTGACAGAGGTACGAGAGCTGACGCTCGGCGCCGCCGCCGAGGAGCGTCGGGATGCAGTGGAGGACGCGCACCGGAGGATGAGGGGGTGGCGGGGGGATAGGCGGGGGGAGATCAGCCGATGACGCGGGCGGCCTTGAGGCGCTGGTCCATCACGTCCCAGTTGAGGCCGCCGAGGAGTGCCTCGACGTACTTCGCCTTGCCGGTCTGGTAGTCGGCGAAGTAGGCGTGCTCCCAGGCGTCGAAGGCCGCCATGACGTGCACGTTGGCGAAGAGGCCGATGTGGTGCTCGCCCTGGACGAGGTTGTTGAGCAGCTTGCCCGAGGCGTAGTCGTACACCAGGAGCGTCCAGCCGTGGCCGCTCATGAGGCAGGCCTTGGTGTCGGCGACCCACGCGTCGAAGCTGCCGAAGGAGTTGGCGAAGGCGGCCTTCGCGGCGTCGGAGGCGGCGGTGGAGCCGTCGCCGAGGCCCTCGAAGTACATCTCGTGGAGCACGGTGCCGTTGAAGGCCACGGGCTCGCGGCGGCGGAGCTCGGAGTACTCGTTGAAGGAGTAGTTGGGGGCCGAACGATCGGCCGCGGCGAGCTTCGTCGTGATCTCGTTGAGCTTGTTGACGTAGCCCTTGTAGAGCGTGAAGTGGGCGTTGAGCTGGAGGTCGCTCAGGCCCTTGGCCTTGCCGCCGAGCAGGTGGTCGAAGTTGCGCGGTTCGCGGGGCATCAGACGTTCTCCTCCCGTCGGGTGACGGGGTGGGATGAGGGTGGGGGAGAGGGGGCCTCCGTCGGTCGCGTCGCGCCGACGAAAGACCGCACCGACGTAATGCCATCACGGGGTGTTGGCAAGACCCGATTTGGGTGACGAAGAATCGACAGCGCACCGGTCGGGGTGCTTGGATTGCCGCATGCGCCTCCCCTCCAGCATCGCCCTCCTCGCCGTGGTCGCGGGCTGCAGTGCGACGCCCGCCTCGCCGGACGCCGCCCGCGACGTGGGACCCGACATCCAGGGAGTCCCCGTCGACGACCTCGGGGGGCGGGATGGCGGCGACGCGGGCGCCGACCGGGTCTCCTCCTACGACGCGGGTCCGCCGCCTGCGTGCGCCCTGGCGGCCTTCACGCGCCATGTCCTCGATGCGAGCCCCGGGGTCGACACGCTGGAGCCCGCGGGGATCGTCGGCGCGCCCGGGGGGTACCTCGTGGTGGCCCGGCAGGGGGGGCAGCGGGTGGCGCCGTCGGAGGGGGGCATCGGGCGGCGGGACACGGTCGATGTCGCGGTCGTGAGCGAGCTGGGCTTTCTCCGCACGGGCTGGTCGTCGCTGTACGACAGCACGGCGGCGGCCACCGACCTGTCGCTCCCGGCGGTGGCGCAGCTCGCGGACGGGGCGATGGTGCTCTTTCGGGAGAGCCGCGGGGCGCCGGGGGCGGAGGAGTTCACGTCGCGGCTGCGGGGGACGTCGCTGGGCGCGCGGGGCGAGGCGAGGGGGGCGGAGGTGTATCTGCCCGACCGGGGGGACGCGTTTGCGGCGCCGCTGCCCGATGGCTCGGTGCTGGCGCTCTCGCCGCGGCTGTTCACGACGGGGGACGCGGGCATCGCCGTGGCGACCCCCAACGCGCTCCACGTCCGCGCCGACGGGACGGTGCTCAGCGCGATGGGCGTCGACCTCACCAACGTGATCCCGATCAGCGCGGAGTCGGTGCTGATGCGCCCGTCGCCCACGGGGGCGGTGGTGGTGTTCCGGGTGTTGACGGACGTGCAGGTGGTTCATTTCGACGCGCGGGGTGTCGTCGACACGCGGGTGCGCATCAGCCGAGGGGTCGATGCGACGCGCCTCGACGACGCCGCGGTGGTGAACGGGGGCGTGGTGGTGGGCTGGGACGAGCCGCGCGGCAACGCCCACACGATTCATGCGGCCGTGCTCGACTCCGACGGGCGGATCGTCTCCAACACCGTCCTGGAGCGCTTCGACGCGACCTCGCAGCCGACGGTCGCGGTCTCGGCGACGTACGGCGGGGCCGCGGTGACGTGGGTGCGCGGGGTGGCCGAGGCCGCGGTGCTGCGCGGCGTCGTGCTTCAGCCCGACGGGGCGATGCGCGGGGCGCCCAGAGACCTCCTGCCGGTGCCCAACGCCGACGGTCGGCTGCTCGCCATGGGCTCGGGTCGCGCGCTCACGTTCGCCGCGCGCGACCGCGTGGGGACCAACCGCGGGATCACCGTCGGGGGGCTCTGCCTGCCCGAGTGATCGCGCTCAGCGGAGCTGCTCGTAGAGCTCGGCGTAGCGGCGCGCGACGGCGTCAACCGACCACGCGTCGGCGGCAGTCGATGACACCGCCGCCCGCGCCCGCGCCGCCTCCCGGTGCGTGAGGGCGTCACAGAGCGCTTCGGCGAGCGCGACCGGGTCTTCGACGGGGGCGAAGAGGGCGCCATCGGCGGGGACGACCTCGCGGTGGCTCACCATGTCGGACAGGACGATGGGACACCCCGCGGCCATGGCCTCCATCACCGCGTTGGGCATACCCTCGTAGCGGCTCGCGGAGACGAACACGTCCGCCGTCTTCATCCACGACCAGACGTTGGAGAGGAAGCCCGCGGCGATGATGCGCGAGCCCAGGCCGCGCGAGTCGATGAAGCGACGAACCTCACCCGCGAGCGGACCTTCGCCGCCGACGAGCGCCATCGCGGGGGTCTCGCGCATCACGCGCTCCAGGGCCGCGAGGAGCGTGATGATGTTCTTCTTCGAGTGCAGGCGGCCCGCGGTGAGGATGAGGGGGACGTCGGCGGGGATGCCGTAGGCCGCCCGGTCGGCGCGGGGTGAGGCCGCGAGCTCTCCCCGCGGGAGCGCGTTGCGCACCACGAAGCGCGGCGGCGCGGCGGCGAGGCGCGCGCCCCAGAAATCTGCCCCGACCTCCGAGTTGGCGATGATGGCCCGCGCGTACGGCGCCATGCGCACCAGCACCTTGAACTTCGGCGGCGCCATGTCTTCGACCACGAGGCAACGGTCGGAGAGGATCCACGGCGTGCGGGTCGCGAGGGCCGCGGCGCCGCCCACGACGTCCGCGGTCGTGAGCCACGTCTGGGCGAAGGTCGGCTGAAGACGTCGCATGAGGAGCGCGACCTCGCCCACCACGCGCGGGTCGTAGGTGTGGCCCCGCGCGAGCACATGGAGCGTCGCCCCCGACGCCGCGATGCGCTCCTGCACCGGTCCGCCGGCTTCGAAGGTCGCCACGTGGACGTCCCACCCGAGCGGGACGAGCCCCTGACAGAGGTACCCGAGCTGACGCTCGGCCCCGCCCGGTCGAAGGCTTGGGATCACGTGGAGAATGCGGCGAGTCATCGTCCGGCGGGAGGGATCGTACGGAAGCACCATGCGCGTCAACCCCTTCGGTTGCACGGCGGCGCCCGTACGATCACGGCTAGCGGATGGGGGCCTCGATCGTCGGCCCAGCGGACTCACCGTCGCGCAGGAGCGTCACGCGCACCGCATCCCCCACGGGCGGGAGGATGACCTCGACGTGGGTGAGGCCCTGAGGGGAGGGCAGGCGGAGGTTGGCGCCGTTGACCCACGCGGGCGTCGCGGTGTTGCGAAGCGCCGCTCGCCAGGGCCAGGAGGTGTCTCCCCGGGGCGCGAGCCCGATCCGCCAGGCGCCGCGCAGGTCGGGGTAGGCGCGGGCGAGGGCGGTGAAGCGGGCCTGGGGGAAGGGTTGGAGCGCGCGCCACGTCATCCCCGCGCCATACACGCCCGCGTACTGCGAGGTGACGGGCGTCTGGGTGACGGTGTGGGCGGGGACGGAGACGGTCACGATCACGCGGACGCCGAGGTACTCACGCCGGGCCTCGACGAGGGTGAGCGTCGGGGGCGCGTCGGCGGGGACGGGTTCGCCGTCGGCGCCGAGGAGGAGCCCTCGCTCGCCGCAGGGGCCCGTCGGCTGCGGCGGCGTTGATCGCTGGCGCGCGCTCGCGGTGCTGACGACGACGGGGGGAGCGCCGTCGTGGAAGGTGGTGCAGAGCCCGCAGGAGCATCCGTCGCACACGGGGAGGTCGACGTCGCCGTCGATGTTGTGCTCAGCGCGGAGCCACTGCTCCAGGGTGATCTCCGCGGGCGTGCCGACGCCGCTGTCGAGCCACGCGGCGTGGAAGCGGGCGGCGGCGTCGATGCCGATGTAGCGAAGGTGCCAGGGTTCGTAGCGGTAACCCGTGCGGGGGTCGACGATGTCGTCGCCGCCGTCGCGCCGCCGACAGTCGGAGCCGGGGGCGCGCTCGGCGAGGGGGAGGGGGTAGGGGATGACGTAGCCGAACTCCCACGCGTGCTCGGCGATCCAGCGGCCGCCGGGCGTGCAGCCGAAGCCGCCGCGCATGGGGTTGGAGAACACGTGCATCCATTGCTCGGTGAAGAGGTCGACGGCGGTGCCGAGCTGGTGCTGGCTGTGCCCGGCGATCGCGCTCGAGGTGGTGGCGTGGCAGAAGCCCTGGCCCTCGCCGTAGCTCCATTTGCGGAAGACGCCGCACTGGGTGATGAAGGAGCGGTACGCCGAGTGGACGTGGCCGGGGTGGCCCGCGGCGGCCATCGCGTCGAGCATCACGCGCAGCGCGCTGGCGGCGTCGCGGCGGAGGCACTGGTGGTGCGGCGGCACGCACGACGTGGGGGCGAGCTCGAGGCCCGTGTCGATCTCGACGAGGTCGCTCGGGATGTACGTGGGCGGGAGGACGAAGCGCGGCGAGCGGTTGACGAGTGTGAGCAGGTCGTCGCCGGGCACAAAGCCGAGGGGCGGGAGGACGTCGGCGGCGGCGATCCACTTGCCGTTGCGGTCGGGGCGGACGAGCGAGACGCAGGGCTGCTCGGGCGCCGCGGGGACCGGGACCCTACGCAGCGGAGTCGGCGCGCGTGGGGCGGTCGCGGCGACGGCGGCCAGACGCGGCGCGGCCACGGGGGCGTCGACGCCGGCATCGCGGTTTGCCGGTGCACGATCGGCGGTGCGGACGCGGTGGTGACGGTGGGCGTTGGGGCGCGCGTGGCCGCCGCGGACGCGTGGGTGCGCGACGGTGCGCATCGAGTACGCCGCGCCTGCGACAGCAGCCGTCACGAGGCTGATCGTCAGCCAACGACGCATGGACGAGGAGGCCATTACCACCGACGTTTTGCCGCCGACCAGTTAGCCGCACCAGCCGCGCGAGGGGGCAACCATCGCACGTGGACGACGCAGCGCGAACCAGAATACGCATGAAAGCCGCGTAGGGGGCTACGCGTCGGGCGGGGTGAGAGAGGCGGAAAGCCCGGTGAGTCGACCAAACTCCGTCGGTGGCACACGAACTGCGTGGCGTGGGGGAGCGCGCCGCGATGGGTGGTGAGCGCCGCCAGTGATGCTGGCAGGAGACGCGATGGCATTCGGTGAAGAACTCGACGGTCGGACGCTCACGGACACGCAGCGGGCCCTTCGGACGGTCGCCCGGTCGGTGCTCAAGGAGCTGAAGCGCGCGGGGTACAGCCGGGCGCAGATGGTCGGATTCGCCTCGGAACTCCTCGATCTGGTCACGACCGAGTTCAAGTCGGACGAGACGCCCGACGCCTGAGGGTCGCGCGTCCAGACATTCCTCGGAAGTGATCGCCGCGACTTTGTATCGCGAACGATGCGGCGGCGGCGGGTATCCCGGTAGACTCCGCGGCCATGTGTGGCATCGCGGGCATCGTTCGGCTCGACGCGCGTGCGCCTGACGCGTCGCTGGCGGGGCGCATGGGGGCGACGCTCCGTCACCGCGGCCCGGACGGCTCGGGGGTCTTCACGGAGGGCGCCGTCTCCTTCGCCCACCAGCGCCTGTCGATCATCGACCTCGCCAGCGGCCAGCAGCCCATGGTCACGGACGCGGCGGCGATCACCTTCAACGGCGAGATCTACAACTACGTCGAGCTGCGCGCCGAGCTCATCGCCCTCGGGCACGCCTTCACGACCGCGTCGGACACCGAGGTCATCCTCCGCGCGTGGCAGCAGTGGGGGGCGGACTGCGTGCGCCGGCTCAACGGCATGTTCGCCTTCGCGCTCTACGACCGGGCGCGGCGCGCGGTGCTGTTCGCCCGCGACCACTTCGGCGTGAAGCCCCTCTACCTGCACGCGGACGGCGCGCGGGTGCTCTTCGCGTCGGAGGTGAAGGCGCTCCTGGCGAGCGGCGACGTGCGGGCCGAGGTGGAGCGCGGCGCCCTCCCCGAGTACCTCACCTTCCAGCACGTGCAGGGCGAGCGGACGCTCTTTCGCGGCGTGACCCGCGTGCTGCCGGGCGAGTACCAGCTCTGGGACATCGCCACGGGCGAGCGGCGCCGCGTGCGCTACTGGGACCCGTGCTTCCGCGTCGACGAGGCGCGCGACGAGGGCTCGTTCACCGAGGAGCTCGCGTCGCTCCTGCGCGACGCCGTGCGCCTCCAGATGCGCGCTGACGTCCCGGTGGGCGCGTACCTCAGCGGCGGCACGGACTCGAGCGTGGTGACGGCCCTCGCATCGCGCGTCGCGTCGTCGCCGCTCCACACCTTCACCGGTCGCTTCGAAGAGGGCGAAGGGGCCTTCGACGAGTCGCCGTATGCGCTCGCGATGGCGGAGGCCTGCGGGGCGACGTCGCACCTCGTCACCCCGACGGAGACGTCCTTCGTCGAGCTGCTCCCGAAGCTCATCTACCACATGGACGAGCCCGTCGCGGGCCCCGGCCTCTTTCCCCAGTACGTGGTGTCGCGCGAGGCCGCGAAGCACGTGAAGGTCGTCCTCGGAGGCCAAGGGGGCGATGAGATCTTTGGCGGCTATGTGCGCTACCTCGTCGCGTACTTCGAGCAGGCCATCAAGGGGGCGGTGTACGAGAGCAACGACGAGGGGGAGCACATCGTGTCGCTCGCGTCGATTCTCCCCAACCTCCCGTCGCTCCGGCAGTACGCGCCGATGATGCAGCACCTGTGGCGGGCGGGCCTCTTCGAGGAGATGGACCAGCGGTACTTCCGCCTCATCGACCGCACCGAGGGGTCGCACGCGCTCTACACCGCCGACCTGCGCGCGTCGTGGGACACGGAGGCCATCTTCGGGCGCTTCCGCGAGGTGTTTCACCACCCCGAGACGCGGTCGTACTACAACAAGATGACCCACTACGACCTCTTCACCAGCCTCCCGGCGCTCCTCCACGTCGAGGATCGGGTGAGCATGGCGGCCTCCCTCGAGTCGCGCGTCCCGCTGCTCGACCACCGCGTCGTCGACCTGGTGGCGCGGATGCCCCCGCGGATGAAGTTTCGCGGCGGTGAGCTCAAGTGCTCGCTCAAGCGCGCCACGGAGGGGCTGCTCCCAGACGTGGTGGCGCAGCGCAAGGACAAGATGGGCTTCCCCGTCCCGCTGCACCTGTGGGCGCGCGGGCGCTCACGGGATTTCTTCGCCGACCTGCTGCTCTCGAAGCGGTGCCGTGAGCGCGGGCTCTTCGACCCGGCGGAGGTCGAGCGGCTCATCCACGGCGGCTCGGCCTTCGGGCGGCAGCTCTGGGGCGCGCTCTCCCTCGAGCTCTGGCACCGCACCTTCCTCGACGCGCACTGAACCGACCCAACGACCCCCACGCAACCGCACGGTACCCCACGATGCCTCTCACGCTCACCGACCGCGCCTCCCACTGGTCCGTCCGCAAGATCGCCGTCGTCGGCCCTGGCATCGTCGGGATGCCCATGGCCGCGATGCTGGCCCACGCCCGCGTCCGCATCGGCGCGGACGAGCCCGCCCGCGTGGTGGTGATCCAGCGCGACTCCCCCACCTCGGGCTGGAAGGTGGCGGCCATCAACGCGGGCCGATCGCCCATCGGCGGCGTCGAGCCCGACCTCGATCGTGTCGTGGCGGAGTCCGTCGCCGCGGGCCTCCTCTCGGCGAGCCATGACTACGCCGCCGCGCGCGACGCCGACGTCGTTCTTCTCTGCACGCAGACCGACAAGAAGGGGACCGGGCCTGACTACGGTCCGCTCTTCGAAGCGCTCGACGGCGTGGCGGCGGCGCTGCGGGAGCGACCGGCGGGCAACGTGCCGCTGGTGGTGTTCGAGTCGACGCTCGCCCCGTCCACGATGGCGACGCTGGTGCGTGAGCTCTTCGCGCGCCACGGCCTCGTCGAGGGGCGGGACGTGCTCCTCGGCAACAGCCCCAACCGGGTGATGCCCGGCCGCCTCGTGGAGCGCGTGGCGAGCTCGGACAAGCTCGTCGCGGGGCTCCACCCCGACACCCCCGAGCTCATCGCGCGGCTCTACGGGCACATCGTCACGGGCGGTGTGCTCCACCGCACCAACAGCATGACCGCCGAGGTGGTGAAGACGCTGGAGAACGCCTGGCGCGACGTGCGCATCGCCTACGCCGCCGAGGTCGCTCGCTGGTGCGACGCGCGCGGCGTCGACTTCCACGCCGTGCGGGAGGCCGCCAACGCGCGCATCGCGCAGCAGGACGCCGCCAGCGCCGACCCCAACGCCGTGCCGAGCGGGGCGGTGCTCGTCCCCACGGTGGGCGTCGGCGGGCACTGCCTCCCGAAGGACGGGATCCTCCTCTGGTGGCGCGCCGTGGACGCCGGCGAGGACACGTCGCGCTCGCTCATCCTCGCGGCGCGCGGCGTCAACGAGGGGTCGCCCGCGGAGACCGTCCACCTCGCCGAAGGGCGCTTCGGATCGCTCGAAGGGCGCACGGTGGCGCTGCTCGGGACGGCCTACCGCTTCAACTCCGAGGACACGCGCAACTCGCCCACCATCGCTCTTGCGAAGCTCCTTCGCGCGCGCGGCGTCACCGTCACGCTCCACGACCCCTACGTCTACCCCACCGACCAGAACCTCGCGCGCGCCGGCCTCTCGGAGGTGTTCACCCGCGACCTCGCGACCGCCGTCGCCGGGGCGGAGGTCCTGGTGATGTGCACCGCGCACCGCGCCTACCTCGACGGGCGCGAGGCCCTCTTCGCGGCGGCGCCGAAGGCCGTCGGGGTGGTCGACGCCTGCAACCTCTGGCGGCGGGCGGAGGTGGAGCGCCCGGGCCTGGGCTTCGTGGGGATGGGACGCGGCGCGCAGGCCCCCGACGCCGCGCTGGTCGACGACGTGGTGGCGGGCTTCCGCGCGGTGGAGCGAGGGGTCGCCAACGAGGTGGCGGCGCTCGTTCGCTTCCTCAACGCGCGCTACGCGGGCGATGCCTTCAACGAGGTGCGCTTCGCCGACGTGCAGCGCATCGCCGGGACGTGCGTCACCGGCTGCGTGATCGTCGACCCGGGGCCGGTTGAAGCGCCCTCCTCCACGAGCGGGTTCACCTCGTCGCTGGCCGCCGTCGCCTCACGCTAGCAGCCGTTCGATCTCCTCCACGATGCGCTCCCCGGCCCGACCCTCGCCGTAGGGTCGGATGGAGAAGTCCAGGTCGGCCGTGAGGGCGGCCGAGACGGCATCGGCGATCGCTTGTGTGTCGGCGCCCGCGAGGCGGTTGTGCCCGCCCTCCAACAGCTCGATCCACTCGGTCTCGTCGCGGAGGGTGACGCAGGGACGACCACAGCAGAAGGCCTCCTTCTGGAGGCCGCCGCTGTCGGTGAGGACCACCTGGGCCGCGCGCAGAAGCCGCAGCATGTCGAGGTAGCCCACCGGCTCGATGACGTTCACGTCGACGCCGAGGCGATGGCGGGTGAGGGCGGCGGCCGTGCGGGGGTGCATCGGGAGAACCACCATCATGTCGTGGGCGAGCGCGTCGAGGGCCGCGGCGATCGACGCCAGGCGCCGCGGGTCGTCGGTGTTCTCCGCGCGGTGCAGGGTGGCGAGGGCGAAGGGTCGGCTCCGCAGACCGAGCCGCTCGATGACGTTCGAACGGTGCTCGGCGACCCGACCGTGCTGGATCACGGCGTCGAGCGTCACGTCGCCGGTCTCGACCACGCGGCAGGGCATTGCGTCGAATCCCTCCGCGCGGAGGTTGTCGACGGCGCGGCGCGTGGGGCAGCAGAGCAGGTCGCTGACCCGGTCGGTGACGATGCGGTTCACCTCCTCGGGCATCCGCGGGTTGAAGCTCCGCAGGCCCGCTTCGACGTGCACCACCGGGATGCACAGCTTGCGTGCCGCGAGGGCTCCGGCGAGCGTCGAGTTGGTGTCGCCGAACACCACCACCGCCTCGGGGCGCTCGACGATGCACACCTCCTCCAGCTTCTCGAGCATGCGCCCCGTCATCGCCCCGTGCGGCAGGGAGTGAATGCCGAGGTTGTACTGCGGCGCACGCAGCGACAGATCTTCGAAGAAGACCTCCGACATCCGCGCGTCGAAGTGCTGGCCGGTGTGCACCATCACCTCGCGCAGCCCGCTCGACGCCGCGAGGGCTCGGCTCAGCACCGAGGCCTTGATGAACTGCGGGCGCGCTCCCACCACCGTCAAGATCGTGCGCCGCGCGGGTGGTCTGCTGGTCATCCTCGGAAAGATACCCGATCGCGCCCCTCGTCCGCACCCCTGTGCATGCAATGGGCTTTACACGGGCGATCGCGTCGTGGCTGTCGCCCGCAACGACCTCCAGAGCCGTCGCTGCTCCTCGCCCACACGGCCTACACCCACCTGGGTCGCGCCGTCGCCCTCGACGCGCCGCTCGCCGCGATGACCGCCGCGCTCCCATCGCTCCGCGCGTCGGTGTCGCTCGATGCGGGAGCGCTCGCGTCGCCCCTCCTTCGTGGGTGTCGACGCGCGACGGGTGGGGGTGGCGAGCTGGTGTGCGCGCGGTGGCGGCGGCTCGCTTGTGAGCGTAGGAGGCGTCGGGTAGAGTCCGCCCCATGAGCATCTCGTGGACGCCGGATCCCGTGGAGCGCGACCGGGGCCGCGCGCGCCGACCTGGGCGGAGTGGGACGCGATGACGGCGGAGCAGCAGCGGCGCGGTGGCGGCGGAGGAGCGGGCCGCGGCGGAGGCGAAGGCGCGCGCCGATGCCGAAGCGGAGCTGGAGCGGTTGCGGGAGATGGTCGCGCGGCTCCAGCGGGGCTGAGCGGGAATCAGCGGCCGTTGACCATCGCCTCGATGCGGTCGAGCGCGGTGGTGATCACGCGCTCCTCGGGGCCGAAGGAGAAGCGCACGTGGTCGCGGAAGCGCGACGGACGTCCCAGGCGGCGCTTGCCCGGGTTCACGTCGAAGAACTCGCCGGGCACCGTGATCACCTGCCGCTCCAGCGCCGCGCGGAAGAAGCCCATCCCGGTGTTGTACGGAGCGGGCAGATCGGCCACCGAGCCCCACCCGTAGAACGCTCCCTCCGGGTCGACGTCGAAGCGCACCCCGAGGGCCTTGAGCCGCGCCAGCAGCAGCGCCCGCTTGTGCCCGAACACCTTGTGGATCGCCGCGGTCTCGGCGCGCGCGTGGTCGGCCGTCACCACCTCGCAGGCCGCCCGCTGCATGGGCTTCGAGCCGCCGCCGTCGAGGAACGACCCGGCGCTCGCCACGGCGTCGATGATGGGCTTCGGGGCGACCGTCCAGGTGATGCGCCAGCCGGGGTAGCGCCAGTTCTTGGTGAAGCCGTCGAAGATCACCACCGGGTCGCGGTCGACGTCCTCGACGTGGCGCGCCGCGCTCTCCATCGGCGCCGGGCCCCCATCACCACCGCGCCAGATGTAGTGCGAGTAGAACTCGTCGACGAGCAGCGCGCAGTCGTTCTCGCGGGCGACGTGGAGCCAGCGCCCGAGCTCGTCGCCGCCCACCACGCGCCCCGTCGGGTTGCACGGGTTGGACATCAAGATCGCGCTGAGGCCGCGCCCGACGATCTCGCGCTCGAGCTCCTCCGCGGTGAACTCGTAGCCCCGCGCCGGGTCGAGCAGGATGGGGATCGGCGAGAAGAGACGGAACACGTCGAGCAGCTCTTCGTACGCGGTGTAGTCCGGGAGAAAGTGCCCGAGGTTGATCTTCCCCAGCGCCGCCGCCGCGCGCAGGAGCGACACGCGGCCGCCGCCGGAGATGGAGACGTTCTCCGCGGTGTACTTCGAGCGCATCCCCTTGCGGTAGAGCTCGTTGTACATGTCCGCGACGGCCTCGCGCAGCTCCCAGAGGCCGGGGACGGGGGCGTACTCCTGATCGTCGACCAGGATGGCCATCGAGTGGATGCGCGCGGGCGCGTCGGGCAGCGGGCCGGTCTCGGGCTGGCCCTGGCCGAGGTTGCACCAGCCCGGCGCGCCGTAGCGGAAGCCCAGCTTCTGCGCCTCCGTCGTGACGTAGATGACACCCGTGCGCGGCACCGGCCGGAAGGCCGTGAAGGTCGTCTCGCTCATCGCCACCGCTCTTCGCACGGGAGGCTCCCCGGCGGCAATCGCCATGACGCCCGGTGACCGTTGTGCGCGCCGCCGCGCCGCCGCTTCGGCTATGACTGCCCGCATGACCCGAACCGCATGGATCGCAGGCGCCACCGGCATGGTCGGCTCCCACCTCGTCGACGTCCTCCTCGCGGGGGACACCTTCGCGTCGGTGGTGACGCTCGGCCGACGTCCGCTCGACCGCACCCACCCGAAGCTCTCGCAGGCGACCGTCGACTTCGCCGCCCTCGACGCCGCGGCCCTCCCCGCGGCGACCGACGCCTTCTGCGCGCTCGGCACCACCATCAAGAAGGCCGGCAGCAAGGAGGCCTTCCGCGCCGTCGACCACGACGCCGTGCTCGCCTTCGCGCGGGCCGCGAAGACCAACGGAGCGAAGCGCTTCTACGTCGTCACGTCGCTCGGCGCCGACGCAGGCTCGCTGGCCTTCTACAACCGGGTGAAGGGCGAGGTCGAAGACGGGCTCCGCGCGCTGGGCTTCGAAGGGCTCGCGATCGTTCGTCCGTCGCTGCTCGTCGGCGATCGGGCGGAGAGCCGGCCGGGGGAGCGCTTCGCCATCGTGGCGACGAGCCTGCTCGGGCCGCTGCTCAAGCCCTTCGCGTCGCGACCCATCGAGGGTGTCACCGTGGCCCGCGCGCTCGACGCCATCGCGAAGGCGCCGCCGACGGGCGCCCGCGTGTACCTCTCGGGCGAGCTGCAGACGCTCGGCGCGCGCTGAGCTACGGCGCCGCCGGGCCGAGGTCGCGGCGGAGGGCGTCGTAGTAGTTGGTGCGCGACCGTTCGCCGAGCGCGTCGCCGTCCACCGCGCCCTCGACGAGCTCGTAGCCCATCAGCGCGAAGATGCGCCCGCGGTAGAAGATGGGTCGCGCGTTGCCGTACCAGTCCATGCACGACGCCACGCAGCGGTCGTTGAAGCCCGCCGGCGGCGCGTGCGCCACGAGCGACCCGAAGCGGCTGAACTCCAGCCCCCGCACGCGCAGGAACATCACCTCCGCCGAGCCCTCGACGAGCTGACGCCACCCCTGGGCTCCGCCGCGCCGCAGGGGGAGGCCGAGCGTGCCCTGACGGTCGCCCGCGGGGAGGTAGAAGAAGCCGTGGCTGCGCGTCTCGCCCTGTGCGGCGTCGGGGCGGACGAAGTGACCCGCGGGGCGCGCGGTGTCGGCGTCGAGGGCGAGGGCCGTGAGGTGGAGGTCGCTCCCCTGCACGCCGACGATCACGGCGTCGCGGGCCATCGGCTCGATGCGGTCGACGCCGTGGGTGAGCGGGATCTCCTGCGTCTCGCCGTCGGGGATGTGGTGGACGCGGACGCGCTGCTCTCCCGCGATGTGCGAGCGGCGCCACCAGGTCTCGCCGCTGCCGTAGAGCACGTAGTCGCCGACGAAGCGGTTCTGGAGCATCCCGCGCTGCTCGCCGTGGGGCACGCGGCGCAGCATCGCGGGGGGAAGCACGGGCGCGTCGCGCGAGAACAGCACCAGCGGGATCTGGTAGAGCCCCATGGTGCCGCGGGTGACCTCGGGGCCCCACATCCCGTCGCCCTGCCCGTCGCTCGTCACCAGCACCTGGAGCGCGCCGGGCGTCTCGCGGAACGAGAACTGATCGAGCGGGCCGCCGCTCGCGACGACCGCGGTGACGGCCGACTGGTCGAAGGGGAAGCGGTAGACGACGGCGCCCGCGTTGTGCGGGTCGAAGCCGTGGTAGTAGGCGTTGTGGGTCGGGGCGAGCTCGTCGGGGTCGCGCGGCGTGCTGTTGACCCAGAGGTACACCGCGCGGCGCGACACATAGAACGTTCGCGCGTACGGCCCCACCACGCCCTGCGAGCGGCATTCGAAGGTGGGCGTGGAGAGGTCGCAGAAGTGAACCGTGTGGACGAGGGGTGAGTACCCGAGCTTGCGCACCGGGCGGTAGACGTGGTCCCAGTCGGCGGCGGGGCGCCAGGCGCCGGTGAGGGTGCGCGTCGCGGGGACGGCGGGGCGGTTCTGGTTGCGACCGTTCTCGTGGGTGATTTCGAAGAGGGGGACGGGGGTGTAGAGCACGAGGTGGTGCCCCACGACGCGCGTCGCGTAGTTGCGCGACGAGTAGTAGTCCCCCGAGCGCAGGAGGATCGTGTCGCGGTACGTGAGCACGCCGTCGGCGTCGAGGTGGAAGCGGTTCACCTCCGTGGCGCGGCGCTCGTAGCCGTAGCCGAGCACGAGCACGTCGTCGCCGTGGACGAGCATCTCGTCGTACCAGGACGCGGGCGACACGCCGGGCGGGCCCACGCTGATGACGCTCTTGGGCACGAGCCGCCCCGCGCTCATGCGCACGGCGTAGAGCCGGCCGCGGCGGAGGATGAGGAGGTCGTCGCCGCGCACCTTCACGATGTCGCCCTCGTCGACGCCCTGCTCCTGGTTGTTGGTGATGGACGTCGCGCTGCTCGGGTCGGGGCTCGCCGTGGCCGCGTTGGAAGCCTCGGCGGCAGGCGCGGGGGAGGGGGCCGAGGGCATCGCCATCCGTCCCGGGGCGCGGCGGACGCCCGCGTCGGGGCGCGTCTGGGCGGCGCGCTGGGCCTGCTCCGCGACCCGGCGGGCTTCGTGGCGAGCGCGCTGCTCGGTGGCCCGCTGGATGCGGTCGGCGAGGGCGAGGAAGGCGGCTTCGGAGCCGAAGGGTTCGAGCCGAACGGACGAGGGGGCGATCACGTCGGCGGCGTCGACGACGGCGGCGTCGGTGTGGAGCGCGATGCGGGCGGAGGCGTCGGGCGCGGCGGCGTCGAGGACGACCGCGGGGGGCGAACCCCACGGGTTGGCGCCGGGCGCTGGGGTGCGGAGGGTGTGGCAGGCCACAAAGATCGCCCCCAGGGCGAGGAGCATACGGAACGTCGGCGCGCGCATCGGATGCTTGGGACGTGCGAGACCGCTCGGGGATTTGTCGCAGGGTGCAGCGGATCACAATCGACCGACGGGCCGTCACACTCCCGACCCGTCGTACGATGTACCGGCGAGGCCGCGATCATGACCCACGACTGGACCTCCGCCACGTTCCGCGCTGCGCTCACCGCCATGGTGCGTCGGAGGGTTCCGCCCGCCGACGCGGAAGACGTGGTGCAGGCCGTGCTCACCGAGGCCGTCGCCACCACAGAGCGCCCCGCCGACCCGGAGGGAGCGCGCAAATGGCTCTGGGGTGTCGCCCGCCACAAGATCGCCGACTACCACCGCCGCGCGTCGCGGGAGACGACGGATCCGCCCGAGCGCGCGGCGCCGCCGCCCGAGCACGAGGAGCGGGCGCTGCTGCGGTGGGCCGTGGGCGAGCTCCCCGCGGGGGCGGACGCGAAGAAGACCTTCGAGTGGCTGCTGCGCGAAGGTGACGGCGAGACGTTGGAGGCCATCGCGGAGGAGGAGCGGCTCCCTCCCCCGGTGGTTCGGCAGCGGGTGAGCCGGCTGCGGCGATTGTTTCGTTCGCGCTGGGCGCAGCTCGCGGCGGCGGGGCTCGTGGCGCTGGTCGCGTGGATCGTACTGCGCCGCACGGAGCGCGAGTCGCCCATCGCCGAGCGGCCGCGGCCGACGCTGCGTGAAGACCCCGCGGTGGTGGCGACGCGCGCGCGGGCGCGGACGATGCGCGACGAGGCGTCGCAGGCGGCGTCGCAGAGCGACTGGGTGCGGTGCCTCGAGCGGCTCGACGCGGCGCGGGCCATCGACCCCGCGGGCGATGAGGGCGCAGCGACGCGCGCGCTCCGGCAGCGGGCGCAGGAGGCGATCGAGCGCGAGCGGGCCGTTCCGCCGGCGCCGGTGGAGCGCGAGGATGGGGGCGTGGGCGATTCCTTTGGGAACGGCGGATTCGGCAGCACGGGGTCCGTCGATTCGATGTCGTGGGAGGCGCCGCGACGGAGGCGGGTGCGGCGCGACGGCGGGGTGCCGACGGTGGTGCCGGAGAGCTCGATGTAGCGCGGCGTGTTCGTCGACGGCACCTTCCTCCGCATCGCCCTTGTGAACGACCCCGTCGCATCACGCCTCACGCTGCGCCGCTTCGACCTCCTCGGCAACCCCGTGGGACCGGAGCAGACGATCGGCACGGAGGGCACCGGCGTAGCGCTCGCGCAGTTGAGCGCGAGCGACGAGGGGCGCGCGGTGCTCCTCACGTGGTCCGAACAGCGCGGCGGGAGCGGCACCGCGCTCCGACTCGCGCGCGTCGATCCGAACGGCCGCATGCTGATCGGGCCCACCACCGTCGCCGGGGCGGGGAATGCGTTCTACGGGATGGGTGCCGCGCGCCGTGGGGACACGGTGCTGGTGGCCTTCAACCCGCGCGCCAACGACGCGCCCGGGGAGCTGCGCGTGCTCGTGGTGGAGGCCGACATGCTGCGCCTCACGGGGCAGACGTTCACCGTTGGCGGGCTGAGGTTTCCGCACAACATCGCGGTGCGGGCGACGAGCGCGGGCTTCGTGGTGGCGTACGGCGCGATGGGGGCGGGGCTGACGCAGGTGTGGACGAGCCTCGTGTCGTGCGGGCCGTGAGCCGGGGGTAGGGGAGGGATCGCGCCGACACGGTGCTCACGCGGTGCGCATTGGCTCGCGGGCCTCCATCCCCCGCTCGCTATCGCTCGCGCGTTTCCCCTTCCTCCGTCGCAGGAAGCGCCAGAGGAAGGGGCCATCGACACACCGTAGGGCGGCGACACGTGCCTCACACTGCACCACTGCTTCGCCCCGATGCGCCGTACGGTCGCCCCGATGCGCCGTACGGTCGCCCCGATGCGCCGTACGGTCGCCCGATGCCGGTGCGCGCTTGCCCCGACGCCGCACCCACGCTGCCGGGCGGAGCGGCGGTCCAGCGGGGGTTGCGTGTCGCCGCCCTACGGTGCGTCGATGGCCCCTTCCTTTGCCGCTTCCTGCGGCGGAGGAAGGGGGAACGCGCGAGCGATAGCGAGCGGGGGATGGAGGCCACGCGACCCGATGCGCACCTCGTGAGCTCCGCGTCGGCGCGATCCCCTTCGAACGGCCCGGAGGCTCCAATCCGCACGCCCTCCGGCGCGCCGTCATGTAAGGTTTCGCCCGCTCGCGGGACTGATGGAGAATCGATGGATGACGTCGTTCGCCCACCCTCCGCGACGCTGCCCGGCGTGACCCACGCCGAGCGCGCGCAGACCTTCACCGACTGGATGCGCGCCCACGGCCCGGCGCTGCGCCGCGTGGCCTCGAGCTACGCCCACGCGCCCGCCGAGCAGGACGACCTGCTGCAACAGATCGCGCTCGCGCTCTGGCAGGCGCTCCCCAGCTTTCGCGGCGAGTGCGGCGCGCGCACCTTCGTGTACCGCGTGGCGCACAACCAGGGCGCGCACTTCTCGACGCGCGAGCGCCTGCGTCGGCCGCACCCCGACGGGGACGGCGCCCTCGATGCGCTGGCCGACGATCGCCCCGACCCGGAGCGCTCGCTCGACGCGCGGAGGCGACAGCGGCGGCTCTTCGAGGCGATCCGCGCGCTGCCGGTGTCGCACCGCCAGGTGATCACCCTCGCGCTCGAAGACCTCCCCCACGACGAGATCGCCGCCGTGCTCGGGATCAGCGTGAACAACGTGAACGTTCGCCTCAGCCGCGCCCGCGACGCGCTGCGCGCCCAGATGGGAGGACTGCCTTGAGCCGTGACGACGAGTGGGCCGCGTGGGCCCGGGATTTTCGAGACGGCGGCGACACCGCGCCCGCGCCCGAGCAGATGCTCGCCGCGGCGCGCCGCGAGACCCGACGGGCGTGGCTGGGCTACGCGCTGGAGCTGCTCGGGTCGGTGGGGCTGGTGGTGTTCTACGTGGTGATGATGCGGTGGCAGCGGGGGACGTGGTTCGTCGCGATGGCCTCGGCCAACTTCGTCTTCGTCGCGCTGTGGATGGGGTACCTCACCCACGTGCGGCGAGGCACGTGGTCGGCCGCCGGGAGCGACGTGCGCACCTTCGCGGCGCTGGCCCGCGCGCGCCGCGTCGCCGACGTGCGCTGGCTGCGCTTCTCGCGCGTCACCACCGCGGTCATGCTGCTCTTCGTCGCGGGCTGGATGCCCTTCGTGCTGCGCGCGCGGTGGGAGCTCTACAGCGCGGAGCCCTGGCGGGCCGTGGTGGGCTTCGGCGTCGCGGCGATCATCGGCGTCGGCGTGCTGGTCGCGCAGACCCGCAAGCTGGAGCGCGCGGAGCGCGACCTCGCGCAGCTCGACGCGCCCGACGCGGAGGGCTGACCGCGGTCTGGCACGGCGCACGTCTGCGTGGCCGAGCACGCGTTTTATGCCTTCGTCGCCGCGCCGATCGCCTCGATGAGCACGCCGACGCGGGTGACGGCGGCCTCCGTGAGGCCACCGCCATAGGTCGCTCGCACCTTCACGTAGAAGCCCTTGTGCGTGGTCACCCAGGCCTCGCTGAAGCTCTCGCGCCCCTCCTTCGTCACGGCGAACCGCTGGCGAAACCAACGCGCGCCGCCGAAGGCCGCGTCCATCGGGGCGCTGACCTCGCGCGTCGCGTCCCAGATCCCCGCGGAGATGGCCGTGGCGAGGCCCGTCGCGACGCGGGCCAGCTCCCGCAGGAGGATCGCGTCGTCGCGGCGCACGTCCTTCTCGTCGTGGTCGTAGATGTAGAACGACGCCACCACGCCGACGTCCGGCGCGTGGTAGGCCACCTGGAGGCCGAGCGCGGGCCCCGAGTCGCCCCGAGGGATCGCGACCCACCCCGGCACGAGGGGCGCGCGGAAGTCCGTCCACGGAGCCGTCGCCACGGCCGCACGGCCGCCACGAAGCCGCCAGAAGCCCACCAGCCCGACGGCCACCACGAGCGCAACGAGCGCGTACTCCACGGTGATGGAGGGTGCGACGGAGGCGTTGGGTGTGTCAACCGCGTCGCTGGCAGGGGAGGCGACGGGGGGGATCAGCAATACAAGTGCGGGCCTTGATCGATCCGATCACGGCGCTCACTCCGTGAGTGAAGGGGTCGATCGAAGCGATCGCCGTGCTCACTCCGTAAGTGAGCGGCTCGATCGCAGCGATCATCGTGCTCACTCCGTGAGTGAGCGCCGTGATCGCTGCGATCGACCGAGTCACATCCCGAGCGCGCTGTCCAACGCGACCCCGAAATCCGGGCTCCGAACGCACGATCCGTGGACATAGGTGGCTCGCCGCGAGGTGTGCGACACCTCACCTTGCGCGACGGTTCGCGCTGGAGGACGGATGAGCAATGGGCAATGAGATGCGCAAGTCATGGCTGCCGGCCGAGCTGACCCCCGGGGTCACGCTGTCCAACGGGCCGCCGGAGGTGAGCGGGTTCGAAGCGAGCTGGGAGCGCTTCCGCGCGGAGGCCGAGGCGGTCGACGCGGGCGAGGTGAAGACCTTCCCGTACAGCGCGGGGGTGGTGCTCCACAACGTGCGCACGGGCGTCGCGGCGGTGGTCGCGGAGCGTCCTTGGTTCGACGCGCAGCCCGACGCGCCGCGCGTCGACTACGCGAGGCTCGGCGAGGCCGAGGTCGCCGCCGAGGCGCTGGCCTTCACCGCCGACCAGGCCGCGGCGCTCGTTCGTACGCCGCCGACGCTGACGGTGAAGATCAAGCGGGCCCGCGTGCTCGTGCGCGCCCTCGACACCGGCGCGGCCGCGCTCGTCGCCATGGGGCAGATGCGCCCCGACGAGATCCCGGCGACCCTGGGCCGCGGGCCGATCGCCACCGCGCGCCGCTGCGTCACCCTCGCGGCGCTCTTCCGCGGCAAGCACGCGCGCACCCGCGGCGTGACGGCCGTGACCTCCGCCATCGTGAAGGAGGCCGCCGACCTCGGGAGCGAGCTCCAGCGCATCCTGAAGCCCAAGGGGGTGGGGAAGCGCAACGCGCGGAGCGAGGCCGAGGTGGCCGCGTCGGACGCGCGCGATCGGATGGCCGTGGTGGTGGCCCGGCGCTACGGGTACGTGGAGCGCATCGCGGGGTTCCGCTGGGGGAGGGAGCTCGGGGCGTATGTGCCGACGATGCTCTCGCGCGACACGTCCTCGGGGGGAAGCGCGGCGGAGGACGTCGACGCGGAGGAGGAGGACGTGGCGGAGGAGGAGGAGGCCGACGACGAGGCCACCGACGACACGACCGATGCGGTCGCGGAGGAGGACGCGGCGGAGGAGGAGGACGCGGCGGAGGAGGAGGAGGCCGACGAGCCCGCGGTGACGGCGCCGGTCGCGCCGAAGAAGCGCGCGGCGAACAAGGTGGCCGAGGTGAAGAAGGGCGCCGCGGCGAAGAAGGCGAAGAAGAAGGCCGCCCGCGACGCGTAGGCGCGCGGGCACGATCGCGGCGGCGACGGCCGGTGATAGAGTCGCCAGATGGACACCGCGACGCGCACATCGTCCGCATCGAGCACCACGCCGCGATGAGAGCGCTCCACCACATGGCGGGGGTCATCCTATGGCTGACCCTCGCCGGGTGTCGCTGCGCCAATGCACCTCCCGAACCGACGCCTTCGTTTTGCGACGGAGCAACGTGCCTCGACGTTCGCGAGACGTTCGATACCAAAGACGAGTTGGCCTCGGACGCGCGTTCGGACGGAAGCAGCGAGCGATCAAGCGATCCTGAAGACGCCGGGCCGCCTCCCGTATGGGCCAGCAGCGCATGGCGTTTGCCGGACCGCGCAACGGACGCAGGGGCGCCCTCTCCGTGTGAGGACCTGACTCCCGTCACGACCTGGATGCACGCCAACAACGCCACCTCGCTCTGTACGTTCGAGCGATCTCTTTTCATCGACTCGCAAAGCAACACGTTTCGCTTCGATCCCGCGACTGGCAGATCCACGATCGTGTTGGGTTACGGCAGCGTAGAGGTGGGAGGCCGGATTCGCTGCGGCGGTGACCAGTTGTTCGCAGCGCTGCTGGACGACCGCTGGCACGCTGCGGTGCTCCGCTTCGAACACTTCGACACTGCGGGCCGCGTGCTCTGGCGTGGCAACAACGGGCTTCCCCTCAACCCCGACGTGGGCGGCGGCTTCTTCGAGTTCGCCGCGACCGACCAACTGCTGGCGTGGATCTTCATCGGCGGCCCCCGCGGGCCGCAGCTCTACGTGTCGGGCACGCAGGGCGAGGACGTCCGCACGCTGGCGAACGGCGAGCTCCCCTACGACCTGCGGGCCAGCGGCGACCGGCTGGTGTACGTCTCCGGCGGCGACTTGTGGCTCTACACGCGCAGCACTGGCGCGCTGGAGAACCTCACGCGCGACGCCGCCGCGCAGTGGAACCCGTGGATCTCTGGCGACCACCTCGTGTGGATGGACCAGCGCGACAACCCCGGCTACGACCACTGGAACCCCAACAACCCGGAGGTCTACTACATGAACCTCCGCGACCGCGTCCCGGTGCGTATCACGCACGACCCGCCCGAGCGGCCGGCGCACCAGTACGGCCCCGTCACCGACGGGCGATGGATCGTCTGGGCGGACTACCGCAACAACACGACGCCCAACGTGATGGCGACGGACGGCGAGGCCAACATCTACGGCTACCGCCTCGACGAGCGCCGAGAGCAGCTTCTGGTGGGCGGTCGCCACCGCATGTACATCCCGACGATCGTCGAGGGCGACCTCTACGTGGCGTGCGGCGCGCCCGTGACGGGACCCGGCGTCAACCCGCCCATCGGCCTCCACCGCATGCGCCTGCCGTAGCGGCGATGCGTCTCAGCCTCGTGGCTGGGGTTGGTCGCTTCGATCTCGCACCGCAGCCACGAGGCTTTGGCCGACTACGCCGTCGGCAGCTCGCGCAGCATCGCCCGCGCGAGCGAGAGCGCCGCGTCGGCGTCGGGCATCCCCGCCTTCGCCACCAGCGCCGGATCGATCGGCGTCGCGAGCTCGGCCAGCAGCCCGTCGATCGCCGCCGCCCGCGCCGTCGCCACCGCCGCCCGGTCGTCGCCCGCGAGGACGCCGTCGAGCCATGCGGCCACTGACCACGACAGCGCCGCGTGGCGCGTCTCCTCCTGCGCGATCACGTCCATCACGCGGGCGATGTCGGCGTCGGCCGCGCGGGCCGCCTGCCACGTCGCGACGAGCGCGCCGAAGGTCTCGCGGACGCACCCTTCGGTGGCGTTGTCGACGGCCATCGCGCGGAGCGAGCGCACGTCGCCGGCGAGCTTCGGCAGCGGCGCCACGCGGGCCCCGCGGTCGTGCGCGAGGCGGCGGGTGTCGCGGGCGTGGCGGCGCTCGTCGTCGGCCGCGCGGCGGGCCTCGGCGACGAGCGCGGCGGGGGCGCCGTACGCGGCGAGCTCGCGGGCGAGGCGTTCGAAGGCGACCACGGAGGCGGCTTCGAGCTGGGCCACGGCGGCGAAGTAGTCGCCGACGACATCGCCGCCCACGCTCTCCCGCGGCGCGAAGCCCTCCACGCGGCGACCGATGGCGCAGTAGACACACTGGTACACCGTCGGTCCGCCGTCGGTGGTGGTGGGGAAGCAGCTCGCTGCTCCGCGGCCGGGCCCCACGCCCACGCAGATCGTCTCGCAGTCGGGGTCGCCGGTGGCGGTGCGCGGGGCGTCGTTGCAGGGGTACGTGACGGCCTGCATGCACGCGTCGTCGGGGCCGATCTGGCGCGCGCAGTTGGGGCCATCGGCGGGCGTCGCGTCGCTGGCGTCGGCGGGCGTCGCGTCGCTCGCGTCGGCGGGGAGGTTGCTGTCCGCGGGCGCCGCGTCACCGCCGAGGGTGATCACCGTCGAACCGCAGCCCGCCATCGGGACCACGCCCGCGAGCACGAGGCGCTGGAAGAGAGAACGGAAGGCCGTGACGCGGTGGTTCATGGGTCGATGGTGTCAGCAAAGGCGATGCCGCGTCGATTCCCTGCGAAGTCGGGGCGGTCGCTGAGTCGCTTTGTGCCAGCCGCGGTAGGCTCTGTGGCGATGAAGCGACAGGTGGCGATGCTCGTGGCGGGGTTGCTGGCGTGCGTGCGAACCGCAGCTCCCCCGGCGGCGCCCGAGCGACCGCGGGTACCGCCGATGCGGGCGATGACGCCCATCGTGCGAGAGCTCGCCCGCGAGACGGCGGCGATTCGGGGGCTATCGTTCGTGCGGGAGGTTCCGCTGCGGGTGGAGACGCAGGCGGAGGTGCTGGCGCACCAGCGGGCCGAGCGTGATCGAACGTCGAAGCCCGGCGACGCGGAGGTGCTGGAGTCGCGCGTCGCGACCGCGCTCGGGATCGTCCCCGACGGGGTTGACCTCGGCGATGCGATCGCGCGGCTGGTGGGCGCGGAGGCGCAGGGGTACTACGACCCCGACGAGGCCGTGCTCGTGCTGACGGAGAGCGAAGCGGCTGCGCTCCCGACGGCGGGGCCCGCGGGGATCGAGGCGCGGGCG